>CAIWJG010000068.1 GCA_903912925.1 uncultured Verrucomicrobia subdivision 3 bacterium | reverse complement strand
TGGATGGCATAAGGCTCCCCTTCACCCGGCGGGTGAATCAGTTCTTTGGCTCGGAAGCATCACCAGTTCCATTCTTTGCGATCTTTGTGTTCTTTGCGGTTAATCCCAAGTGCCGTTTTTAGGTTCAAGGGTGTGTGGAATATCCAGGCTAGGGCGTAGGGGCGGCTTTGGCCTGGTTTGTCCTGGCTGCCCCGAGGCGCGCTTCCATAGTCCGGATCAAAAGTTCAGCCTTGGCTTTTTCCTTCTCCCCCTGTGCGGCCGCGAGAGCCTTGCGCGCGGAGTCAAGTGCTTCTTCTTTCTGGCCGGTCTCGATCAGCAATATGGCCCGGGTCTGGTTCACGATCATCGCGTTGGTGGGGCTCAACTTCTCCGCCTGATCCAGTGCGGTCTTGGCCAACACGATATCGCGCCGGGCCAGCTTTGGGGTCGTCACGATTTGAAAGGCCAGATCGCACAGCAGCGTCGCATTGTTCGTCCGGGCGGCCAGCAGCGTCCGTCCTGAATTGCCCGTCCGCTTGTCTCCCCGGGTGGCCAGCGTCAAGTATTGGGTCATCTGGCCCCGGGCGAAGTCCTCTTTTCGCAATGCTTCCAGGTCGTAGCTGCCCGCCACGATCTGACCCAGCGCCTCATCCAGGCCGCCCAGGGGATGGCCATGCCACAGAAGCTTGCCGTCCTTGCCGACGATGAACGCGCACGGAATTCCCCGCTGCCGCACGGGCTTCATATAAGACTGCACCGTGCGCCGCTGGTCATCCGCGGCGATGGCATACTCGATCTTCGCGCCCGCACCTTGGAGAAACTCTATGATTCTATCGGCCGGTTCGTCGCTGATCCCCACCACCACCACGCCCTTGTCCTGGTAGCGCTTCTGGAGCGCATTCAGGTTGGTGATGCTGGCGCGGCTCGCCAAACTCCTGGTGCCAAATATCTCCACCACGTAAATGTTCGTGCCGGCCTTGACGGCCACGGGATTACCCTTAAGCCATTGTTTCACCTCCAGGGGAGCGGCAGGGTCGCCAACCTGGCCGCTCCACCCCATTAAGGGCACGAGCACCGCCATTACGACCCCGAGCGAGACTACACGCTTATTCATCATTAGCGGCGAGTTTGTTGCCAAATACAGCCTTGCGCAAGTTCCAAATCCTCCGGCGAATGGCCTGGAGCACACGACAGATTTTCCCAACGTTGTTGGCACGGGCGACTGGAGCGCGGACATTCTTGTCCGCCTTTGCGTGATGGCAGACCCGCAAGCCCACCGGCGGACAAGAATGTCCGCGCTCCGAAAATCTAAGATGCGCACAATGGCCTGGAGCGCACGATAGATTTCTTCGGGGTGGGCGGCCAACTCTCATTAACACCTCGCTTCAGCGAGATGGGTGTGGCACGCGAACCGGCTCCCCAACCGCTTCAGCGGTTTGCGGTGGTGGGTAAACCGCTCAAGCGGTTCCGACGCCGAGACCATCGCCCGCACCCCACTGAAGTAGGGTGTTAATGACAGGCAGGCCGCGTTGTACACGTGAGGCGATATACGGAAGGCGCGGATTTGCAAGGGAAAATTCCCCCGAGAAGAATCCCGTCTTGCGCCCAATGGCCTGCGCATTTTGTGTCAGAGCGAGCATTCCTGACCACCTGTATGCCTTCCGGGATGCTCCGGGGTCGGCTTTGGCAGCTCCCCAACGCACCCGGGCGGACACAGGGGGCGCAAGACAGCTTTCTTCAGGGTTGGCAGCCGGATATAATTAGCCACCCGCTTCAGAGGGGGGGCGGCAGGGCGGCAGGGAACCGTTTTACCGCTTTCCAGGCTTGAGCCGTCGGCCCCGGCGACTTAATGATGGTTCGCGGTCTTCGTGTTGCCGGACACCACCTTGCAGGCCAACGCAGCGGCCCGGAGCGCCGGTCTCAAGCAATTCTCATTATGGGCCTGCCACCCCCGCCGGGTGAGGGCACCCGGCGTGGGGCGATTGGGCCATAATGAGAATTGCTGCCAGTCGGGGGGGGGGGAGGCTTGCAAATGGGCGCGGCTGGTGGGATAATCCCTTTATGACAGTAACGGCTGATGCCAAGAAGCGCGTTGTGCTCCCTCCGGCCAAGCCGGGAGAGAGGTTTGACATGCAGATTTCCAGCAACGGAAAGCTGGTTCTGACGCCTTTGATTCCCGACGAAAGGCCAAACCAAGCCAAGCTGGTCAGGAAGCACGGCTACCTCGTGGCTGTGGGTAGCCGGCCAATTACGCAAGCGCAAGTCCGCGCGGCGATGGACGAATTTCCATGAGCCCTTACTTGTTGGATGTTTCGGCGCTCATGGCATTGCTCTGGGATACGCATGTCCATAACGAGCGAGTAACAGTTTGGCAGGATGGACGGCAAATTGCCGTTTGCCCAATTACCGAACTTGGATTCTTGCGGATTTCCACACAGCCCAGCTTTGGTCTCAGTGTTGCCGATGCCAGGAATGCACTAAAGGAATGGAAAGAATCCCGGCGCCCTCAGTCGCTATCCTGTGACATGGAACCTTTGTATTCCGATCCGCCTCCAGCCGGAAGCAAGACCACAGACTTCTATTTAGCGAGCCTCGCTGGCAAACACGGCATGGAACTGGCCACGCTAGACGAAGGCATAGACCACAAGGCCGCCTTCGTTATTCCAGCTTAAAACATGAAGACCGCTACCGTCAGAGATTTGCGCTACCGCTCGCCGCGTGTTGCCGCGGGGATTGCCGAGGGCGAGCCGGTGGAGATCACCAAGGCGGGGAAATTGTTTGCCCGCCTCGTGCCACCCGCGCCCGTCAAAACGCCCAAGCTCGCCAAGCCCGACATCATGGCGCAGTTGAAAGCCGCTTGGGGCGACCGCATCTATTCCGCCCGGGAGGTTGCCGAAATGCGCACGGCGGAATTGGATGGCGAAGCAGGATGATACACACTGGGCAAATACTGAAATGCTGAAAAGCAGAAATTCGGATGGGACGGTTTGGGTTTCAGCTTTTCAGCTTTTCAGTATTTCAGCGTTTCAGCGTTTCCCTTGCAGGGATGAGGCGGGGGCGCAAGACGGGATTCTTCTCGGGGTGACTTTACCCTGCGAATCCGGGCCTTCCGTATATCGCTTGCTAGCTACAACGCGGCCTGCCTCTCATTAACACCCCACTTGAGTGGGGTGTGGGCGGT
>CAIWJG010000067.1 GCA_903912925.1 uncultured Verrucomicrobia subdivision 3 bacterium | reverse complement strand
GGCTATCCGTACACGACTACAGTGGGGACCTTTGCGGCTAACGGGTATGGGTTGTATGACATGGCGGGGAATGTATGGGAGTGGTGCTGGGATTGGTATGACGGCACGTATTACACATCATCGCCCGGGACTGACCCTCGTGGACCCGTGTCAGGCTCGTACCGTGTGCTTCGGGGCGGCAGTTGGTACCGCAACGCGGGCTACTGCCGGGCGGCGATCCGCGACTACGGCTACCCGGACGACTGGGGCAGCAACATAGGGTTCCGCTCGGCCCTGCCCTCAGGTCAGTGAGCTCAAGAGCAGCAGAGCGGAGCAGGCGAGGCGAGCGAGGGACGAGCGAAGCCCGACTGCGTAGCGGGTGCGAGAATGGACGAGCGTGTTTGGGTGGAAGAAGCGCAGCCCGCGCAGCGGACGCGATTTTTGACGTGAGCAAGCCATGTGCGCCTCGGGTCTTGCTAATGAAGAATGGGCGACTGACAGAATCATGGCGGGACAGCATCGTATGCTGCCTAAGCCGATGAGCGCCAAATCCCTCGCCCCGGAGCTCCAGCAATTCTCATTATGGCCCAGTCCTCCGCCGCCGGGCCTGCCTGCCTCGAGCGCTGCGGCGCAGGCAGGCCCTGTTCCCAAATCCGAAACCCGAGTCTTCCTCTCATTAACACCCAACTTCAGTTGGGTGAACCACGCCCCCCGCTGCGGTCCAACCGTTTCAACGGTTTCCCCTGATTTCTGCCCACAATGAGAATTGCCGCTGAAAACGCTTGCCTTGTATCCGGAAGCGGCGCAGAACAGAACCATGAGAAACAAAGCACGAACGCTGAGCCTTGGCCTGTGCGCTTTGGTGCTTGGGGCAACTGTGGCGGCCCTCGGGCAGCCGGTAATCACTTCTTTTAGCGCTAACGGAGTGCTGGCGTGCAGCAATCTGGCACCCGGGAGTGTGGCGGTGGTGGAATGGGCGTCCTCGATGGCGGGGCCGGGGACGAACAACTGGGCGGGGCTGGAGGCGGTAGCGGTGGACGCGAACGGCAAGATTCAAGTAAGCGTGCCGATGTTCTATCGGGTGCGCGGCACCAATTCCGTGCCCTCCGGCATGGCGCTCATCCCGGCCGGGCCGTTCGTGATGGGGGATACGTTCGGCGAAGGCTACAGCGACGAGTTGCCCTTGCATACGAACCAGATCAGCGCTTTCTACCTGGACCAATACGAGGTGACGAAGGCATTGTGGGATGGGGTGTACAACTGGGCGACGAACCACAGCTACAGTTTCGATTATGGGGCGCAGGGCAAGGCGACCAATCATCCGGCGCAGAGCATGACATGGTATGATGCGGTGAAGTGGTGTAATGCGCGTTCGGAGCAGCAGGGGCGGACGCCGGCGTATTATACGGATGCGGGGCAGACGTTGGTCTATCGCACAGGACAGGCCAACGTGCAGAATGACTGGGTGAAGTGGAGGAGCGGGTATCGGTTACCGACGGAGGCGGAGTGGGAGCGGGCGGCACGTGGCGGAGCCAGCGGGCAGCGGTTCCCGTGGAGCGGCACCAACAACATTATGCATAGCATGGCCAACTATTACAGTGACGCCTACTATAGCTACGACACAAGCTTTACGCGCGGTAATCATCCGACCTTCGCCACTGGCGGTTATCCCTACACGAGTCCGGCGGGATATTTTGCGGCGACCGGCTATGGTTTGTATGACATGGCGGGGAATGTAGGAGAGTGGTGCTGGGATTGGTATGACGGTACGTATTACACCTCATCGCCCGGGACTGACCCGCGTGGTCCCGTGTCGGGCTCGTACCGTGTGATTCGGGGCGGCGGTTGGGACTCCGACGCGTACCTCTGCCGGGCGGCGTACCGCAGCTACTGCGACCCGGACTACGGGGACTACTACTTAGGGTTCCGCTCGGCTCTGCCCTCAGGTCAGTGAACTCAAGAGCAGAGCGAAGCCTGCCTGCGAAGCGGGTGTGTGAATGGACGAGCGTGAGCGACTGGAAGAAGCGCAGCCCGCGCAGCAGGCGCGATTCTTGGCGTGAGCAAGCTATGTTCCAAAATCCAAAATCCGAATCCGCCAGATTACCCTTTAACGCAGAGGCGCAGAGGTTCGCAGAGAGTAATTCTTCTCTGCGTTTCTCCGCGTTCCTCTGCAGTGCTATCTCATGACATCGTTCCCTTCTGAGAAGATTGCTAAGTATTTGCTCCTGCCGCTGGCCTGCCTGCCAAATTGGCCGCCAGCGATGACCGCGACGATGCGGTTACGGTTATGCGCGGGGCACACAGGCGCACCCAAAGCCAGAACACTAAGTGCATAAGTCACTTAACCTCATAGCTTTATGCAATCCACGTCAGGCCGCCCCCATACCAATACCAGACCGCCCCCAGACAAAGACCAAGGGCGAACATCCAACCTCCAACATACAACACCGAACATCCAATGGGCGGGCGTTTCTGAGCCACTGGGTGTTGGGCGTTCGATGTTGGTTGTTGGATGTTCCTGGGGAGGCCGGTCAAAGCCCCCCAAAGCCACATCAACGCCACTCCAATGCGTGTTGATAGCCAGGAGCTTGCGACCCTAAAGCCAGCACCAAGCCACCTCGATTGGGCCAGGGGCGGGTTTACACCACGAAGCGGGGTTCGAACATAGGCCCGCAGCCGTGTCGGCGCAGGAGTTCCATGAACTTCGCCAGGCCGCGCTTTTCGTCGGAGCCGAGGTGGTAGTGGATGTGCCAGCCCAGGTAATCCTGGCGGAATTCGAAGGTGTATTCCGTACGGCTGCGGATGATGGAATCGAGCGTGTCGAGCCCGAAGTCGCGCGCCTCGCGCAGGCTGCGCCGCAGTCCGGAATTCTCGACGCCGCGGCGTAACGCCCAGACCGCATACACGAAGGGCAGGTTGGTCAGCTCGTACCAGGCGGCCCCGAGGTCCCAGATCTCGTGCTCGTGCGGGCCAAGCGCAAAATCCAGCGCCGGGTCGCCGATCAGCATGGCGTAATCCGGCAACGCGGCGAAGTCATAGCTGGCGAGGGGCTTAAACTCCGGCTTGAGGCCACGCTCGGCGAGCAGCACCCGCAGCAACTGCACGCTGGTCAACGAGGCGGTGTCGCAGAAAACCTCGGTGACCTCCTCCAGCGGTTTGCGGTGCGCCAACAGGACGCTCCTGACCTCGCCGAGGGAGGCAATGGCAATGCCGTCCAGGATGTCGTAGCGGTCGTTGAAGAGCACTTCCACCACGCTGACCAGCGCCGCGTCCAGTTCATCCCGCTGGAGCATCTCTGCCAACCGGGATGGCGCGGCATAGACCACTTCCTCCTCCAGCCCGCGCGTGAGCGGGACGGCGTTGAGGGAGCCGACGGAACCGACCCGAAAGGGGGCTAGCGAGCGGTCGAGGCTGCTTTCGCGCTGGAAATCAACCGCGCGCTGCTCGCGTGCCAGGCGACGGGTCGTCTCTTCCGCCGTTTCGAGCGGGGCCATGCGGAGTTTGGGGATTGGTTCTGGCTGCATTGGGGTTAGGGCGTGGCTTGTTGGAGATCAAAGCCCCCGGAACTCTTCTTCAGAAAGGCTGGCTTGCTTAAGCATAGCGCGGAAAGTGCCTGGTAGCCGCGAACGGCAGTTCGCGCTAATCTCGCGTCCCGCCCGGGCATCTGCAAGGTCGGCGGAAAGTGCCAGTGGGGATGTCTCCCGGGTGCATGGCCACATAGGTCTGGCGGCCATCAGGATGCCGAAGGACCGCGTGCGACCCTGATTGGCGCCGGATAACAAACCCGGCTCGCTGGAGCTTAGCCAGCGCCTCACGCGCTTTGTAGGGCATCTTCCGTGATCTCCAGCGTCCCAAACAGGGTTTCAGAAGAAGCAGCGACCTCCACGCCGCTGGCACGCTTTTCGGCGAGCCACAGCCGGAGGAGATCGGCGGCGGCCTTGCGGGCGCCTTCGACTCCCAGGCCGTGTGTAGTCAAGCCCAGGCTGGGAACATGGGCGTAGTAGTATCCAGCCGGGAAGCCGGAGTCCTCAACCCTCTCGAAGACGACGCTGAATGTCATGCCAAGACATTACCGCCGAAACCGCGAAGCCGTCAAACCTTGCGTGGTGCTGAGCATCAGGCTGTCGCGAGATTCGCTTCCAACACTTTTGATCTGCCCTCATTGTCGTCTGACGCAGCTTGTGGCGTGAGCGCATCCCACACCTTGATCGGCTCGTAGAAGGTGTTGCGCTGGACGGGGGTGCAGCCTGCCTCGCGGATGGCCTTGATCATCTCGGCTTCCGTCTGGAGCTGTGGCGATTTGGCGCCGGCCATGTGGAAGATGTGTTCCTCGATGATGGTGCCATGCAGGTCGTCCGCGCCGTAGCTCAGCGCGACCTGCGCCAGTTTGAGTCCCATACCCACCCAATAGGCGGTGATGTGGTCAAAGTTATCGAGGTAAATCCGGCTGATGGCAATGGTGCGCAGGGCATCGAAGCCCGTGGGCGGATGGTGCACCGGGATATCGTTGTTCTCCGGCTGATAGGGCAGCGGAACAAAGCCGACGAACCCGTGCGTTTCATCCTGCAAGGCGCGCAGTTGGCGCAGATGGTCCACGCGGTCGGCCAGGGTCTCGACCTGACCGAAGAGCATGGTGCAGGTGCTGCGGCCGCCCAGGCGATGCCAGGTGCGATGGACATCGAGGTATTCCTCCGCGGATTCCTTGCCGCGCGCGATGGCGGAGCGGACTTCCTTGCGGAAGATCTCGGCGCCCCCGCCGGTGAGCGAATCAAGACCGGCTTCCTTCAAGGCGCTTAGGGTTTCGGAGACGGACTTCTTCGCCAGCCAGGCCAGGTGCAAGACCTCAATCGCCGTGAAGCACTTCAACTGCAGCCGCGGGTCCAGCGCGCGCAGCGCCTTGAGCATGTCGGTGTAGTAGCTGAACGGCAGGGAGGGGTGCAGCCCGCCAACAATGTGCAACTCGGTGATGCCCAGGCGCAGCGCCTCTCGGGCCTTGGCGACGATTTCCTCGACGCCAAGCTGGAAGCCGTCGGCGTCGCGCTGCTTGCGGGCAAAGGAACAGAACTGGCAGCTCAGGATGCAGTAGTTCGAGTAGTTGATGTAGCGGTTGATGATGTAGCTGGCGCGCCCGCCCGTCTTGCGCTGGCAAGCGAGGTCGGCGATGGCGCCGACGGCGTTGAGGTCTTTGCTTTCGAACAGGCGGAGAGCGTCGGCCTCGGAGATCCGTTGGCCGGCGGCGACTTTGTCATAGAGGTCGCGGAGTTCGCTGCGCTGGACGAAAAACTGCACAAGCTACGAGTAGCAGAACCGGCGGGTTTGGCAAACTCAGTTTCGGCAGCGCCCGGGCTCGTGGAGCTGCTTTGGAAACAGTGGACAAGGGCCGGCCGTGAGGACACCTTATCGCCTATGATGAATTTACTTCGGAAGGGTCTGACGCTGGCCGCTCAGGTTTGTGGCGTCGCTGTCGTGTGCGCCGTGATGACTGGCCAGCGGGCCGCCGGCCAGCCCCAATCAGCGCCCGACACCTTCTCCTTCGTCACTACCTGCGATATGCGCAACTTCGTCGGGCCCGCGCCGGCCGGGAAGCGCTACTTCGACGGACTCTGCGAGGCCCTGCAAACCATCGGCGCCGGGGAATTCATGATCATCCCCGGAGATTGCGATCCGCCCGGTCCTGTGCGGGCCACCATTGACCGGTATCTCGGCACGAATTACGTGTGGTACCCTGTCTTGGGCAATCATGAATTCGGGAACAAGACCAACCTGGTCTGGCTGCGGGACTGGGCTAAGGCCGGCATTCCCAATCTGACCCGCAAGGGCCCGCCCGGAGCCGAGGAGACCACCTACTCTTTTGAGTTCAAGAATTCGCACTTCATCGCCCTCGACGAATATTTCAATGGAACGTCCGACTCCATGCTTAATAACGATATCCCCGAGGCGACCTTCGACTGGTTGGAGAAGGACTTGGCCGCCACTCGCAAACCCCTCATCTGGGTCATTGGCCATATACCCATTAAGTCTCTGCCGGACATGGACAGCGGGCGCAATCGTCACGAGGGCGGGTCGCTCACGTCCAATCCGGCCCACAAGGAGCGTTTCCTCCAACTGCTTAAGAAGTATCACGTGCGGGCTTATATCTGCGGCCATACCCACAATTGTTCAGTCGCCCGGGTCGAAGGTATTTGGCAAACCGACGCCGGCCATGCGCGTGGCGCAGGCGACAAGGGTGCGCCGAGCACCTGTCTGAAGTTCCGCATCGCAGGACAGAAAGCGTGGGTGGACATTTACCGCGGAGACACCAATGGCGTGACGTATCTACTGCGGAAGACCGTCGAGCTGGACTGACCGGAACTCACCGCAGCCGGAACCCGCCCCCGAAGACGACCTCGGCGAGGGTGACGAACAGGAAGACCGCGCTCACCACGGCGTTCAGGCGGAAGAAGGCGATGTTGATCCAGTTGAGGCTGCGTCGGCGGGCGATCCAGTGCTCCAACACGAGGCAGCCTACGATGATCATCCAGCCCACGAGGTAGGCGATGCGGAAGCCGCACAGGAGCCCAAAGCCCAGCAAGAGCCCGCACATCAGCAGGTGAGCCAGGAAGGCCGCTTGCAGGGCGTTCTTCGGCCCCCACGCGACGACGAGGGAGTGCAGCCCGTGCTTGCGGTCGAAGTCGTAGTCCTGGAGGGCGTAGATAATGTCGAATCCAACCAGCCAAAGCACCACCACGCCCGCCAGCACGGCCATCTGGACAATCTCCAGGGCAGAGACATGAGTTCCTTTCACGGCCAGCCAGGCTCCGACCGGGGCCAGTGCCAGCGCCAGCCCGAGAAAGAAATGCGTGTAATCCGTAAACCGCTTGGTCAAGGAATAGAAGCAGATGGCGACCAGCGCGACTGGCGAGAGGTAGAAGCAGATGGGATTTAGAAAGAAGCTGGCGGCTACCAGGCCTGCGCCTGTCAGCGCACAAAGCGCTACCGCGCTGAACAGGCTGATCTGGCCGGTCGGCAGGTGGCGCCCGGCGGTGCGGGGGTTCAGCGCGTCGAGCTTGCGGTCCACGATGCGATTGAAGGCCATCGCGCAAGTGCGGGCACAAACCATCGCGGCGAGGACCAGGCCGAAAACGCGCCACCCGGGCCAACCATGGTGCTCCCGCGCCGCGATGGCCATGGCCGCCAGGGCAAAGGGCAGCGCGAAGAGCGTGTGGCTGAACCGCACGAATGAAAGCCATTTGTTAAGGGTGGAGGGCATTCTGTATTAAACATGAATGCAGAATGCAGAATGAAGAAAGCAGAATCCTGGCCGGACGCAGTTACTGTGGCGGCGGTCATTCTTCATTCTTCATTCTGCCTTCTGCATTCTCATTGGATGTTGGATGTTTGCCCTTCTTCATTCTTCCGCCTCTTTCCACCGCGCCACCAACTGGTGCGCCACCCCGAGATGATCCAGGACCCGGGCCACGACGGTGTCCACGACTTGCACGACATTCTGCGGGCGGGTGTAGAACGAGGGGTTGGCTGGGAGGATCGTTGCGCCAGCCAGCAGGAGCAGCTCGAAATTCCTTAGGTGAATCAGGTTGAGCGGCGTTTCGCGGGGGACAAGGATGAGCTTCTTCCTTTCTTTCAAAGCCACATCGGCCGCGCGGAGCAGCACGTCCTGACTGTAGCCATGTGCAATCCGGCCCAGCGTGCCCATGCTGCACGGGATGATGACCATAGCGTCGGGAGCACTGGAGCCGCTGGCGAACGGGGCGTTCATGCTCTTCAGGTTGTGCGAAATCACCCCGACCGGCAGCCGCAAGCCGCCGGGAAGCTCCTCGGCGATCACCGCCGGGGCGTATTGGCTCAGCACGACGTGAACCTCATGTTGGCTGGGGTCGAGATTGTCGAGGAGGCGCTGGGCGTAAAGCGAGCCACTGGCTCCGGTAATGGCGACAAGTATTCTCAAAGGTAACGAATGATTGAACTGCGAACGGGCAGAATATGGCTATGGAGGGCGGGTTGGGCAAGCGGGTTTACCTCTGAGGGCGCATCTGGAGCGTTGGCAAAGCCGGGTGCCCAAAGCGTAGGTTTGAATTCAAGCTGCGCACATGCTTTGGCTTGAACCTAAATCCGGCAGTTCAGAAACCACGGATGACACGGATGGGAACGGGTTGCGTCATGGTCGAGAACCTCTTTCGCGGCCACCCGCCCGAGAAGAGCGGACTTGAACAAGAGGAACAGTGGGTGCAGAGCACGATGCCTCTGTTATCTCTGTTTGATCCTGTTGTTTTTTTGGGTTCAGTCACCTTTCAGCATTCAGCCTGTTTGCTCCTGTTGGGTTTTCGGTGAACACCCCTTGCACAACAATCCCTTCTTTATCCGTGTTATCCGCGAAATCCGTGGTTCCAACTGCTGTTTCTAGGTTGAACGGCGGTGGTTTTGTTTTGGCCATGTACCCAACGATGCAGCCCCGACTTGGTGCCCTTGAAAGATCCAATCCTCCTGGCGGTCACCCCGGTCCATGACGTGGTAGATGGCGCCCGGATACTCCACTCGCATCGTGCGCGGCATGGGGCTGAGGGTGCCAAGCCAGACAGGAAGGTTAACCACCGAAACGAGCCCCAGCCCTGACGCTGGGCGAATCTACGGCGCCCCTTTCTCTTCCAAGTGAGAAGAACTGCCCCTCACCCCATCCGATGGTCAGAGAGTGTCCGCCGGATGGGGTTATGAACAAGTTCGAGGCATTGCTGGTGGAGCAACTTCATATTGCAATCCCGACGAAGACCTGCTGGCGGGCTATCATTTCGACCAATGACCGAAACCGTGACCTCCAAGAACGGCGTGACCGTTCGGCTCACCGATGAGCGGTGGTCGCACGTCACCGAAGAGCATGCCGAGCTTGCCGGTTTGAAATGGGACGTCCTTGAAACTGTTTTCGCGCCGGAACGGATTCTGTCAGGCAACGCGGGCGAACTGTTCGCCCTCAAGAAACAAACCGATGGCAAGATCCTCGTGGTCGTGTATCGTGAGCACGTTGACGACGGCTTTCTCATCACCGCGTTTTTGACGCGCCGCGAAGCCTCACTCAACCGGAGAAAACAATTATGTTACCGTTCACAGCCTTGGGGCGCAGAGGTCGGAAGAATTAATTGAGGTAAATTGAAGATAGTGCTGATGTCACGTTTAGTCTCTCGCTAAAGTCTGGGTTGGTGGACCTAGAATGGACGATACGGCGACGGCGGATCG
>CAIWJG010000066.1 GCA_903912925.1 uncultured Verrucomicrobia subdivision 3 bacterium | reverse complement strand
GGGGGGCGACAGGGCCATAATGAGTATTGCTGCGGATTTCTGCTTTCTGCTTTCCACATTTCTGCTTTCATTCACCGATGACCAGCAACGCCCAACTCACGCCCATGATGGCGCAGTATCGCCGCATCAAGAGCGAGCTGCCTAAAGACGCGCTGCTGCTATTCCGGCTAGGGGACTTCTACGAGTTGTTCTTCGAGGACGCCCAAGTGGGGGCGCAACTGCTCAACGTGGCGCTGACCAAGCGCGGCGTTGTGCCCATGTGCGGCATCCCTTACCACGCCGCCAATGCCTACATCGGGCGCTTGCTCAAGGCCGGGCGCAAGGTGGCCATCTGTGACCAGGTGGAAGACGCGCGGCCCGGCCAGTTGGTGAAGCGCGAGGTAACGCAAATCGTCAGTCCGGGGACGCACTTCGACGAGCGAATGCTCAAGGCGGAGCGGAATAATTTCCTGGCGGCAGTGCATCCGATAGGGCGGACGTTCGGCCTGGCATTTGTGGACCTGACCACGGGCGATTTCATGACCACGGAAGTGGAGGGAGACGCGGAAGCGCTCACGGAGCTGCAGCGGCTGCGGCCGGCGGAGCTGATTTATCCGGGGGACGCGGCGGCGGTCAGGGAGTTACTGCTGGGGGGGATTCGAGGTGCTGGGGGAGAGAAGATGCCCCTCACCCCGGCGCGCTCCCCATCCGATGGGGAGAGGGGGAGCCACCAGCCGCGTGGGGAAGGCAGCCACGCCATCACCTCGGCGGCTACGGGGTATGGGTGGATTCTGAATGGCTATGACGACTGGGTGTTTGCCCCGGAAACTGCGTTGTTCAGCGTGCGCGAGCATTTCAAAGTCGCGTCGCTGGATGGCTTCGGGCTGAAGGATCGCACAGCGGCCATCGGTGCGGCGGGGGCCGTGTTGCATTACCTGACACAACACCTGCGGCGCGACGTGGCCAATCTGACCCGCATCTCGTTTTACCGGCGGAGCGATTACCTGGCGCTCGACTTCACGACGCTGCGTCATCTGGAAATCCTGGAGCCGCTGCATCATGACGCGCCGCGGAACGCGTCGCTCTATGGTGCCCTCAATCGCACAGTCACGCCTATGGGTGCGCGGCGGCTGCGCGACTGGCTCTCCCAACCGCTCGCCACGGTCGAGCCGATCCGCCGGAGGCAGAAGACGGTGCAGACCTTCGTGGACAATACGGCCGGTATGGAGGCGCTCCGGGCGCAATTAGCGCAGGTGCGCGACTTGGAACGGACCCTCGGGCGGCTGAGCGCGGGCACGGGGAATGCCCGGGACCTGGCTGCTCTGCGGCTGGCATTGGAGCAGCTTCCGGCTTTGAAGCAGACGGTGCGCGAGATAGCTGCGTCGGCGCGCGGACATTCTTGTCCGCAGCAACTACCGAACTTGAGCGCGGCACAAGATCATGCCTCGCAAGCAGGACCAACTCGCAGCGGACAAGAATGTCCGCGCGCCGACGCTCGCCCTCCCTTGCTGGAAGAACTGGAGGGCCAGGTTACTGAACTGCCGGCCCTCGTGGAACTGATCGGGCGGGCGATTGTGGATGAGCCGCCGCTGGCGGTGAAGGAGGGCGGCTTGATACGCGACGGGTTCGACCCGGCGCTCGACGAGCTGCGCACCGCGATGCGCGGGGGCAAGGATTGGATCGCGAAGTTGCAGCAGGACGAAATTGCGCGCACGGGCATCCAGTCCCTCAAGGTGCGGTTCAACTCCGTGTTCGGCTACTACATCGAGGTGACGAAGTCCAACCTCGACAAGGTCCCCACGGACTACATTCGCAAGCAGACCATCGCCAACGGCGAGCGGTTCATCACGCCCGACCTCAAGGACATGGAAGGTAAGATCCTTGGGGCGGAAGAGCGGAGCACGAAGTTGGAGTATGAGTTGTTCCAGCGCGTGCGCGAAGAGGTGCTGGGCCAGTTGGCTGCGATCCAACAGACCGCTACGGCACTGGCGCAACTGGATGTGCTGGGTGCCTTTGCCGAAGCGGCACGGCTTTACAGCTATTGCCGGCCAGAGATCGGCAACGGCGGCAGCCTGTTCATTCGCGAGGGCCGGCACCCGGTGCTGGAGCAGAACCTGAGCGAGGAGCGCTTTGTGCCGAATGACGCGCGGCTGGACGGCGAGACACAAATCGCGCTCATCACCGGGCCGAACATGGCGGGCAAGAGCACTTTCATCCGGCAGGTGGCGCTGCTGGCGCTGCTGGCGCACACGGGCTCCTTCATTCCGGCGGCGGAGGCGCGGATCGACCTGGTGGACCGCATCTTCACGCGCATCGGGGCGAGCGATGACCTGACGCGCGGCCAGTCCACGTTCATGGTGGAGATGTGCGAGACGGCCAACATCCTGAACAACGCGACCGCCCGCAGTCTGATCATCCTGGACGAGATCGGCCGTGGCACGAGCACGTTTGACGGGCTGAGCCTGGCGTGGAGCATCGTCGAGCACCTGCACAACCAGGTGGGCGCCAAGACGCTCTTTGCGACGCATTACCATGAGCTGACCGAATTGGCGGCACGGCTGCCGCGCCTGAAGAACTTCAACGTCGCCGTGCGCGAGTGGCATGAGCAGATCGTGTTTCTCCGCAAGATCGTCGAGGGCGCTACTGACAAGAGCTACGGCATTCAGGTGGCACGGCTGGCCGGCGTGCCCAAGGGTGTCCTGGAGCGGGCCAAAGAAATCCTGGGCAACCTGGAGGAGTCGGAACTGACGCCCGAAGGCAACGTGCGCCAGGCCACCCGGCGTCAGCAAGACCGCGACAAGCTTAAGCAACTGGCCCCGCCGCCGCAGATGGATTTGTTTGGGTAGCCGATAGTGCCAGCTCGGCCAGCCCACCCCAGCAATTCTCATTATGGAGGAGAAGGGGACGCCGGGTGAGGGCACCCGGACTACAAGCGGGCGGTGTTTCGGTGTTTCGGTGTTTCGGTGGGATGGAGGCCTGGTGCCCTCGCCCGGCGTGGGGTGACAGGGCCATAATGAGAATTGCTGAGCCCACCCACTCGGTGGTTGCAGTAGCGACGCGATTCAGTTATAGTAATGGGCATCATGAAGATAACAGAAGCCTTGGTCGCGGAGCATACCATCTTTTTGAACGTGTTTGATCAGATCGAGCGCGTGCTGCCCAGCCTCGCCACCCCGGCCGAGGTGCAAACCCTGGCGAGGATTGTGGAGGGACTGCTGGAGGCCCACGCCAAGACGGAAACCAATCTGGCCTATCTCGCCCTGGATCATGTGGTGGAGCACAACGGCGAACTCAAGAGCATGCACCAGGACCACCACGAAATTGATGACCGCCTGAGAAAGGTGCATACGGCGAACACTTGCGCCCAGGCTCGGCGTCTCCTGAAGTCAGCGATCACGGCCTCACGCGAGCACTTTCGCGCTGAGGAACGCAGCGTCTTCCCCTTGCTGGAGAGAACGCTCCAGGAGGAGACCCTCACCGAGTTGGCCAAGAACTGGATGCAGCGAGAGGCGGCGTGAGCCTCCCGCCGTTGGCCCGAGCGCATCCGTGCCGCCCGGATCTCACCACTTCTCGGAATGGACGTAGTCCCGGTTGAACCTTGTGCGGGGCTCCTTTGCCTCGGCGGGGTGGCCGATGGCGATGCAGGCAACCGGAATCACGGAAGGCGGCAGCGATAGAATCTTCTTGAGCGCGTTCATTCGCTGTTCCCGGGGATGGACGCCTAACCAGCACGCTCCCAGCCCCAGGATGTGCGCGGCCAGGAGCAGGTTCTCAATGGCCGCCGAGCAGTCTTGGAGCAGATAACTGAGCTGCTGGTCATGCGCTGCCGGCAGCTCGCCACAGACGGCAATGCCCAGCGCGGCCCCCGCAAGCATTTGGCCATTGGGCAGGGCGGCGACAATGTCCGCGAGGGTTTGCCGGTTGCGAACCACCACAAACCGCCACGGGTCTTTCGCGGCGGCGGAGGGGGCGGCCATCGCCGCCTCCAGGAGCTTCTGGACCTCCGCCTCGCTTACCGCCTCGGGCGAATAGAGGCGGATGCTCCTTCGTCCGAAGATGAACCCAAGTCTGTCTTCTGCATTCGTTTTCATAAACATTGCCTAAACACTGGTTGTTCCGGGCTCGAAAGCGCGCACTCGGGCACCCTCGAAATCAGCCATACCGGCCCGAGCGTGGCAGAGAACCGTGCCGAATGCCCGCAAAAAGAGACCCCGCAGAGCGCAGGGCACCCGGGGAGGCTGGCACCGGCTGGCGCACTACCCCCGGGGCAGCAGTTCTCATTATGGACGAGATGGGGACGCCGGGTGAGGGCACCCGGCCTACAAGCGGGCGGTTTTGCGGGGGATGTAGGCCG
>CAIWJG010000065.1 GCA_903912925.1 uncultured Verrucomicrobia subdivision 3 bacterium | reverse complement strand
TGGGGTTGACCAAAGGTCGGGGTAAGTTGGAAAAAACGGGGCAACCAGCGCTCCCCGTAAAATGGGTTTTTGTTTATCCCCTGTGCGCGGATTTTATTGCCCGGCTCAACGGCTAGCAAACGTGTTCACCGAATATTTACAGGGCTATTGTCGCATGTTCCTCCGGGACAACGACTTGGCTCGGTTTTGCGTTCTCCCGTTCCCACCGAGCAGCGCTCAAATCCGAAGCTCGAAAACCGAAATCCGAAGGAAATCCGAGATCAGAAATCCGAAGGGCGTGCGGGCGGCTGGACCTTTTCGATTTTCGGGCTCGGGATTTCCTTCGGCTTGCGGATTTCGGATTTCGGTTTTAGGCAGATTGGCCCTGCCCCACACGCCAGGCCGGCTGTTTTTGCTTGCCAGCAGTCGCGGTGATGCCATGTTCCTCGCATGATTTCACATAAGAAAGTTATCTTTTCATTGGCCCTGGCGCTCTCATCCGCGTTGTTTGCGCAAGACGGTGGGCAAACCGCCACGGGCAGCGACGCAAACATTAACACCCTGACGGAAGCGGAGAAGACCGCCGGATGGCAACTGATCTTCAACGGGAAGGATTTCAGCGGCTGGCACAATTTCAGACGCGAGGGAGTCCGCGCCGGGTGGCAGGTCAAGGACGGCACGCTGGCCTGTATTGACCCGCACAATGCCGGGGACATCGTGACCAGCAACAAGTTCGGCTGGTTCGAGTTGCAGATTGATTACAACATTTCCGAGGGGGGAAACAGCGGCATCATGTATCACGTGACTGATGATGGCGGCGCCGCCTGGGCAACAGGTCCCGAGTTTCAGCTCGAGGATAATGTGAAGGCGGCTGACAAGATCCGCTGCGGCTGGCTATATGCCCTTTACCAACCGCCGGTTGATCCCAAGACCGACAAGCCTCTCGATGCGACTAAGCCGGCTGGCCAATGGAACCACATCCGCCTGGTGATCAGCCCCGAAAAGTGCGTGCATGAGATCAATGGCGTGACCTACTTCGAATACGTCCTGGGCAGCGAAGACTTCAAGAGCCGCGTAGCCAAGAGCAAGTTTGGCAAAATGCCGCTGTTCGCGAAATTCGACAGTGGCTTCCTCGCGCTCCAGGGTGATCACGGGCAAGTCTCGTTCCGCAATATCAAGGTGCGCCCGCTACCGGCGGCGAAGTAAGGGGTCGGGCGGCTCGCACCAAGTAACCCGGCACGGTCCCGGCGCGGCGCTTAAGCACGCCAGGCCGGGACGGTTTTGACGACGGCCCACATCATCTGATCCAGGGCCGGATTTATGCCCTCGCCGCGCGCGTTGGCAAACGCCGCCCAGCACATGCCACTGGCCGTGCGGACCATGATGGTGCTGGTGCCCGGCAGGCTTCCGTTATGCCAGTAGTTGGGCACGTGGTTGACGCACCAGCCGCAGGCATAACCCTCGTTCGCAGCGCTGGCCGTCAGCATCGTCTTGATCGTGTCGGCGCGCAGAAGGCTCGGCAGGTCTTTGTAACCGCCCACCTGCTGCGCGAACTTCACCAAGTCTCCGGGCGTGGCTATCCAGCCGCCATGCGCGTCCATCCGGGTGACATTCATGCGGTAGGGATTCTCATTGCGTCCGTAATAACGCACTTCGTTGGCAGCCTTTTGGGCGAGGGTGTTGCCGGCGATCTGCATATCACTGATCCCGCACCGCTTCAGCACCGCCTGCTGCACAAATGAAGCATAGCTCTGCCCCGAAACCTTTTCCAACACGCGGCCGAGGATGCAGTAGTCAAAATTGGAATAAGCGTAATGCTCCCCCGGCTCGTTCTTTAACGGCTGCTTCTGGATCGCCCAGGCAATCAACTCGTGGTGGCTCATCTCCGTTTTACGGAACATCGGATCGTTGCCGTCGTTTCCCCATCCGCCCCCGGTGTGCGTGAGCAAGTGGTGAACGGTAATCCGGCTCACGCGGTCGGGGTAGCTTGCCCCGTAATCAGAACCCAGCACCCCACCCGCCCCGAATACGTGGTCATCCAACTTCAGACGCCCTTGCTCGATCAGCGTGAAGATGGCGACGCTAGTGATGGGTTTGCTCACGCTGGCGATGCGGAACAAATGGGCCGGGGTCACGAGCAGGGCGCCTTCCTGATCAGCGTAGCCGAATCCCTTTTGAAGCACAGACTGCCCGTGCCGCGCAATCGCCACGGACATGCCCGGCACATGGTACTTGTCCATGAATTGACGGACGATTTCGGCGATGGCCTCAGACTCGGCGTCGGAAGGCTTGGGCTGCGATTCGTCTTCCTTCGCGAGCGCTGAAACTGGACCGCAGACGGCAGGAATCGCACTTGCGACAATCAGCCCTCCCGTGCGTCCCAGAAACTCCCGTCGAGACATGGGTTGCATAGCCGGTTCCTGGGAAAGGCTAAAGGCTAAAGGCTGAGTGCTGAAGTCCGCCAGCAAAGGCCGAATCTGCCCCTCACCCGTCCTGCGGACACCCTCTCCCCATCCGATGGGGAGAGGGCAGGGTGAGGGGCAGCTTGGCTCATCTTGCAAGCGATTTGGAATTAGATGTGGTAAGGATAGCGTTGCGGACGGCTCAGCAACCGGTTGGCGAACTCGTCGCCGATGATAAGTTCCCGGGCGCCATCCCACTGCAATTTACGTCCGAGGATGTAGGAGAGGTTTCCCAGGATGCAGAGCGCGGCAGTGCCGTGGGCGATCTCAATATCCATGATCGGGCGCTGGCCGGTCTTAATAGCGTTGAACCAGTCTTCCTTGTGATTGAGATTGTAGTCGGTGTGTTTGTCCACGCGCGCCACATGCACCCCGCCCGAGGGCACCTGGAAGTCGAGGGCTTTACGTTCCACGTCAAGCTGCGTGCCATCCCGATTGACTACCAGCTTGTCTTTGTCGCCGTGAAACACGATGCCGAAGTCGGCCCGGCCCAGTTTCTCGCCCGGCTGCTCCCAGATGAGCTGCCAATCCGGATTCTTGAAGGTGTAAACGACTCGCATCACCGGCGGGCAATCCCAGAGTCCCTTGGGCGGCGGCGTGCCGGTCGCCTCGACGCTTACCGGCGATTGGTGGTCCGCATCCAGGCACCAGCGGATAACACTGAAGCAGTGAGCGCCGCGGTCGCGAATATTCCCGCCTCCCGATTCCAGAAACCACCGGAATGAGCCGGGGCAATACGCCGCGTTATACGGCCGCCAGGGCAGCGGACCCAACCACAGATCCCAGTCCAGGGAGGGCGGCGGCTCCGCATCCGGTTCGGTGCCGCCCACCGGATTAAGCGTGTGCCAGCATTTGACTGTATGAACGCGGCCCAGCATTCCGTTGCGGATGAACTGGCAGGCATCGTGCGCCGGCTTGGCGGACCGGGCCTGCGAACCGACCTGCACGACGCGCTTGTATTTGCGCGCGGCGTCGATCATGGCCTGGCCCTCTGCTATCGTCACCGAACTGGGCTTCTCGACGTAAACGTGTTTGCCGATCTCGCAGCCATGCACGCATTGAACTGCGTGCCAGTGATCCGGGGTCGCAATGATCACGGCATCCACGTCGCGCCGCTCCAGAATGTAGCGGTAGTCCCGGTAGGGCGTGACGCCGGGGCCGACTTCCTTGATGGCGGCCGCCAATCGCTTTTCGTCCGCATCGCATACCGCCGCGATATTCACCATCCCCTTATCGCGGAAGAACTTCATGTTCCGCAGATGCACGGAGCCCATGCCGCCGACGCCAATATGGGCGACCGTGAGCCGCTCGTTAGCACCCGGCTGGCCATCAGCACCCAACACCCGTGAAGCGAGGATTTGGGGGATGGCGACGGCTGCGCCCGTGAGCGCAAGGAATTGCCGCCGGGTAAGACGCGGCGACCGTTGGCCTCGCGTTTTCACGCCGTGAACGTCCGTTTGAGTGCGAGCCCCGGAGCCTACTTGCTCAATTCCCGATAATACAACTCCTTGGCTTCTATCTTCATGCCAGGGTTGTGACCTTGTATGGCGAAGTGACCGGTCTTGTAGTCGGCATCATCATACGTCATCACCAGCTTGTCATTGATCCAGAACTGGATGTGATTGCCCTCTGCCTTGATGCGGTAGCTGAACCACTCGCCGTCCTTGGTGAGCAACTCCGTCGCCTTGCCAGTGTGTTTGCCCGGCTTCCACAACCATCCGGTATAGCCATCTCCGTGGTTGCAAATCTGGGCCTCGTATCCCCGTGGGAAACCATTGATATTGTCCGCGGGTGGATTGGCCCGGAAATAGAAACCGCTGTTGGCCTTCGATCCCTGTTCGGTGACGCGGAACATGCCCTTCATCTCGAAATCGGAGCAGGTGGCGTCGGTGTAGATGTGGCCCATGCCGCCAACGCCCACCAGCACGCCGTCCTGGACGGACCAAGTCGCTTTGCCGTGAGGCGTCCAACCAGTCAGGTCTTTGCCGTTAAACAACGAGGTCCATGTCGCCTCTGCTCCGTTACCGGACGCACAGCCGATCACAATGGCACTCACGAGTATTGCAAGGGTTCTATTCATCATAATAATTGTTCGTTGGCTCCAGATTCCATGAGCCGCCCGGGAATTGAAAGTATTAATTCAGGCGCGCGCAGTGCAACGCGTCCCGGCCAGGTTCCGGCGTTCCAAGCGAGCGCGGACAGCTCGCGGAATTCTCTCCCCCGCCGAAAGGGAGAGGGACCGGGTGAGCGAGTCTAGCCCCTTCGGATACCCTTCGGATACCCTTCGGATACCCTTCGGATGCCCTTCGGATGCCCTTCGGATGCCCTGCGGACGCCATGCGGACTGGTTGACTGGTGCCTGGCCATCGCCCCCTAACTGCCCCGATGCCAGTCAGCAACCTCCGGCGAAGCCGCAAACTCGAAAAGGTGAATGGCTCAATGCCATAAGGCCCCGGGCGGTCGCCGGGCGTCTAAACTCATACACCGATCCTGCGCCGCACGAGCGCACGCTTCCCCCTCACCCCGACCTTTGGGGAGTGAATTCCCCGAAACATCCAACACCCAACACCCAACATCGAACATCCAAGGACACGTGTCTGCGCCATTATTGGATGTTGGGCGTTCGATGTTGGATGTTCGATGTTTCGGGCAGGGTCGGGGTGAGGGAGAACGGGCCTTACTCCAACCTCACCAGCCAAACCCTCGCCGGCACCGGCAACGTGCTCCACGGAAAAGCATCGGACGTTTGGGAACCTGCGCCTCTCATTAACACCCAACCTCAGTTTGGTGTGTGGCGGACGGAGGGGCGAACCAACCGCTTTACCGGCTTTGCGCTTCCGCACGCTGGGGAGGATTCACGCGAGGCCTGGCCACCGTGGTCACGCACGCCGGGCGAATGACATTCGATTGCAAGCTGGAGCGTCAACCCTGCGTTGCCTGCAGCCGGTTTGGGCACCCCTGGCTTTCGCAGTTCGTCTCGCCGCCCCTCTGCGAGCTCAGTCATCGTCCAGGCCACATCCATTCACAAATTCCCCAATAGTGTTCAACGTCAAGCTCGAGTGACTGGCCATACCGCAGCGCCGTGTCTGCACCAAGCAAAAGCAAGAGCGCCCAGTCCCACATGCGCACACCCACAATGCCACCGCCCAACCATCCTACAAATATTCCATCGACAATGAACACATTGAAGGTGAGAAAGATCGAGGCCTTAGTAATCGATCCCGGTTCAAAGCCCCAGGCCCCTAAGACCTGGTTCTTCCATCGCGACCAGCACAACCCGAGCAGCGGGTAGAGTGGTAGAAGAACCAAGTGAAAGAGCTCATGACGACGCCGAGTCGCCGCCATCTTGTCCCGTTCGATGACGTAGGCCTCGTCATAGAATACCAGTCGGGTCGAAGCCTCCTGCAGCTCTGGTGGCCAAGGCCAAAGCTCATAGACCACCGCGCGGGGGCGCTCACCAGCCTGCTTGGAGCGCACATAGTACTTATGGCCCTCAAAATACACGGGAACCCTGCAAAATTCACGTATCGGCAAGTCCATCGGTTCGGCAGCATGGATGATAAGCCGGTCCGGCCCCAGGCACACCTTATCTGGGCCAATATTCAGGATGCGGCTCATGCTGCCCAACGATAGAGGTCAGGCACAGCCGCCGACAGCGACTGGAGCCGACAGAAAGGACACATGAACAAAAGCCGAAGCGACGAAACGGCACCGCGAGCGGCTGTTGCCTGCACCGATTTGTTGGGCCAAGTCATGG
This sequence comes from uncultured Verrucomicrobia subdivision 3 bacterium, assembly GCA_903912925.1. Lineage (GTDB taxonomy): Bacteria > Verrucomicrobiota > Verrucomicrobiia > Limisphaerales > UBA8199 > PALSA-1440. The sequence goes on along the minus strand of CAIWJG010000065.1, from coordinate 1,911 downwards.
CTTTCATCACAGGCGGTCTCGATGTGGAAGGTGGTCGCGATTCCATCGGACCAAGGATTGGTCGCTCGTGTCCTCAAAAAGTACTTTCACTGTCGGTGACTCGACGTGACCATCACAAAACACCACGTTGGCATGGCCTAGATGGCGTGAATTGGACCGTTCGGTACTGCGCAAGTTACCTTCCACGCCGGAGGTTCGCCACAGGATCAAACCGCCGTCATGGATAGTTCGGTTGCCGCCCATGAATGAATCACCAATCGCCATCATGGCGCTCGGACTGGTCACTTCTGAATCACTCACCGGCGGAGCAGGCGCACGCGAGCCATTCCAAACATAATGTCCGCCGAGTCCAAGTGAATTGATATCTGTCTTCGCACTCAAGCCATACGCGTTGTAACCGTAGGAGTTGTATCCATGGTTTGGAGGCCAGTCTGAAGGCCTCTTTCTGGCAGAAGGACATTGCCAAACTCCTTGAAACATCCATACGCTGGGAGGAATGGAATGTTTCGCGCCTTCAAGTTCACGCTGCAACGCAGTCACCCAAGAGCGGTTGTGTTCGGGATAAGAGCCATTATTAACAAGCAGAGGATAAACACGATTGTCCGTCACAAATCCCTGCAAGGCGAGTCCCAACTGCCGCAAGTTGTTCACGCTCTGGGTTCGCAGCGCTCTCGCGTAGGCGTGGGAAAATACTGGCAGCAAAAGCGCTGCCAGAATTCCGATGATGGCGATAACCACTAGCAGTTCGATGAGCGTGAAAGCCGTGCGGCTTTGGTCTGGCGATGTTCGCATATCCCATTAGATGTTTTTGCTGCGAAATTGTCACGGACTCTTACGGGCCGCTGGTGTATTCTGCCACGCTGCCGCCCCAATGTAATCCAAAAGGCCACCCGGTTCGTTCAGAAAAACGGGGGTGGGCGGATTGTCTGCCGTCAGTGGTATTGACGTTCATCACGAAAGGGGGGCTGATTTGAGTTGGATTTGCATCTGGCCCTCTTTTGGGGTGAAGATGGGGAAAGAGTCAAAGGTTGGTTTCAGTCCCTATTTCCAAGGGTTCCCGGAGAATATGACATATTGTAAACTCCCGCCACTGGCGGCGGGCCAGTGATGTCCAGCAATCAACAGAGACGGAATCCAGCCGTCCAGTGCATGGGCCGGGTTGGGCCAGCTCCGTAGGAGCGACATGTTTATAGTGACCACCACGCCCCCGATCTTTTCCGCAAGCCCCGTAGGAGCTTGGCCGGGCATCCGGGATGGTCGCTACTATAAACATGACGCTCCTAACGGAGCTTGAGGAGCTTGACCCGCCTCCGGCGCCAGAGATGCGCGCAAGGAACAGCGAGGACGAGCGCACTCCGCCAAGGCGATCTCCCGCTGGCATCACTTGCCGCGACGTAACTGTTCACGTGTGGGGCAGACCTCCGGTCCAATGCTGCTAGCCTCGTACCTGCTGGCGCGCGCCACGCACCGCTTGGCAGCGGATTGGCAAGCCCGCTATGGCCATCCGGTGTGGCTGGTCGAGACCTTCGTGGAGCCGGGCCGGTTTGCCGGCACGGCCTGCCAAGCCGCGGGTTGGCAGCCCCTGGGACCGACTACCGGGCGGACCCGGCAGGATCGCCAGCGAACCCTGCATCGCCCCCTCAAATCAGTCTGGGTGCGATCGCTCCACCCCACGTTTCGCCAATACCTGACTACCCCATGAACTTACCGCTGAACTTACCCATGAACTTATTAACTTATCTCCTGGAACAGACCGCCCGCTGGGGCGGGGTTTTCCCGCAGCAACGCAGCCTCCAACGGGCCATCGCGCTGGCCTTTGGCATTCTGTGCGGCGTGGGTCGGCGCACCGTCACGCGCGCCATCAGTTTTCACGGCAACACCCAGAAGGACTGGTCGGCCGACTACAAATTG
>CAIWJG010000064.1 GCA_903912925.1 uncultured Verrucomicrobia subdivision 3 bacterium | reverse complement strand
GGCGGCCATCGTGCGCTCCGAAGATCCGACCCGGCCCGTTACGGCCGGCTGCAACCTCACCGCAGCCGGTTACAATGGCTTTCAAAAGGAAGTGGACGTCTTCGGCTACAATTACAAACCGGGCGAGTACGGCAAGTTCCGCAAGGCCAACCCGGCCTTGCCGCTGTTCGGCAGCGAGACCTCGTCCTGCATCAGTTCGCGCGGCGAGTATTTCTTCCCCGTCAGCAACAGTCAGAGCCAGGGGCACGTGAATTTCCAGGTAACTTCCTACGACGTTGCTGCCCCGCCCTGGGCGACGACGCCCGATGCCGAGTTTCGTGGGCAGGACGAGTTTCCGTTTGTGGCGGGCGAATTTGTCTGGACGGGTTGGGATTATCTAGGCGAGCCGACGCCCTACAACTCAGATAGCACCCTCTTGCTCAATTTCTCGGACCCTGCTGAGACGGCACGGATGAAGAAAGAGCTGAAGGAGCTGGGCAGGATCTCCGTGCCGTCGCGGAGTTCGTATTTTGGCATCATTGACCTGGCCGGGTTCAAGAAGGATCGATTTTACTTCTACCAGGCCCGCTGGCGGCCGGAACTGCCGCTGGCGCACATCCTGCCGCACTGGAACTGGCCCGATCGCGTGGGCCAGGTCACGCCGGTGCATGTGTATACCTCGGGCGATGAGGCGGAGCTGTTTCTGAATGGCAAGTCCCTGGGACGAAAGAAGAAGGGGCAGTACGAATATCGCCTTCGCTGGAACGATGTGGTCTATCAGCCGGGCGAACTCAAGCTAGTCGCCTATAAGCAAGAGAAGAAGTGGGCCGAGGACGTGGTAACGACGACCGGCCCCGCGGCCAAACTCATCCTCCAACCGGACCGCAACCGGATCAGGAACGACCGTCTGGACCTGTCTTATGTCACCGTCACGATTGCCGACCAGACGGGCCACATGGTGCCGCGCTCAATGAATCATGTTTCGTTTGCGGTGAGCGGTCCCGGAGAAATCGTGGCTACGGATAACGGGGATGCGACCAGCCTGGAGCCGTTTCAGGCTCACGAGCGCAACGCGTTCAACGGCCTGTGTCTGGTCATCCTGCGCTCCACAGGCCAGGCCGGGACGATGGTACTCAAGGCCAGCTCGCCCGGTTTGGCTCCGGCTGAGGTAAAGGTTAAGGCCGGAGCGGCTCGGTAACCAATGGATGAATATGTTTTCGACATTAGTGAACTTTCGCTCCGCATGTTGTCCGAGCCGGCGCAGGCTTCTCAGGTTCGCTGGCATGGCTTTGTTTACGGCCACACTGATTGCCGGGCCGAGGCTGGGGCGCGCGGAGAACTGGCCCTGCTGGCGTGGGCCGCGTGGGGATGGCACGAGCCGGGAACAGAGCGCGCCGATTCACTGGGATGGCACCAGTAACTTCCTTTGGCGGACCGTCTTGCCCGGATTCGGTCATGCCTCGCCGATCGTCTGGGGCGATCGGGTATTCACGGTTACCGCCCTGACCGGGACGCAGGAGCGCGTCCTGCTCTGCCTCGACCGCAAGTCCGGAAGCATTCTGTGGCAGCAGACCGTCCTGAAGGCGGATTTTGAGCCGAAGCAAGGTGAGAACAGCTATGCCTCCAGCACGCCCGCGACCGATGGCCAGAAGATCTATGTGACCTTCCAGGACGGCAAAGATATGGCGGTGGCGGCTTACGACTTCTCCGGGGCGCGGCTCTGGCTTGTGCATCCGGCATCCTTTGCCAGCCCGCACGGCTTCTGCTGCTCACCGGTCTTATTCAAAGACAAGATCATTCTGGAAAATGATAACCGGGGCGATTCCTGCCTGCTGGCCTTGAGCCGGGCCGACGGACGAACGCTCTGGAAGACCCCGCAGGAGAATCGGACGCTCGGCTACAGCACACCGTTTATTCGCGAATTGGCCGGAGGCGCGCAGATGATCCACGGCGGAGACAAGTCCGTGGGCGGCTTTGATCCCGAGACCGGCGCGCGCCAATGGACCATTGACGGCCCGTCGGACGAGTTCGTCGCCACGCCTATCTATGATGAGCGCACCGGGTTGTTTATTGTCTGCAGCAGCTATCCCGCGCGGCACGTGCTGGCGATCAAGCCCGGTGGCCGCGGCAATATCACCGCGACGCACATCGTTTGGCGGACCATGGAAGGGGCGCCTTACGTGCCCTCACCGATTGTGGAAGGAGACTACCTCCTGACGGCGGCCAACAGCGGCCCGCTTTATTGCTATGAGGTGGCTACCGGCAAGATCCTATGGCACGAGCCGGAGACCCGGCACCACGCCTCGCCGGTCTCCGCCAATGGACTGGTCTATTTTCTCAATGACAAAGGGGTGATGAACATCATCAAGCCCGGACCGCAATTCACGCGCGTGGCGCAGAACGAACTCGGCGAGGCGACCTATGCCTCCCCCGCCATCAGCGACGGCCAAATCTTCCTGCGCGGCGCCAAGCACCTGTATTGCATCGGGCCGAAATCGCAGTAGAGCAGGCGCCTACAATTCGCGCACCCAGATATTCCGGAAGCGCTCGGGGCAGCCGTGGCCGCCGAAGGCCAGCGGGGCTTTGCTGATGCGCTGCTTGTATTCCGGCACGATGCGGTGACCGGTTTCCCCGTGGATCTCTTCGTTCAGGTGCACCAGCACTCCGTTATGCAAGACCGTCACCCGTGCCGGTGAAACGAGCTTGTCCCCGTCGAATCTGGCCGCCTTGAATATGATATCGAAGGATTGCCATTCGCCGGGGGGGCGGGTCGCGTTCACCAGCGGGGGGGTCTGCCCGTAAATGGCGGCGCAGGCGCCGTCTGGGTAAATCTTCTCATTGAACGAGTCGAAGATTTGGATTTCGAAGAGGCCCATGAGCAGGACGCCGTTGTTACCGCGGTTGTACCACGGGCCCTGGAAATTGGCCGGAGCCATGAATTCGAGGTGAAGCTGCATATCGCCAAAGCTTTCTTTGGTGGCGAAATGACTATCCCCGGCGACCAGGCAACCGTCGTCAATCTTCCAGTCGCCGAGGGCCACCCATTTGGAGGTGTCCCGGCCATCAAATAACACGATGGCATCGGCCGGAACCGGCGCAGGCGGGCCTGCTTTGCCGGGATCGACCCGTTTGGGGTTGGGACGGTCGGGATCATGCACGAGCCATTGGCACCAGGGCAGTTTGGGGGTGTCCTTGTAACCGTAAACGCCCGAGCCGTCTTTGGCATGATCCAGGTCGGCGGCGAGGGCAGTGCCGGCGGCAGCCAGTTGCAGACAGCCGAGGCAGAGGATGATCTTCTGTATGGCAGTATAGGTGCTCATAGATTGTTGAATATTGTGAGTTCGCGTTTCAAGTTGGTGCGTCGAGTCTCGCGTTCCGCTGGTCATAGTCAAGCCGTACGTGATGTGGACTGATGGACTATGGGAATATGCTGCGGTTCTGCCACGGCTGGCTATTTCGCCGGTGCCTGGTAGCGGATGCTTTCGCCCCACGTCATCACGATCACCCGGTAGGTTGAGCGCTTGAGCTCGGGGTAGGTGAGCTGTAGGAACTCCGAGTCGCCCCAGAAGGGCACGCGGTCGTCGATCGGGTGCCCCAGCTCGTTCTCGTGCCCGGGCAGGATCAGCTCCGGGTGAAAGCCTTTGGCGATGCGCAGGATCTCGTTCGTCCAGCACGGCGGGAGGAGTACGTCTACGTGGTGGCGCCGGGCCACTTCGTCAATCCAAGGATAATCCGCCAGGAACGGGGCTTCGTTGATCTGGTCACCGAGGTGGGCAAAGGAGAGCCTTTCCGGCGTGATGACGAGTGAGACGTTGTTCTCGGTCTTCTCCATCTGGTGACCGGGAAATATGACGACCTTGAGCTCGCGCTTGCCCTTCTGGATGGGTAACTTCTGCTCGGTGTGCGCCTCGCGTTTGAGGTGCGTGAGGGAGCCGTGAATGGGTTTGCCTGCCCAGACCTGCGGCGGAGCGACCACCGGCTTGCCCTGATCCAGGAAGCGCTGCGCCACGCCTTCATCCACGTGATCGCCGTGGCGGTGGCTGATGAAGAGGGCGTCGCACTGGTCCGCGAAGCGGTTCATGAAGTCTGCCGGCAGGGCGAACTCCCGGTTGCGCGCGGAGTCGCCGCGGACCAGATCAAAGGCGATGGTCGCCGTTTTCGTGCGGACGATGAAGCCCATGTTGTAGAGCTTCCAGATCCTCGCTCCGTCCTCGCCGCGCGTAGTTTCCATCTCCTTCAGCGCTGACTCTATGCGAGCGTGGAAGAACTTCTGCACGGGCGGACGCGCAGCGGCATGAACATCATGGAGCACCGCGTCCAGGAGCAGCAGGGCCAGGAAACGTTCGCGGGGTTCGGGGTGCTGGGGCGGGAACTGGGCCAGCGTTTGCTGAGCCTGGTTTAGGAATGCCTCGGCCTGGCGGTTGAGGTAGGCGTCCTCGCGCTCGTTGAGGATCGGATCAATCTTAGGCGGCTTCACCTGGGCGCAGGCTGAGGCAGCCGAAAGTAGCGAAACGCATAGCAGGACCAGCAGCCGGGCGGCAGGCAGCACGGCGGGCAAGTTGCCCCACATTGGGAGCGGCAATCTTTTACTCATACGCCGCAGCCTACCCTCGCGCTTAGCGGGGTCAAGCCGTTGCGGCCAGTTGGATTCCCAGCCTCCGGCAAGCCCAGCGTTCGTTATTCGCGGACGACGACCCGGAAGGCCAGCACTGGCCGGCCGTGGGGGCCGCAATCGGCGCGCAGCACAACCCAGCCGTCGCGCGCCTCGACGCGGTCCGGCAGTCGCAAGGTTCCGGCCAGTTCCGCGCGCGCCATGGAAGAGAGCTTGAAGTCCGCAGTGGCAAGGGCAGTGCTCCAGTCCCGAGGCTGGCGGATGACTTCCAAACGTCCCGCGGCGGTATTCGTGGCGAAATTGTAAACGTGCAGCTTGAAGTCCAAAACCTGGCCCGGTTTCGCCTGATAGGCGTAGCCTTCCGACCACGGCAGGTCCTCCACCTTCACTTCGGCTGGGCGGGGGAGGGCGAGCTGTAGCACGACCGGCGAGGCGGAGCCGGAGCGCGGGGCCGCGGACTTGGGCGGCGCTTCGAGCGGCAGGGTGGAGGCCTGGCCCGCTGGCAGAAGAACAAACACAGGCGCGGAGGTCAGCGGCGCCGGGAAACTGGTGCCGAGCGGGCGGCCGAGGTAGTTCACCACCTCTTGCACGTTCAGGTGGGCAGGAAGCTTCCAGTCGGCGGTCGTTGTCCCGCGGCCGTCCCAGTCCACTTCCTTCTCCGCCCACGCTACCAGCACGTCCCGGTCCTTGCCGTCGGGCCGGGCTCGGAAGGCGTAAACGTGGACATCTGGCGCCGGCTGCCAGCGTCCCAGGGCTTGCGCGCCGGCCAGGCATCGGCCCACGGCTGCCAGCGCGACGTAGGCCGGTCGCGGGGTCAGATCCAGTCGCAGCAGGCCGAACTGGACCCCGTTCGGCTCCTGGTAGTTGCCGAGGATGAAATGGAAGTGGCGTTGCGCGCCGGCGAAGAGGCTGCTTGCGTAGGCCTGTGCCATCCATTCCGCCTTCAGGCGTTCCAACCGTGGCGACTGATCATACCACGGCGGGTTCTTGAGATGCGGCGTGCCGCGATCGGCTTCGGTGATCCAGAGGGGCCTTCCGGCGGCAGCCTCGCGGGCCGGTTTCCACAAGTCAGCGTAAGCGTGCGACCAGTCGTAGGTGTGAATGTTATAGGTGTCGAAGTAGGGCCAGGTTTCGTTCGCGAGCACGCCCTCGGTGTGGGCAGGCGTCGGCACGGCGGCGGTGGCGTTCCACCCGACGATTACCCCCGGGTCACCGGCCTTGAACCCGAGCCACGCGGCCTTTTGCCACGAACACATCTGGTCCACCGTGTGCGCGCCGAACGTGGCGACATTGGCCTCGTTCCACGGCTCCCACCCCGCGACCCGGCCTTTGAAGCGCACGGCCAAGGCCCGACCGATTTCATAGGCGCGGCGGAGATCAGCGGCGACCCGGCCCCCGGCCCCGGCCTCGGTCTGCGCCCAGGGCGGTGTGTCGTGGAAGACCTGCAGGACCTGCAGGCCCGCAGCCCGCTGCGCGTCTGCGGAACTGTCGTAAGTGGTGGGCGGCGGCTTGAGTGCGCCGGCCTGCGGCTGAATCTCCCGCCAGCGCAACCGATCGCGGACCCAGCTCACACCCGCGATCGCGGCGAGGTTCGCCAGCTCCTGCTGTTTCCTTACGTCATCAGGCGCGAACCAGGCGGCGGCGGAGTCAACGGCAATCGGGGAGTCCTCCGGGGTGCGGGCTTGCAGGGGACGCAGAACCGCGAGCGTGGTCCAACTCAGGTCGGGCTGATTGGTGGAACCGAATTCGAGCCGGTACCAGCCAACACCCAGGTCGTTCAAACAGAGCGGAGCAATGGGATTCGTGGCGTCCGCAGGCAAAGCGCCGGAGCGGAGCACCTGCTGCCGGTCATCCAGCAGGCGCCATTGCGTGCAAGCGGGAGTCAGTGCCGGCGGCAACGGAATGCAGACACGTTCGCCTTCGAGAAATACATGGCCCGGGTGATCCGGGAGTGGTTTGGGTAATTCGCCACTGCCGTCCTTGCGAGTCGGCGCTGCTGGAGCAGGTGAAATCGGTTCGGCTTGCGCGACCGTGCCGGCGAGCAGCGCGGCAAAGAATGCGGTCTGAAGCCAGCTTCCGGGGGATAGGCAGGGCGCCCTATTTCCCCAGCGGTCATTCAGTAGTTCCAGGATGTTCATGGTCGGTGTCGGGATGATGAACTGGTGCCCGCCCGGCGGCCAGCGGGAAAGCGGCATGCGAGAACGAATGCACATTGGGGAGGTTTACTCGGTTTCCTTTGGGACGGCGATGGTCTAACTTGCGCCATGACATTTGCACTGCCCAAGTCCGCCTCGCTAACGCTCTGGCTGTTGCCTTGTGCGTTGCTGGCCGCGCCAATCCCCGATGTGCCGTTCTGGCAGGATGTCGCAGTGCGCATCCACCAAGCCCCGGAGCTGACCAATGCCACCTTCAAGAAGCTCTGCGTGGATAAGGACAACGTCGTCTATGTGCTCACGAGCAAGGGCGTCGCCCGCGTCTTCGACGACACGCTGGCGCTGGACAAGAGCTATCGCCCGCTGGCCGGTAAGATTGCCAGGGACATTGCCCTGACATCCCAGGGCGACCTGGCTTACTTGTTTGACGCCGGCTGGCAGTCGAACGGAGCCGACGGCGGGAAAGACCTGAATAATAAGGGATCAAAGTGGTTGAGCCCGTCACCGGTCCTGAAAGCTCAGCCGGGCATGCCGTGGCCGGAGCTGACCTGCCAGGTCACCGTGCCGGGCGGTGTTTGGTATGGCACGACTCGGGGTGCCTTCTTCGAGCGTCAGGGGACCAACTCGCCCTATGCCACGCCCTCGGCACCTGGCATCGAGCCGCCCCGCTTTCGCTATTATGCGGGCAAACGCTGGCTGCGCGACGACCATGTCCTCGACCTGGCCGTGGATCACGACGGCCAGGTGTGGGTGCTGACCCAGACCGGGCTGAACGAGATCGAGTTCCGCCGGACCACGCTCGCCGCCAAAGCCGACTGGTTTGCGCGCAAAATCCGTTCGCGGAACATCCGCTACGGCTTCACGGCCGAACGCCGGCTGCTCGTGCCCGGGGACATCACTTCCAGCGAGATGATTGACACGGATAACGACGGCGGCTGGACGAGCTATTACATCGGCTCGCTGGGCGCGCGCTACGCCGTGACGCACGAGGAGGCCATCCGCCAGCAGGCCTGGGAATCCTTCGCCGCGCTGGAACGATTGCAGACCATCCACACCAACACCGGCTTCCCCGGGCGCACGTTCGAGCGCAAGGGTTTCAAGTTCTCCGACACTGACCGCTGGCGCGACTCACCCGATCCTGGCTGGGAATGGAAGGGCCACACCAGCAGCGACGAGATCTGCTCGCAGACCTATGCACATGCGGTCATGTGGGAGCAAGTGGCCACCAACGCCGTCGAGCGCGCCCGCGTTGCCACCAACTTCGTGCGCATCGTGGACCACATCCTCGCGCATAACCTCTACCTGGTGGACGTGGACGGCAAGCCGACGCTCTGGGGCCGTTGGAACCCCGAATACGTCAACTGGTTCCCGTACACGATACACGACCGCCAGCTCAACAGCGCGGAACTCACCGCCAGCCTGCAGCTCGCCTTCGCGATGACCGGCAACGCGCGCTACCGGGATAAGGCTTACGAGCTATTCGCTAAACACGGCTTCCTCACGAACATTCTCAGCTCGCTGAAGCTCGTCGCCTTTACGACCGGCTACGTGCATCAGGGCAACGACATGGGCAACGAGTGGAACCACAGCGACGACGAGCTGGCCTTCTTCGCCTACTGGCCGCTCGTGCGGTTCGCTTTCACGGACAAGCTGCGCGCCCAATATCTCACAGTCGTGCGCGAGCATCTGGAGATTGAGCGGCCGGAACGTTACCCGATCTGGAACTTCATCGGCGCCGCCTGCGGGGCGAAGGAGTTCGACGCCGACGGCTCGGTCTGGACCCTGCGCGGCACGCCGCTGGACACGATCGCATGGCGCATCACCAACTCGCACCGGCAGGATATTACCAAGTTGCCGCCCAGCTTCATGGGCCGCCAACTGAAGGAGCTGCTGCCACCCGGCGAACGCCTGATCGCACGCATCAACACCCAGCCGTTCATCCTCGACCAGGGCGACGACGTCACGGACTTCCCCTATGATGAGTACTTACTGGGCTATTGGCTAGGCCGTTACGTCGGCGCGATCGGCGCACCGTCAGGGGAAGCTCGCTAGCCCGTGCCGCGGATCTTCGCAGTGAGCGACTGGTGCCAGGCGATGTCGTTCCAGAGCCGGGGGAACTGCGGATGGGTGAAGTTCGACGTGCAGTTGAACCGGTAGCCGTGCTTTGCCCCCAGGTCGGCGCAGATCTCCCCCGCCTCCTTGATGATGTCCCAGGTCAGCGCCGGATGATCCAGCCAGTTGATGGTGCCCCAGCCTTCGGTGTTGCCCACCGGCTTCTGGTAGCGGCGACCGAGCTCCGCCACTTCCGCCATGTTGCGATCCATCCATTCAGTGAGCTTCGGTTTCTGTGCGGCCCAATTCTTGAGCAAAGCCGCCTGCACTTTGGGGAACTTGAGGTCGTTATCGGCCAGGCCATGAATGTTCTCCCAGTACCCGGTCTGGTCGGGCAAGAGTCCGTTCATCACAAACCAATAATGCACATCCAGTGCCGCCATGGGGGAGGGTGCCATGACCCGCCAGTCAGCCGAGCCGTTGTTGGTGAGGGAGAAGAGAAAGTCGAGCTCCGGCCATTTGGCCTGCATGCGGCCGAGCACCTCGTTGGCGAAACCGGTGTAAGCGGCACGGGAGGCATCGTTGTTATACTCGCCGGGCTTGGCCTTCCACTCGTGAACCCCCTCAGCACGGCTTTTCTCTTCCTGCCGCTTTAAGTTCTTCTCCAGGTGTTTGGTCAACCAGGAGAAACCGTGAAAGAGCGGGTATTCGTTGAGAAGGTCAACGTAGTAAATGTTGTGGAGCAGATCGTTGTCTTTGAGGAACCCGAGCGTCTGATCCCACACACGCACAAAGCCGTCGGGCCCCTCAACCCGCTCTACGCCGCTCCCGAAGAACCAGGTGGAGAGACCCAGGAGCAACCCGCGATCGAGGCAGCGCGGGATAAACTCCTTCAACGCGCGTCGGGGCTGGATAGTGGTCGAATACTGGCCGCCCCACATGGCGGGCTTCCAGTTTCCCTTGGGAAAATAGTGTTCCTGGATCACGCGCCCCTCGGAGTCGGGGGCGACCAATGCCGGGAAAGCATCCAGCCGAATGGCGTTGTAGCCGCGCTTGACCAGACCGTCCAACACCGCGTCCCAATTCTCGAACTCCCCGCTCGGATAATGGCGCAGCAGCCACGAGAAATCCCACATCGCAATGGCGGCAGGGCGCTTGTTCTGGCTAACGCAAGTGGCCATCTTCGGCGCGGCGGCCAGGCAGTTCAGAGCCGCTCCTGGCCCAAGCCCCGCCAGCACGGCGCCGGTCGCCTGTTTCAAGAAATCGCGTCTGTGGATCATAAAAGCGCTGGGCGAATGTAGCGTCTCGCGTGATGGCTCGTCGAAGCTTTTCCAAGGGGGCCCTGTGAAGTAAACGAAGAACTTCACGGGCCAAGGCCACGTCGGAAAATATATCTCGACAAAGCGGGGCCCGAAAAGGCAATAGAAGTCTTCTAAAGCCACGCACTGCGTTGCGATACAAAACCAAAATGATAGAGGATACTATGCGAAAGTCTTCCACTTCGAAGAACCAGAACCCCAAAGCCGCACTGGCCAAGACCGGCGCTAAAGCCCCGGCCGCCAACGGCAAGATCGGCATCGGCATCAATCTTGAATTCGTCCGGCACGCGGACAAGAGCCTGGCCTATGGCATCAAGAGCGCTGCCAGCATCGGCTATGAATACGTCGAGCCTTGCTTCCTGATGGGGCGCTGCCTGCTTTCGAATGCCGGTTACTGCCACGTCACGAGCATGGACACCGATCCGGAGCAGATTAAAGACATGGTCGCCCAAGCGGGAGTGAAGATTAGCGGGCTTTCAACGCACTCGGACCTGCTGAACCCCGAGTTTGGCGTGCTTTACGCGCGCAAAGGTATCCGCTACGCCAAGGCGCTCGGCGTGAATGTGGTCCAGATCACCGAGGACATGTATCCGCCCAAGTGGATGACCGAGCAGGACGCGTATGACGTGATGAAGATCAACCTGCGGGCGATTGCCGAGACGTGCGACGAAAACGGCGTTTACCTGGGCGTCGAGCAACACGGGCCCTACACGGCTAAGATCAAGCGCCTGACGCGCATTCTGGAGCTGGTGGACTCGCCGTGGATTCGGGTGAATTACGACTCGGGCAACACCTTCCTGGCAGGCGAAGACCCGTACGAAATGCTGGACGCCGTGATTGATAAAGTGGTTCACGTGCACGCCAAGGACATCTCGGTCCAGCAGGCCGAGAAGGAACGCGGCAAGGTAACCGGCACCGCCGTGGGCTGCGCCTGCGGGGATGGGGTGATCGATTGGACGCGGATTGTCCGGCGCCTCAAGAAGGCCGGCTTCGCGGGCGTGCTTTCGGTGGAATGCGGCACCGAGGAGCAGGCTGTCCGCTCACTGAGCCACTTGAATAAAGTGCTAGCCGAGGTGGGCTGACCTCCCGACTATGGGTAAACCAGAATTCTGCCTGGCCCGCAGGAAGCGGGGTCTTCTGACTTTGCTTGGCTTGGCGTCGTTGGTGACCGCTTTAGCTTGGGCCGCGGCTGCGGCGGAGGGCTCGGCCCCGGCTTCCACGAAAGCGCCGCCGGCCGGCCGGCAACGCCCGCTATACGCCTACACGCTCGCCCAGGATGGGACGCCTGGATCCTACGATGAGGCGATGGCCGTAGCCTGTTTGCAGGGCATCATCAACCGCAAGGCGCCGGAGCTTTACTTGCTCTCGCGTAAGAACACCCGGCCCCAATACTGGCTCGACATTCTCTCCAAGGAAGGCCGCTGGCTTCAGGGGCGCGAACTCAAACCGTTGCCGGACCTCGGCGCGCTCGTGAAACTCGCCGGCAAGCGGCTCAAAGGCGCAGTCATTTGGGACCCCGCCGTCCCCGCCAGCGCGAACGTGGCGACGACGATCGCCGGAGTCGAAGACGCCGTTGTGCTCAGCCCGGAATACGCCGACCGTTATCTCAAGCAGTGGCAGCTCCCGGTGCTCGCCGACCTCCGGGGCCGCTTCACCGGTGCCGAGACTGGAAGCAAGAAGAACGACGCCTATCGCTGGGCCATCCGCGAGTATGTCGCCAAGGGCCGTTGCTCCTCGCACCTGCTTTGCCTCTTCGAGGACCCCTTCTCGACCCGTGCGCGCGGCGACATCGGCTACGTGCTGACGCGCGACTGGGTGGGCAAGAACCGGGCCTTTGTGTTTGACCTTTCGCCCTGGGGCGACGAGAAGCCGCTGGACGACCCCGGCCAGCGGCTTGGCCTCGACCTGGAGACCTACAAGCTCCTCCTGGCGGAAACGCTTCGCCAATCCGCCGGCAAGCACATGACCGAGCTGACCGGCTTCTTCGCATTCTCCAAATACGCCAACATGCCCGATCACAAGAGCGCCCACGAACCGGTGCCCACGGAGTGGGAATCGGTCTATGTGATGTCGCCTTTCAACTGCTACCAGAACACCATTTCGAGCGACTGCTACAATCAATCCCTGCACAGTCAGGCTCCGCGCAAGCCGCTGGTTCAGCATCGCCCGGCCCGCGATGTCCCGCTCGAAAACAAAGCCTATTTCTGTATCCTCATGGCGGACTACGACTCAGCCACACCGCTCTACGAATTCCTGCCGAACCACTGGCACAACGAGACTCGCGGCAAGCTCCCCCTGGCTTGGGGCATCAACCCGAACCTGCTGGAAACCTACCCGGACCTCTTCGCCTACTTCTACAGCACCGCCACACCGGCCGACACGTTTACCGCCGATGCGAGCGCCGCAGGCTACATGAATCCGAACCGCATCCAGAAGGAATACCTGCCGCTGTTCGTGAAACACAACCAGCGCTTTTTCCACGAGGCCGGCATGGACATCGCCCCTATGGTGCTGGACTGGGATGAGCCGTCGCCAGCCGTGAAGGACGCTTTCTGCAAATTCTCTCCCAGCGGCTTCGCGACCATCGTGATGGACCTGCATGACAAGGGAGGCAAGAATCCCGCCCCGCACGTATGGAAAGGCATGCCGGTGATGGAGCTGCTCAACCACACGTGCAACTTCACCAGCCCCGAGCAGACCGCAGGCATCATAGCCCGAGTCATCAAGGAACGTGGCAACCAGACGCCGGGCTTTTACTTCTTCCGCATCGTTTGGGTCAATCCCAAGCAGATCAGTGACACCCTTGATACCCTGCACCGAAAGCGCCCGGACCTCAATTTCGAGCTGCTCGACCCGCATACGTTCTTCGCCCTGTTCAAGAAGCATCAGGAGCAGCAGCGGAAGCCTCGATAAAGCGCGAATTGCGCCACCGGAAGCCTGCGGCCTCTTGCCGCGCAGCGGGGGCATGAACTCGGCCATTTACCATAAGTATTGGGAATACAAGGCCCCTATCCCGCCTCACTCGGGTGGTCTGGGGGCACCATGGTACCACCATGGTACCGTCCTATACCCGTAGAACACTCCCAAAGCCCCATTTTAAATCAGGTAGGCTTATTCAAAGCCCGAAAGCCCCTTCCAGAGCCTGCCGCCAAGTGGCGCAAAAGTCACAAAAGGGATTGGAATTGGGCCTTCTTTTGCGATTTCCGCGCCTCTTCGCGGCTAACCCATTTACCTCCAGAGGTTTATAGTCAAAACATCAAGGACGTCCGCTCCTACCCCTGCCGCTCCATGGAAAGCGCGATCAAGCTGGTCGAGCGTTTCATTGCCGGTGTGTCCCGCCATAGCCAGTTGACGGCGGACGTCACCAAGCCCCGCGCGGCAGTTAAATCCTCAACAACCGCAGTGGCGACCTAAATCAACCCTGCCCGGCCCGGCCGGAGAATATTTCTCTCCTCGCGAACCAGGCCCGCCCTTCCCCATAGGCACGCCATGCCATGGCCTCGAACCCTTCCACGCACACAAGGGGTCTTCGGCAGCCCGCGCAACCCACTTTCCCCAACATAATTCTCGTGCATCTTTCCGCTGATGGTCGCATCATTGCACGACTTTACGTTACCTGCCTGGCTGATTGACTCAAGTGGCCCCAAGGCATAGCGGTAACTGTGTGACAAATGCAGCCGCGAACCACAACCTGTGGGGCCTACTTGAGTCAATCAGCCAGGCAGATTACGTTATGGGCGGCACGATTGCAGAAACATCAGTCGGTCAGGTGTCCCTCTCGGGCCTCGCCGCATTGCTGCACACCACCCAAACCACTCTGCGTTCCGACTGATGCCCCGCAACGAAGCCCAAACCAGATTTGAGCTGATTGATCCCGCCCTCGAGGACCGGGGGTGGAACCGCCGTACCGACATTCGCGTTGAGGAAACCGCCAAGCCCATTGACATCGTCAATCATCAGCCCCGCGAGCGCGCGGCGGGCCGCACCGATTATGTTCTCCGTCGCCCTCTCACCCCTGGCGCGGAACCCGTGCCCCTCGCCATCATGGAAGCCAAGCACGAAGGATTGCCGCCCGAGCACGGTTTGCAACAGGGCAAAGGTTACCGCGTCGGCCAGTTGCACCATGTACCCTTCGTCTTTTCATCCAACGGGCACCTGTTCGTCGAGTACGACGAGGAGACCGGCACAACCTCAGACCCCAAGCCCCTCAGCGAGTTTCCCACGCCGGAGGAACTCGTTCAGCGCTACCTGACGGTTCGCGGACTGAATCCGCAAACTCCCGCCTTCAAACTGCTCGAAATCCCTTACCAGCAGGGCCTGGACTATTTCCGCTACTACCAGGACGCCGGAATGCGCGCCACCTTCGAGCAGATTATTCGCGCGGCACAAGACCACAAACCCGCCCGCGCCCTTCTGCCAGTCGCGACCGGCGGCGGGAAAACACGCATGGCCGCCGGCCTGCTCCGGCGAATTTGCGACGCCGGCCTCATGGGCAAGGCCCTGTTCGTCTGCGACCGTACCGAGCTTCGCGATAACGGCCTCGGCGACTTCCAGGCCGCGTTCGGGACTGACGCTGCGGAAATTGACACTCGCAACCCGCAGAAGAACGCCAAAGTCATCATCGCCACCTATCAGACGCTCGACCACAAGAAACGCCCATCAACATCCCACCAGCTTGCCGAACAGGACGACATCGCCGACCCCAATTCGCCTCCGATTGACGCGACGTTCTTCCTCAAGCATTACCCGCCCGGCTACTTCGATGTCATCGTCATTGACGAGTGCCACCGCTCGGCTTGGGGCAAGTGGTTTGTCATCCTGGAAAAGAACCGCCAGGCGATTCAAATCGGCCTCACGGCTACGCCGCGCCAGCTCAAGTTGCCGGAAATCAAGGCGGGCGAGTTCGCTAAACAAATCCAGGAAGACCGCCGCCTGGTTGCGGACAACCTGAAGTACTTCGGCGAGCCCGTTTACGAATACACCTATCAGCAGGGCGTTGCGGACGGCTACCTGGCACCGTGCGAGATCGAGCAATACGACATCCACCACGATGGCGAACTGACCCCCGAGCGCATTCGCGGCGTGCTCCGCGCCGACGTCGCAGCCAAGAAACTCACCGACCTTTACACCGGGCAAACCCTCCCACCCGACGCCGTGCCCATGTTCAACGACGGATCCACCCTCGAAAGCAAGCTCGTCCTGCCGGACCGCGTCAAGGCCATGTCCGCCCATCTCTTCGAGCGCATCCTCGCTACGGGCGACGGCACCCCGCTCCAAAAGACCATCGTCTTTTGCGCCAGCGACCATCACGCCGACCTCATCACCAACGCCCTGAACGGCCTCTACAGCGCTTGGGCCAAAGCCAACGGGAAGAAGCGCATCCAGAACTACGCCTTCAAGTGCATGTCCTCGGTCAATGGCCAGGCCCTTATTCCTGACTTCCGGGGCCGCGCCAAGTCGCACATCATCGCCACCACCAAAGA
The DNA here is from genome assembly GCA_903912925.1 of uncultured Verrucomicrobia subdivision 3 bacterium. GTDB lineage: Bacteria > Verrucomicrobiota > Verrucomicrobiia > Limisphaerales > UBA8199 > PALSA-1440. The sequence goes on along the minus strand of CAIWJG010000064.1, from coordinate 7,535 downwards.
CCTCCTCACGACCGGTGTGAACGTGCCGCGGGTCCGCAATATTGTTTTCTTCCGCTACGTCCAGTCCCCGCTGCTCTTTCACCAGATGATTGGCCGCGGGACCCGCATTGACCGGGAGAGCGGCAAGCTCATGTTCCGCATCTTCGACTACACCGGCGCGACCGCCCTGTTTGGCGAGGAATTCGTCACGCCGCCACCGCCAGAGCCAGGACCGCCAACGCCCCCGCCACCTCCCGGACCGCCGGTCCAAAAAGTCCGTGTCAAAGGCATCGGTATCGAGCTTAAGCCCGTAGGCAACTACAACCTGCTCACCAGGGATGGGCGCTTGCAGCGGGTGACGCCCCAGGAATACCGGGACGAGCTGACCAAGCAACTCATTGCCTCAGTGCCAACACTCGCGGACTTCCGGGCGAGGTGGCTGGATCCGCCCCAGCGAGAGCAAATGCTGAAAGAGCTCCGCGACAGGAATCTTCTGCCCGAAGTCGTCAGCGAAGGCGCGGACATGGAAGCCTTTGACGAGTTCGACATCCTCGCGGCGCTCGCCTACGGCGTGCAGCCGCTCACCCGCGCCCAGCGCGCCGCCAAGTTCGGCGACCCCGGCCCGGCCTGGCTCACCCAGCTCCCTCAGCCCACCGCCAAGGTCATCCGTAAAATCGTCAAGCAGTTTGAGAAAGCCGGCACGGGCGCGCTCGAAACTGGCCAACTCTGGAGCACGATCGGCGAGCCCAACGCGATTGACACGCTCCGCCAGGGCGGCCAACCGGCTGAGTTGCTGCGCATGACCAAAGAAACCCTGTTCGCGGCATGAGAGAGAGCAACCCTGGCAATAGGGGCGGGGACGGCTCGTCCCCGGAAAGTTTCGTATCCCAGGGCTGCACCATATGGGGACGAGCCGTCCCCACCCCTGCCTAGGCCATGAAGCCCGAGCACCTCAAGCAACTCATTGAAGGCAAGCGCCGATGGACCGAGCCTCTCACCCCCGAGGAACAGGCCAAAGGCTTCAAGGGTTGGTATTCCTCGAAGTATCTGCCCCACTTCGATTCGCCCGGCGCGCAGCAGTACCTCACCTACCGCTTGGCCGACTCGCTGCCTACCGAGCGTCGGGGCGAGTGGGAAGCGTTCATGGCCCTCGAAGATGATTTGGAAAAGCGGCGCAAACTTGAGGGGTATCTGGACCTGGGCCATGGCGCATGTCACCTGCGCGATGCCCGTATTGCCGAGCTGGTGGAGGGCAACCTATGGCATCATGACGGAGTGAATTACCGTCTCCTGGCCTGGGTGGTGATGCCCAATCACGTCCACGCCCTCATTGAGGTTTGGCAGGTGCCCCTCGGCAAGATACTGCAAAGCTGGAAAGGACACACCGCCAAGGAAGCAAACAAGATCCTGGGCCGCGAGGGGACCTTCTGGGAGGACGACTATTTCGACCGCTACATCCGCGACGAAGACCACCTCCGGCGCGTGGTGCATTACATCGAGAGCAATCCTGTCAAAGCAGGGCTGGCGAGGCTGGCAGTGGATTGGCCTTGGAGCAGTGCCCGTTTTCGCAGCCGAGAGGATCTGTCTGCGAGAACTCTCACGCATCCGGGGGCTGAACGTGTGCCGGACAAGCCGCTATGAAGTCACACCACACTCAATCTTCCGGGGACGAGCCGTCCCCGCCCCTGCCCAGGGGTGGGGACAGCCTGTCCCCACGAGCAGCGCTGCCGGACGGCTGGCGTTGGTGCCGGTCGGGCGATCTGGTCGAGAGAATGGCGAGGCTGGCAGTGGAATGGCCTTGGAGCAGTGCGCGCTTACGCAGCCGAGAGGATGTGTCTGCGAGAACCCTCACGCATCCGGGGGCTGATCGTGTGCCGGACAAGCCGCTATGAAGTCACCCCACACTCAATTTTCCGGGGACGAGCCGTCCCCGCCCCTGCCCAGGGGTGGGGACAGCTTGTCCCCACAAGCAGCGCTGCCGGACGGCTGGCGTTGGGTGGTCCTCGACGAGGTTTGCACGCGCGGGACCGGCACACGTGACCCTCGTAGAGAGCTGGAAGTGCCCTTCCGCTACGTAGATATTTCCAGCGTGGACAACCAGAGCAAACTCATCACACAAGCTCGCGCGTTGCCCGGTAAAGAAGCACCCAGCCGCGCCCGCCAGGTCATCCGCACCAACGATGTGCTCGTGGCGACCACCCGACCGAACCTGAATGCCGTTGCTCTGGTTCCACCTGACCTCGACAACGAGATTTGCAGCACCGGTTTTTGCGTGCTTCGCCCCAAACCCGAGATTGAGCCGGATTACCTGTTCGCCTTCGTCCAAACCACCGCCTTCGTTCGCACCCTGAGCGACCTTGTAAAGGGCGCCCTATACCCGGCCGTAACAGACGGGCAGGTTCGCGCCCAGAAATTGCCCCTGCCGCCCCTCTCCGAGCAGCGCCGCATCGCCGCCCTGCTGCACGACCAGCTTGTTGCCGTCGCTGAAGCCCGCGCCGCCGTCCAGGCTCAGATCAATGCCGCCCAAGCTCTGCCCGCTGCCCATCTCCGCTCCGTGTTCAGCAACTCCGTCGCAAGTGATTGGCCGCGTCAACCCCTTGCGGAGGTTTGCGAACTCCTCCCATCGAAGTCCGTCGCACTGGCTGGCGACACGGAGGTTCGCGCCATCACCAGCGCATGTCTCACGGAGACCGGTTTCGATCCCGCCGGCGTGAAAACGGCGAGGATGTGGAAGGCGGACGCCCAGGAATCTGTTGTGCAGCCAGGGGAAATCCTCATCGCCCGCAGCAACACGCCAGATCTCGTTGGCCGTGTCTCCATTTACACCGGCGGACCGCGGGGGGTTGTTGCGTCAGACCTGACCATCCGTCTCTGGCCTGGGGCGGAAATCCGCAGCGAGTTTTTGGTCGGCTATCTATCGTTTCTTTACACCTCCGGGTATTGGAGAGAGCGAGCGGGCGGAGCGAGCGGCACGATGAAGAAGATCACGCGGTCCCAAATCGAAGCGGAACGTATTCCCGTGCCTTCCGCATCTATCCAGGAGACAGTCGCCGGCAGGCTCAAAACCGAGCTTGCCACGGCACTCGTCATCGAGAGACTACTGGAGGAACGCCTCGCCGCCCTCACCCCCCTCCCCGCCGCACTGCTGCGCGAAGCCTTCGCCGGCAGGCTCTGACGCATGCCCTGGCAACCCACCATCATCCGCCGTGCGGACCTGTCACTAGCTACCGCTGCGGAAACCGTGCAGGTCACCACAGACGCCGGTAAGGGCTACTTAAAAGCCCTGGGCAACCGTGGCGGTCCACACCGCCTCGCTGCCGACTGGGCCGGCACCCAACTCGCCGCTTGGCTTGGCCTCCCTACCTTCGAATTTGCCATCATCCAGGTCCTGCCAGAAAACGAAATACCCTTTCAGAAGGGCGGCCAGGCTCAGCCAGGCCCGGCCTTCATCACCCGGCTGGAGCCCGGGATGACCTGGGGCGGTAATGCTGAGATTCTCTCTTCGCTGGTCAACCCTCAGGACATTGCTGCCTTGGTCTTGTTCGACACCTGGGTCCGCAACGTGGACCGCTATCCCCCAAACCCGGCCACCCGCAAAGCCAATCGCGGCAACGTCTTTCTTTCAACCAAGGGATTGCCCGACGGCCAGTGGCGGCTGCTGGCCATGGACCACACCCACTGTTTTGACGGTCCCGGCTACCTGAACGCCAGGCTCAGCCACATTGATTTGGTCAAAGACGACCAGATTTACGGCCTGTTTCCGGAGTTCAAGCCCTTTATCGGATTGCATCGGCCGGACCTGCTGGCTGCTATCGCCAAACTGCAAACTATTGACCGCCAATGGGTTGATGCGCTTGTGGCCGGTATTCCCGCCGAGTGGGCGGTTGATCAGGCAGGCCGCGACGCGCTTGCAAATCAGGTGTATAATAGAGCAGACTACGTCGCTCGCACGTTTGTCGCTCTGATCGAACCACAGATCGAGTAAGAAAGCATACAATTATGAACGCAACCAAAGGTTATTTTTGCCTGGCTCAGTATTCACCCGATGTGGCCCGCCAGGAGGCGGCCAATGTCGGCGTTGTGCTCTTTTGCCCTGACCGCCAATTCATCCGCGCCAAGGTCACCGCCACGGTTGGTCGCATTCGCAGGTTCTTCGGCGAGGACGTCGCCGGTTACCACCATCTCAACGCGATGAAAGAGGCTCTGGTCAAGCGCGTCGAAATCGAGAAAGCCCAGTTTACCACGCTTGAAGACCTTCAGCAGTTCGTTGTCACCCGGGGAAATAATATCCTTCTGACGCAGCCCAAGCCAGTAATGGTGATGGACCCAGAGCAGGATCTAAACGCCCTCTTTGAAGAGCTGGTTGCCGACCCCAGGAAACCCCTCACGGTCCGGTCAACGATCCCGTTGCGCAAACGCCTCAACGACGTCCTCATGGAGCAGGCTGTGAAGCCCTACATCCGCACCAAACTCCGGATCGAAGTGCCCGCGCTCAAAGAGATCCTGCGAATCCCTTACGCTTTCCAAAACGGCCGGTTCAATCTCATTCAATCCATCGAGTTCACGCACCAGTCTGAAGCCAGCGTCCGCACCGCTGCCTGCCGGCACGCAGTCGAAGGACTCACTCTCTACCGCCACCCGCATTCCATCTACGGTCCGCTTCAGTTGCTGATCGTCGCGGACTTCACTAGCGCTCCCCAAAGCGCGCCCGACATGGTCCGCAGCATTTTTGGCGAAAGTCAGGTCCGCTTATTCACGCCAGATGGCCTGGACGTTCTGAAACAGGAAATCCTGACCCAAGGTAAGCTGCCTTCCACACCATGAGCCGAGGGATCCAGCCCCCAAAGGCCAACGGCAAGCGCCACGCCACGCAGCAGTCGGTCAACGCAGCCATCAAGTCCATTTGCGACGTCATGCGCCGGTCAAACTGCGCCGGCGCCATGAAATACGTCCCGGAACTCACCTGGATTCTCTTCCTTCGTATCCTCGACGAGCGCGAGGCCCAGGAGGCCGACGAAGCCGAAGCCCTCGGTATTGCCTTCGCGGCCAGCGTCAAAAAGCCCTATCGCTGGCGCGATTGGGCCGCCCCGGGTTGCGCGTTTCGCCAGGACACCAAGGCCAGCGTCTGGAAGTTTGTCCACGAGGAGCTGCTGCCCTACCTGAAAGCCTTGAAGGACAAGCGTGGCGCCACGCCTCGCCAGAAGGTCATCAGCCAGGTCATGGCCAGTGTCGAGCGCAGCCGCATTGACTCGGAGAAGAATTTCCTCGATGTGCTGGACAAGGTCCACGAAATCACCAACGCGGCGGTGGATAGCACCCATGTATTCACCCTGTCACAGGTCTATGAAGGCTTGTTGCTCAAAATGGGCGAGAAGGGTAACGACGGCGGCCAGTTCTTCACCCCGCGGGAAATCATCCGCGTGATGGTCCGGGTGGTGGATCCCCAGCCGGGCAAGACCGTCTATGACCCCGGCAGCGGCACCTGCGGCTTCGGCGCCCAATCCTACGAGTACATGAAGGAGAAGGCGGAGCGCGCCGGCATACTCACCGGCCCCCTGCTGGACATTCTCAAGCGCCACACGTTCTACGGCCGCGAGAAGGACGACAGCATCTACCCTATTGCCCTGGCCAACCTCATCCTGCACGGCGTGGACGAGCCCCACCTCTGGCACGGCAACACCCTCTCCGGCGTCGCCACCTATGACGACCTTTTCAAGGACGCGCCCCAGTTCTTTGATTACGTCCTCATGAATCCGCCCTTTGGCGGCAAGGAAGGCAAGGAAGCCCAAACCCAGTTTGAGTACAAGACCGGCGCCACGCAGGTCCTTTTCCTCCAACACGTCCTCAAGAGCATGAAAAAGGACAGCAAGTGCGGCATTGTCCTGGACGAAGGCGTCCTGTTCCGCACCAACGAAATCGCCTTTGTCCAAACCAAGCGCAAGCTCCTTGAGGAGTGCAGCGTTGACTGCATCGTCAGTCTCCCCGGCGGTGTCTTCTCTTCCGCTGGCGCGGGCGTCAAAACCAACCTTGTCTTCTTCACCAAAGGCGAGCAGACCGAACGGGTGTGGTACTACGACCTCTCCGATATAAAGGTCGGCAAAAAGACACCGCTCACCCAGGCCCACTTTGACGAATTCTTCAAACTCCTGCCGCAGCGGGCCGACAGCCCCCGGAGCTGGACCATGGACTTTGCCGCGCGCCAGCAGAAGGCCCTGGAGGAAGCACGTCCCCACCGCGACCAGGCCGCGGTTTTGGACGCCAAGGCCAAGCAGCTTGACGACGCCATAAAAGAGAAAAAGAAGGCCAAGACTCTCACCGAGTCGCAGCTCGCCGCGCTGGAGGATGAGTGCAAAGCCGTCGAGCGCGCCGCCCGCGAATCGCTCGCCAAGGCCGAGTCCATCGAGAACGCCGTTTACGATTTGAAGGCCGTCAATCCCAACCGCGCCTCAGAGGAAGACACCCGCACCCCCGCCGAACTCCTCGATTTCATCGCCGCCAAAGGTCAGGAAGCCGACGCCGCCCTCGCCCGCCTCCGCGCATTGACCCAGTAACCTGTGGCATCAAATAACACTCCGGCATGAGCAAGCCCCAGAGGAAACCAAAAGGGAGCGCAAGCAAGCAATCCCGGCGGCTCAAGCCGCGCGCTAGCAAGAAGCCACTCATCACGCCGGCGGAAGCGCGGCGGCGGGCGCAGCGTTACGTTCTGAATCGGATCTTCAAAGGCGCAGCGGTGCGGGACGGCGCGACCGTGCGTCTTGGCATTTATTTCCGGGACAAATGGACGGCCAAGGACGTGTGGGTGGTGTACAAGAACTCTGAAGGATTTGGCCTCAAGTCGTCCGATGTTGTGCTGGTATCCAAGCGCACGGGCCGGGTGCTCTACGAAGGCTCGGCGTGTGACGAGGGCTGAGCGCCACCGCCGCCGCATTCTTCTTTCGCTTCGCCATCCCTGACTGATGCCACAAACCCGGCCGGGATGAAAGCCGCTTGTGGCAAATCCGAAGTCTGAAGTCCAACGTCCAGAGTCTAAAGGCTAAAGTCTGGCGGGGAGAAACGCGGTTCGCAGCCGGCAAACGGGTGACACTGGAGATTGGAACTGGAGCTGTGCGCGTCGTGGGTAGTTCACTTCTGGCAACCAAGAGGGTGTCCAGGTTAGTGGACCAGTAGCACCCCGTGGATCCCCAGCTTGGCAACTACCACCTTCACCTCGCCCTTGTGATACTCGAACGGCAGTGCCTCGCCCTCGGGTTCCCACGTCACACGCTTCGGCTTATGCCCGGTTCTCACAGTTACTGTGAGCGGTCCGACGGGCGGGATCTCGCTGATGATCGGGAGCGGCTTCTCGGCTTGCGGCACGGTGGTGTTGACCAGGTTGATGGCTAACCGGCCGTTGATCCGGTTGACCACTACATCCACTGCCGAGGAGCCGGTCACCTCTACCAATGGCTTCGGGAAGAGCTCCCGCACCAGGCCATTCAAGAAGCGCCGCGACGCCTCGCTGTGCGTGCTGAGATACCCGTGCCCGAGATTGAAATAGACCGCGGCAATTCGCCCCT
>CAIWJG010000063.1 GCA_903912925.1 uncultured Verrucomicrobia subdivision 3 bacterium | reverse complement strand
GGGGGATGTAGGCCGGGTGCCCTCACCCGGCGGGGGGCGCCAATGCCCTGGTGAGGATTGCTGACCCTGAACCCTGATTTATTATGGCAAAGATTGGCATAGATTTTGGCACGGGTAATACGGTGGTGGCGGTGTTTAACGAGACGCGCGGCGAGTCGGAGAGTCTCGAAATAACCGGCATCACCACCGCGATGCGGTATCGGACGGCGCCGGGTGCGCCGGAGCGGGTTGTGCATGTGGTGCCGTCGTTGATCCATTATTCCGAGGCGGAAACGCTGATCGGGGACCAGGTGCTTTCGCGGGGATTGGCGGAGCACAAGGACACGTTTCGGTGGATGAAACGGGCCATCGGGCAGGGCAACACCAAACGACGCAAGACGAGCCAGGGCCACAAATGCGCGTCGGACGCCGGGACGGATTATCTGACGCTGCTGCTGCGCTACGCCTCGGACCGGATATCGCTGGAGGCGGATGAATTCACGTTCACCGCGCCGACGGAGGCGTTTGAGACCTACCAGGACTGGCTGCGGAGCAACCTGGAGGCGCTGGGGGTGCGGCGGTTTCGGATGCTGGACGAGCCGACGGCGTGCGTGCTGGGCTATCATGGCGCGGCCCGGCGGGATGAGCACTTTGCGGTGTTCGATTTCGGCTGCGGGACGCTGGACGTGTCGGTGGTGCGGGTGGACCTCGCGGCGGCGGAAGATCGCAAGGCGAGCCAGGTTGGCCAGGCCGGGCGGGATTTGGGCGGCATGGATTTGGATCTGTGGATGGCCGAGGATTTCTGCCAGCGACAAGGCTTGGATGAAGCCACGCGCCGCGAATATGAGGCGCTGATCCTGCGGCAGGCGGAAGCGGCCAAGATCGCGCTGTCCGATCCGGCCAACAGCGAGGCGGAAATGACGGTGCTGGCGGAACGGGACGGCGTGCCGCGCGTTTTGAAGACCGAGTATCGGCGTAGTTGCCCGGCGTGCGAGCGGGGCCAGCCCGGCACCCACACGGGCGCGTCCGAGTCCTGCCTGGGCTGCCTGTTGTTGCGCCATGAATTTCTAAAACACACCCGCGAGACGCTGGATCGGGCGTTGGAAAATGCCGCTGTCAAAGCCGGGGTGCGGCGTGAAGGAATCACCCGGCTGTTGGTGACCGGCGGCACCAGCCTGGTGCCGTGCGTGGGGCACCTGCTCCGGGAAACGTTCAACGGACGCGTGGAGTTTCAAAGCCCGTTCGACGCCGTGGCTCGCGGAGCGTGCCGGGGCATTGTGGCGCCCATCCTCCAGCATGATTACGCCCTCGAGAGCTACCACAAGGAGCGCAAGGACTACGAATTCCTGCCGATGTTCAAGGTGGGCACGGATTATCCCACGCTAAAGGAGAAGCCGGTGAAGCTGTGGGGCCGGGGCGGGTATGACGGCCAGGTGCGCATCGGGCTGAAGATCTTCGAGGTGTCGCGGATGAAACGGCGGCAGCTCGATGTTTCCCTCGTGGATGAAGCCGGGGCGTTGCGCGAGGGCAGCAAGGTGGTGAGCGAATTCAGCTACATCTGCCTGAACCCGGACAACCCGACGTTCATCCTGGCCGATCCGCCCTACGACCAGCAGCGCGACATCCAGCGCTTTCTCTGCTCGTTCTGTGTGGATGCCCAGCGGAGGCTGTTGGTAACGGTGGTGGACAAGTTCTTCAACACCCCGGAATTCGTCCGGCAGCATCCGGAATTCAGTCAGCTCGGCGGGAAGCCGCTGTTTGTGGATCACCCGGTGGTGAGGCTGTGATTCGGGAGTTGAGTTAACCGCAAAGAACGCAAAGATCACAAAGAAAGATAGTTATGAATGGATTGCATAAGTCTTCCACACACCCGTCAGGTGAATCAGTCCTTTGGTTCGGAATCATCACAAGTTCCTTTCTATGCGCTCTTTGTGTTATTTGCGGTTGATCGCAAGTGCCGTTTTTAGGTTCAAAATACAAATCAAATGAATTGGTGGCGAAAAGAAGCGCAGAACATTGCGGCGGATAGTCCCGATGATGAATGGGAATTGCCGGTGCTGGATTCCTGGCTGGAAGCTTTCGGAAAACTGCAACTGCCGATGGTGATCGAGAACGCGAAGGACGGCACGGTTCTGGGGTTGGTTCCTGGGGGCAGATTTCTGGCGGATGATCCGGTCTTCGAGGTTGAGTTGCCAGCGTACTACATGGCGTTGCACCCGGTGACGAACGGGCAGTTTGCGCGTTTTGTGAAGGCTGCGGGGCATCGCGTGCCGGACAACAAGATATGGCAGGAAGCGGGGAAGGCGGATCATCCGGTGACGGATGTGTCGTGGGATGATGCTCAGGCGTATTGCCGCTGGGCCGGGCTGAGGCTGCCTCGGGAGTTGGAGTGGGAGAAGGCGGCCCGCTGGACGGATGGTCGGAAATATCCGTGGGGGAACGAGTGGGATGAGAACAAGTGCAGGAATAGCAAGAACAAGGGGAGTGAGAAGACCTGCGGCGTGTGGGGTTATGCGCAG
>CAIWJG010000062.1 GCA_903912925.1 uncultured Verrucomicrobia subdivision 3 bacterium | reverse complement strand
GAACTCTATCCCCATGCTAAAGCCAATGTCGCTCTCAATTGATAACTCGATCGAGCAACTCCCACTAACCATCCCGCACCCCGCGCACTGAGAAATAATTAACCTCCGCTACCGCCTCAGAAAGATCTGAGATGCGCACGCGCCAATCGGGCGCATCGTGAAACTACCCCTGAGTTCCCGCGATAGAACTCCCTCGCTTCCATGAATTTGGCTTCGAGTCGGAGCGCGCCTTCGAAAAGGCGTATGCTTTCTGTTATCCGATGCGGTCAAACGGGAGCAAAGAGCTTTTCCCTGGCTTGTGGGGCACTTTTGACTTTGGGCTTTTGGCTTTAGACTCCGGACTTTCCGTCAGCGCTTGTGCCGGGGCTGGCGGCGAGCTAGGGTCTTGGCCCGCATGTATCTGCACACTACTTTCCTGGCTTTCGCCCTGGCGATCACACTCGCGGGTCGGCCGGCCAGCGCTGAAACCGCTTTCTATGTCGCCACCAATGGCAGCGATGCCAATCCCGGGACCCGAGCACGCCCTTTTCGCACCTTCGAGCGCGCGCGGGAGGCGGTGCGGGGCGTCGGGGAGACCAAGGCTCGCCGGGTCATTGTGCGCGGCGGCGTTTACGAATTCTCCGCCAGCTTCGCGCTTGGCCCATTGGATTCCGGCACTCCGAAGAACCCGGTGATCTGGGAAGCTGCAAAGGGCGAAAACGTCCGACTGGAAGGCGGTCGCAAGTTGCCTGCGTCAGCCTGGCAACCGGTGGAGGACAGCGCCACGTTGCAGCGGCTCGACCCGGTCGCACGGGGCAAGGTGCGGAAGGCCGATTTGAAGGCGCTTGGCATTAGCACACCGCCGTTTCCGACCACCTATCATGGCGCTCCTCCGGGCCCGGAACTATTCTGCGGCGACCAGCGCATGCGGCTGGCTTGTTGGCCCAACCAGGACTGGGCGACCATCGCGCGGATTGTCGAAGCCGGGTCCCGCCCCCGAGACGGTGACCAAAAGGGCCAGCCGGGCATATTCGAGTATGCAACTGACCGACCGTCGAAGTGGCAAGCCGCAGACGGCGTCTGGCTCCAGGGTTACTGGTGTTACGACTGGTATGACGAGGTCATTCGCGTGGCGGCAGTGGACCCGGCCACGCATCGGATCACGCTGGCCGCGCCGCACGTCTATAGCCTGATGCAGGGCAATCCGTCCCCACGACGCTATCGCGCCCTGAATGTGCTCGAAGAGCTGGATCAGCCCGGCGAGTTTGTCGTCAACGCCGCTGCCGGAGTGGTGTTCTTCTGGCCGCCGGACGATGGGGCTGTGCCGGTGACTATCTCGACGCTGGATGCTCCCATCATGGCTCTCAAGGACGCATCCCACATTGTCCTGCGCGGCTTAGTCGTCGAGTGCGGCCTAGGCGACGGAGTCGAAGTGATCGGTGGGACCAACTGCTCGATTCAGGCGTGCACCGTCCGCAATCTGCGCAAGACAGGTATCCGTGTGGACGGCGGCTTCGCTCACCGCGTCTGCGATTGTGACATCTACGACACCGGCACCGGTGGCCTGACCCTGGCAGGCGGCGACCGCAAGACGCTGACGCCGGGCTGCCATGAAGCGCTGAACAATCACATCTGGGGATTCTCGCGGCACCAGCTTACTTCCGCTTACGGCCTGTCATTCGGCGGCGTGGGTTGCCGAGCCGCGCATAACCTTATCCATGACGCGCCGCACCAGGCGGTGTTCGTTGGCGGCAATGACCACGTGTTCGAACTGAACGAGGTGTACCACGTATGCACCGAGACCGACGACTGCGGCGCCCTCTACAAAGGCCGCAACCCTTCCTGCCGCGGCAATGTCATCCGGTTCAATTACTGGCATGACATTGGCAGCCCCATGGGCCACGGCAACGCCGCGATCTACTTCGACGACGGCGACGGCGGGGACCTGGTCATGGGCAACGTCTTCGTGCGCTGCGGCGACCCGGGGCGGGGCTCCTTCGGCACCGTCTTCTCCCACGGCGGCCACGACATTCGGGCGGAGAACAACATCTTCGTGGACTGCAAACGCGCCCTGGGCTCGGCACCCTGGGACAATGCCCGGTGGCGCGCCGCCCTCAAAGGCGGGGAAGACTGCTTCTTCCCCGACAAGCTTCTCAAAGAAGTGGACATTACCAGGCCACCCTATCTGACGCATTACCCGGAGCTGGTGAATTACCTGGACCCACCGCCGGGCGCCAAGCGGGTGAACCGGGCCAAACTCAACGTGTTCGTGCGCTGTAAGCAAATCTCCTCCGGTAACTGGCAGCTCGAACCCGGCGCCAACTGGTCCACTGACCAAGACCCTGGCTTCGTGAACATGGGCAAAGGCAACTACCGCCTGCGCCCCTCCGCGGATGCGTTCAAGAGTCTAAAGGGCCTTGCGCCCATCCCGTTCGAGCAGATGGGACTCCAGAGACGCTGATAGTTACTCCTGCGGCCACCCGCCCCGGCTCGCGGGCGCCTTCGCCCTCACGCGTGGCGCGCGAATCACCCAACTCGCGGCGACATTGGCGGCTTTGGCGTCCAGAGAGTGTCGAGCCGTAGGCTTGGGCGGCCTTGTTTGGGCGCTTGACGTTACCAGGGAGGTTGTCATCCTGCTCCCATGCCGACAGGAGTCATTGGAGCAGGGTGGAGATGCGTTTTGGGCGGAGTGGCGGCGGGACTAGCGATGTTCGGAACTGCAAGACAAGCGCTAGGCGATCCCTTGAGCCATTGGTCGTGGCGAAACCCGCGTCCCTCGGGGGCTCATTTGGTGGCAGTCGCCTATGGCGAAGGCCGATTTGTTGCGGTGAGTTCCTATGGCGATACAATTGTGGACTCGACCGATGGCACCAACTGGAACGTCTGCTATTCCGGCTTGCTGACTGGCCTTTATGGTGTAGCGCATGGCGGCGGCAGATTTGTTGCCGTTGGCTACGGAGGAACAATTCTCACTTCCACCAATGGCTTAGCCTGGACTCCCGGGCAATCCGGGGTTGAGGCTCATCTCTTTGACGTTACCTATGGAGTGGGGCAGTTCGTGGCAGTTGGCTACGAGGGCACAATGCTCTGCTCAACGAACGGATTGAACTGGGCGCCTCGCGCCTTGGCAACAGGCGAGAACCTTTTCAAAGTATGTTACGGAGCCGGCACATTTGTTGCCACAGGGACGCGGGGCACGATACTCAGCTCAACTAATGGCGTAAATTGGTACTCACGCAACTCTGGGACGACGAACTATGATCTGCTTGGGTTGGCCTATGGTGGGGGCATGTTCATCACCCATAACGGTATGAAAGGCCTCTTCAGCTCGACCAACGGCATTGAGTGGAAGAGCTACGATGCTGCGGTGGAGGGTCCGATGAATCTGAATGGCATCACCTACGGTGACGGCAAGTTCGTCGCTGTGGATGCTTACGGAATGGTTATCAGTTCCCCCAACGGGTTGGACTGGACGCTTTGTTCTTCCGGAATAGGGCGTGGGCTTCTCGGTGTCGCCTGGGGGAATGGTCGTTACGTCGCAGTCGGAAACGCTGGGGCCATAGCTGCTTCCTCTGACGGCGTCCATTGGAGCGCAAGTTCTTCCGGGCCCTGCGTGGCGTTTCAGGGGGTTGCTTACGGCAAGGGCGCATTTGTGGCGGTGGGCGAAGGCGGCACCATTCTCAGTTCAGCCGACCGGATGAATTGGATGGTCAGAGAGTCCGGAACCAACGCTGACCTGCGGGCCATTGCATACGGAGGCGGCCGTTTCGTGGCTGTGGGGCAGAACAAGACAGTCTTAACTTCGGAGGATGGAACTACCTGGGTGAAGCGTGCGCTTCCCGAGATCGGGCCGCTTCCACTCGATTTCGGTCTTGTTTCAGTCGCCTATGGCGGTGGCCAGTTTGCAGCCGTGGGCAGCTCCCGCTATGGCAATGTCGCCATCAACTCCACGAACGGGGTTGATTGGAATTACGGAAACATCAGCGGATACGGTTTCGTTAAAGAAATGACCTATGGCGCTGGCCGGTTCGTGGCGATCTTTTATTGGGATTGGAATGGAAGCTATAGTTGCACGTCCACGGACGGGGTCAATTGGAGTACCTCTTACATCAGTTCTACCAACTTGTACAGCATTGCTTACGGCGACGGAATATTTGTGTCAGTGGGCGACTCCGGCTTGGTTATGGCTTCGCCGGATGGTCTGAGCTGGACGAAGCGGACTCCCGGAGTGACGAATGACTTGGGTTTGACTGGCATAGCCTATGGGAACGGTGAATTTGTGGCTCTGTCCGGCGGCTTGAATGTCGTGTGGTCCTCGATCAATGGCTCTAATTGGATTGCCCATGCGACCTGCCCGTACGTTTCTTCGCTCACCTACGCTGGCAACCATTTCATCGGCGTAGGCGTTAATGGTGCGATTCTTGAATCTGATGCTGTTCGAATTCCTTTGGAGGCGAGGCTCGAGCCATCCAGATCGACCGCCGGGGGCCCTTTCCGGTTTACGCTCAGCGGTTCGAGCGATCAATCCTACCTCGTGCAGACCTCGACTAATTTGAGTCGCTGGACCCCGCTGCTGGATGTTACCGCGTCTGCTTCTGCCAGTGAAATCGAAGACCCGTCTGCGACTAACTGTGCCCTCCGTTTCTACAGGGCAATTGTGCCGTAAACGGCTCAAACAAAGCACTTCCGGTTGCGACGCCTTCAGCCCTGCGCCACTCGGCCTGGCTCTGGCTCGCGGGTGCCTTTGCCCTCACGCTTGGTGAGCGAATCGCCCAGTTCGCGGCGGGCCTTCTCTGCTTCGGTTTCGAGCTAATTTACAATATTGGTCTTGCTGACGGGGCCTGGGAAATGACCCGCAGTTACGGTGCCTTGGCTTTCTGCACGCGACCGCCGAAGTAGAGCGCGTTTTTGCCCGTCCAGATTCCTCCCCCAGGGTGAAACGCCTGCGCGTCGCCGCAGATCGGGGTGTTGACCCGGCCACCGAAGACCAGGTCTATGATAGCCTTTGTTGCCGGGGACCAATCTTCGGGGGCGTCATAGGACGTGCCATTCAGATAGAGGTTCCACTCGTAGCTGGTCTGCTCCTTGGGAAAGAGGGTGCGATCTTCCGGGCACAGGAAGACCGCCTTCGCTTGCAGGTAAGGGGCGAGCACGACAACAAAGGATGGGAGATTTGTGTTCACGCTCGGCAACTGGGCGCAGAACGGCAGGTGGTTGTTGTTGTCCTGAACATACAGGTCCAGCGCCAGGCCAATCTGGTGCAAGTTGCTCAAGCAGGCGGCGGAACGCGCGCTGCGCTGGGCGCGACCCAACACCGGCAGGAGCAGGCTGGCCAGCAGAGCGATAATCGCGATCACCACCAGCAGCTCGATCAGCGTGAAGGCTCCCCTGGGTTTCATGACCTCCCGCTCATTCATTCCGGACATTGGCCACAGTAGTCATTAGCTCCTGGATTACCGAAGCCGTTCTGGCCCGAAACTGCACGTCCTGCTGCAGGTACTGCGCGGCGGCTTGTTGGATCGTAGCTCGGCCCGCCTCGGAGCGGACGTAGGCGCCGAGCGATGCGCTTTCGTCGGGGGTCATGGCGGTCCGGTAATTGGCGACCCACTGCGCCATAGCCGCTGTGCTGGCCTGCCTTTGCTCGCTCCCCATGCGGCCGGCAAGGTAGTGCAGCCCCTTGATGTGGCCGATGTTGAAGAAGTCCAGAAATGCTCTCTGGCGGTTGGCCGGATCGGTGAGCGGCCCATACCGCAGCTCCAGGAACCGTTCCACTGGCTGCGGCGCATCCTTCGCCTGGATTGCCGCCCGCACATCCTGCACCGCCTCCACCGGCGTGTAATGGTGGAACCGCCGAATCCAGAGCGTAGTGCCCGCTGCAATCATCAGGACGACGGCCACACCCGCCCATAGAAGTCTTTTGGTTTTGCTCTTCATTCCTGCCTCCGGCTCAATCCTGCGCCACTCGGCCTGGCTCGCGCAAGCCCTTACCTGCTTGCTTGGTCAAAGCATCGCCCAGTTCCAGGCGGGCCTTTTCCGCCTCGGCTTCAAGCTGCTTCACGATGTCAGGGTGTTGCGCGGCCACATCGGTCGCCTCGGAGATGTCCTTCACCAGATCGTAAAGCTCAGCTTGCTCGAGCTTGCGCTGCTCGTAAGGAGCGGGCGTGCCGCCGTGTCCGCCGGGGTGCCCGCCCAGCGTGCGGTAAGTGTGCGGCAATTGCAGTTTCCAGCGGCCATCACCGCTGACGACCGCTTGAAGCTGGTTGGCTTCGTAGTAGAACCAGTACGCGCTGTGCGGGTTCTTCGCCCTGCGCTTGCCCGAGATAATCGGCCAGACATCCAGGCCGTCGATGGTGGGCTTGGGCAGGTCGGCGTGAACGAGCTTGGCGATGGTCGGGAACAGGTCGATGGTCATCAGCATCTGGTTGCACTCGGTGCCAGCGGGGATGCGGCCGGGCCAACGCATGACGCACGGCTCGCGAGTGCCGCCTTCCCAGCAAGTGCCTTTGCCCTCGCGCAACGGATAAGCCGAGCCGGCGTGATCGCCGTAGCTTAACCACGGGCCGTTGTCCGAGGTGAAGATAACCCACGTCTTCTCCTCCAGGCCGGTCCGTTTCAGCGCGTCCATCACCTGGCCGACCGACCAGTCAATCTCCTCAATCACGTCGCCGTAGAGCCCGCGCTGGGTCTTGCCACGGAACTTGTCGCTCACGTGCAACGGCACGTGGGGCATATTGTGGGCCAGGTAGAGGAAGAACGGGCCGTCCTTGTGCTGCTCGATGAACTTCACGGCGCGCTCGGCATACCAGGTGGTGAGTTGGTTCTGGTCCTCATGTGTGACCTGGGGGATGGCAACCTTGTTGCCGTCGAACATGATGAGGTCCGGGAAGCCGCGCTTCCGCCTTTCGTCATTGGGCGGCAGCTTGATGAGGTCCGGGTGCAGCGGCCACATATCATTCGAGTAGGGCAGGCCGAAATATTCATCGAAGCCGTGCTGGAGCGGGAGGAATTGCCGGGCGTCGCCCAGGTGCCACTTGCCGAAAATGGCGGTGGCGTAGCCGCGCTGCTTGAGCAATTCCGCCAGGGTCATCTCGTTGCTGCTGATGCCGACCTTGGTGCGGGGCGGCAGCGCGCCATGGATGCCGATGCGGTTCGGGTAGCAGCCCGTCAGCAAGCCGGCGCGCGACGCGGAGCAAACCGGCTGCGGCACGTGGAAGTTGCGGAAGACACAGCCCTGCGTAGCCAGAAGGTCCAGGTTGGGCGTATGGAAACCTTTGGCGCCAAACGAACCTATATCCGCATAGCCTTGGTCGTCGGTGAAGATAATGACGATGTTTGGGAGCTTGCTCGCCTCCGCTGCGCGAGCATTCGCGGCGAAGCTGGCGGCCACGCAGGCGGTCAGCCCGAGAAGTCTGAGGGGCAACAAAGATCTCCAATGGACGCAGTTCATTGTGAGGCTCCAGGCTTTGATAGGGTGCGCTTCGAAGACGGCTGGGAAGTCGATGGGCTGGCGTCGGAAATCAGCGCGCGCCGGATGGGCTCGATCCAGGAGTCGCGGCCGATGTCGTAGAGAATGAAGTCGCTGTCGAATTGCCAGTAAGCCCAACTCCAACCGCGTTGCTCGGCGGCCCGCACCACGCTCGTCAGGTAGCGCACCCGCGATTCCATCGGGGCCTGGTCATAAGCGCCGAACTCGCCGAGGAGCACCGGCCGGTCGTGTTGTTTGGCCCACTTAGCGGCTTTGTCGAAATCGCGCCTGAGCACGTCGAGTTCTGCTTCCGTGCCCAGCCATTCGATCCCCAGTTTGTCTTTGCGGTTCGCCCACGCGGCCCCCTGATGCGTGAAGTCCATGGGCGCGTAATAGTGGACCGTCACAATGAGATTGTGATCCGCCGCTGGCAGTCCCAGTTCATCCAGGTGATCAATCGAGTTCCAATAACCCGGGCCGACGATCACAGCGCGGGTGGGGTGTTTCTCACGAATAATGGCCAGCGCTTCTGCCAGGTATTCGTTCCAGAGTGCCGGGGTTAGCTTGCCCGATGGCTCATTGAGCACCTCAAACAGCACACTCTCCGGCGCGCCCTGGCAATGCGCCGAGAGCTGTCGCCAGAAGGCGAGATACTTCACTTTGTTGGTAGCCGGGTCGCTGCCCATCGAAGTGAATTCGTGCAGGTCGAGAATCACCCGTAGATCCTGCGCCTGCGCTTGATGCACAGCCCAGTCGAGCAACTCAAACCAGGATTCGCTCAAGGCGTAGCCGTTCGTCGGATTCATCCCCCGGAAGGGCTGCAGGTTGATGCGCACAGAGTTGAACCCGGCCTCTTTCAGCAGACGGAAGTATTTGGCTTGGAAACGACCCTGCGCGCGCGCGCGCCAGATCGGATCATAGCCGAGGATGTTCACGCCGCGCCCCAGTTTGCGGTTCTGTTCGAAAACATCCGTGGCACCGGCCCGGACCTGCCCAACCAGGGCGGTCAGGATGACAATTGCCGTGAGCAGCAGCGCTGGTCTGCCTTGTGGAAGCCGAGCCATTCCATTCATGTCGGCAAGATTACCAAATCAGGCTGCGGCTTTGAAGGGCTAATCATAGCACAAATCCGAAACCCGAGGGCCGAAGGCCGAAAGCAGGCCGAAACCCGAGGGCCGAAGGCAGCAGCAGCCCCTCGGATCAAGCCATTCTCGGATTTCGGATTTCGGCCTTCCTTCGGGTCTCGGGTTTCGGCCTTCGGATTTCAGGGCTGCAGGGCTTGTTCTCCTTTCAGCCGGCAGACTCCAGCAGCCCTGACAGCCCGAGCATCCCGAGTTAATTGGCTTTCCTCGCAGCACGCTTTCCCTATCTTCTTCCCAGTATGTTTTCGCGCATTCAGTCCGTCCACTTCGTCGGTATCTGCGGCACGGCCATGGCTTCGGCCGCTGCGGCGATGCAGGAAAAAGGGGTTAAGGTCACCGGCTCGGACCAGAACGTCTATCCGCCCATGTCCACTTTTCTGGCGGAGCGGAAGATCGAGGTGATCTCCGGTTACGCGGAGCACAACCTCGCGCATAAACCCGACCTTGTGGTCATCGGCAACGCCATCTCCCGCGGCAACCCGGAAGCCGAGTACGTGCTGGACCACCGGCTGACCTATTGCTCGCTGCCGGAACTGCTGAAAGACTTCTTCATTCGCGGCAAGCGGGCGCTGGTCGTTGCCGGCACACACGGCAAGACCACGGCGGCTTCGCTCCTGACGTGGGTCTTCGAGCATAACGGCCTCAACCCCAGCTATCTCATCGGCGGCATCCCGAATAACCTCGGCCAGGGCGCGCGGTTCACGGACAGCCCCTGGTTCATCATCGAAGGCGACGAGTATGACACGGCGTTCTTCGACAAGCGCAGCAAGTTCGTGCATTACCTGCCTGAGGTGGCGCTCATTAACAACCTTGAGTTCGACCATGCCGACATCTTCGATAGCCTCGAATCCATCAAGACCTCCTTCAAGCATTTCATCCGCCTCATCCCGCGCAACGGCCTGCTGCTGGCCAATGGTGACGACGCGAACCTGGCGCCACTGCTCAATGTAACCCATTGCCCGGTCAAGCGCTTCGGCCTCGGCGAAGGCAACGCCGTCCAGGCCTTCAACATCCGCTACGGGCCGACGGCCACCGAGTTTGAGATTCCCAGCTTCAAGTTCCACACGAACCTCGTGGGGGAACTCAACGTGCGCAACGCGCTGGCGGTCGTCGCGTGTGCCAAACATTGCGGCCTTAAGAACCACCAGATTCAGGGCGCCTTCGACACGTTCAAAGGCATCAAGCGCCGCATGGAAGTGCGCGGCATCGCAGGCGGGGTGACAGTGGTGGATGACTTCGGTCATCATCCCACCGCGATTCGCGAAACCTTGCGCGCGCTGCGAATCAAGTATCCGACGCAGAAGGTCTGGGCCATCTTCGAGCCGCGCTCCAACACGACCCGGCGCAATATCTTTCAAGCCGAGTTAGCGAACGCCTTTGCCGATGCCGATTCGGTGGTCGTGGCTCAGGTCGCCCGCCTGGAGCTGCTGGCGCCCGAGGAGCGCCTGGACCCGGCGCGGCTGATGCAGGATTTGAAGGCACTAGGCAAAGACGCCGCCTACCTACCCGACGTGGACGCTATCGTGGCTCATGTCGCGCAAAGCGTCCAGGGAGGTGAAGTCGTGGTCGTCTTCAGCAACGGCGGCTTCGGTGGGATTCACGGCAAGTTGCTGCAGC
The DNA here is from genome assembly GCA_903912925.1 of uncultured Verrucomicrobia subdivision 3 bacterium. Classification (GTDB taxonomy): domain Bacteria; phylum Verrucomicrobiota; class Verrucomicrobiia; order Limisphaerales; family UBA8199; genus PALSA-1440. Next base: position 4,826 of record CAIWJG010000062.1, on the reverse strand, counting down.
GCCTGGGGCGACACTAATGCTGGCTGGCGAGCTTCCCGCATTGACGCCTGCCTTCACAGGGCTATGCTCGCCCCATGAACCTGGACAGCGACGGACTCAGCCTTCTCTGCGATCGCAGAAGCTTCCTCAAATCCACCGCCAGCCTGGCGGCTCTGTCCCTGTGGCCGCTCGGCGGCTTTGGCTCCACGACTCCCGGTTTCAACCTGTCCCCGCGCAAGAAAAAGCCGGGCCTGATCCGGGGGGCGTTCTTCTATCCGCCGGCGGATGTTGTCCTGGCCGGCAAGAACGAAGATAGCTGGAGCAAGCACGAGTGGTTCACGTGGCCGGGCAACCAGTTCGCCCCGGAACAGCAGCAGGCGAAGTTCCTCGCGCAACTGCGCCACCTCACCGCCGGCCTGGACCTCACGGTGGCCCTCGAGGAAAAGGCCCTCTACACCGATGCGGCCGTCCGCGCCTTCATTGACAGCCTCGCAACCAACAAGCCCGACGCGCTCCTGCTCTTCAACTTCTGGAACACGTTCAGTCCCAAGCTCAAGCCCATCCTTGAGGCCTGGAAAGGCCCGATCATCCTCTATCATCCCGTCGGCTCGAACCACCAGGCGCCGCCCGAGTATTTTCGCACCGCGCCGCGCGTGCAATACATCCACTCCATCGAGAACTGGGACGCGCTGGAGCGCGGGCTGCGCGCTGTCCACGCGATGACGCGAATGGCGCAAAGCCGCCTGCTCCGCGTGGCCAGCCAGTTCCCGCAGGAAGCCGATACCACCGAGCCCTTCTTCGGCATGGCCGTCCGCGGCGTGCCTGCCGACCAGTTCAACTCGCTCTTCGACCAGACGAAGCTATCCCCGGAGATGACCCGGTTAGCCAAGTCTGTCCGCCGCCACGCGCGCCACGTCACGGACCTGAACGAGACTGCCTTCCAGGACGCCGTCCGGTCTCACGCCGCAGTCCAGAGCATCATGGAACGGCACGAGGCGGACGCCATCACGATCGAATGCCTCATGCTGAAGCACCGCAAGCCGTGCCTGAGCTTTGCCTTGAACAATGGCAACCTGCTCCCCTGCGGCTGTGAGAACGACCTCAACGCCACCCTCACGCTCATGCTCGGCGCCAATTGCTTCGGCCGTGGCGGCTTCCAGCACAACCCCGAGTTCGACATCGAGCAAAACCTCTACTTCGGCGCGCACTGCACCTGCACGACCCGGTTGCACGGCCCGCACGCGAAGGAGACCCCCTACAGCCTGCGCCCGTTCTTCCATCAACTGCCCAAGTCGCTCGCCCTGGACGTGCAATGGCCGCCCGGCGAGACCGTAACGCTTTGCAAGTATCACAGCGGCAAGAAACAAATGGACGCTTGGCGCGGCCAGGTCATCACCTCCCCCACCTGCCCACCTGCTGGTGGTTGCGCTACTCGTGTTCTGGTCAAGATCCCGGACGTGAAAGACGTCTGCAGCATCTACAACGGTCCGCACCCGATCCTCTACTGCGGTGACTTCAGTGGTCACCTCAAGACGCTCGCGCGCCTCTACGAACTGGAGCTCCAGACGAACTGCTAGCGGGAGAATCAGCCGGGAGCGGAGGGGTTCTGGCCGGACCGGGACTTGGGCACGACTGGCGCCGGCTCAGGGTGCACAGTTACGTCCGCACCGGGAAGTATGGCCTCCACCGCGTGCTCGACGCGCTCGGTTAGCTCGTGCGCCAACCGCAGTGATTGCTCGCCATCCACGGTGATGTGCAAATCCACGAAGTAATACGGCCCCGAGTGGCGCACCCGAATCGCGTGGCAGTCGAACACGCCGTCCACTGCGGCGACCACAGCTTTGATTTTGTCATCCACCCCCGGGGGCGAGGAATCCAGCAGCGCCTGAATCGTGCGCACGCCAAGCCGGCCGCTGACTACCACCACAATCCCGGCCACGATGAGCGCCGCCACGGCGTCGGCCTGCATTAGAAATCCCAGTCCCGGATACCAACCCGCGAGCCGGACTCCCAGCAACCCGAGGATCACAACCGCTGAACTCCAGATGTCCGTGCTGAAATGCAGCGCATCCGCCTCCAGTGCCTGGCTGCGGTGTTTGGCGGCCACCCGGTACAGCATCCGGGAGCGCGAGACGTCCACGGCGATCGAGATGCCCATGACCGCAAAGGCCCAAATGGAGGCGTCCACGTCGGCGTGCTGCGAGGTCAGCCGATGAAGAGACTCCCGGATAATCCAGGCGCATGTGGCCAACAGCAGTAGCGTCTCGACCAGCGCCGAGAGGTTCTCGACTTTGCCATGCCCGTAGGCGTGATCCCGGTCAGGGGGCTTGCTGGCCGCCCGGACCGCGAGGCAAGTCACAATGGCCGCCGCAAGATCCAGCCCCGAGTGGGCCGCCTCCGCGAGTATGCCCATGCTCCCGCTCAGTAGGCCGACCACCACTTTCAGGCCGGTGAGCAGGAAGGCGGCAGCGACTGAATTCAGCGCCGCGATGTTCTTCTCCTGGTTGCCGGTAGCCGGGTTCATGTGCGCGTTGCTGCGGTTGGTGGCTGAGCGTCTCGGCGTGGCATTCAGCCGAAGCTCAACCCGGTCTTGCGCCCGACCTCGAAGATATGCTCCCGCGCGCCCGCATACTCCTCCGCCTTGGCGAGATGCTCCAGCATCAAGGGCGCGTTCTGCGGCAGTTCTGCCAACCGCTTCAGGTAAGTCGTGTAATCCAGCGTGCCCTTCCCGGGCGCCACCTCGCGGAAATGGACGTTCATCTCCACATCCCAGGTCAGATCCTTGGCGTGGCAGCTCACGATCCATCGGCCCAGCTTGTCGAAGCACTCATTCAGCAGAGCGGTATTGTGATAGAACTTCTCCGGCGAATTCACCAGGTTGCACGGGTCCAGGTGTACTCCAAACGCAGCCCGGTCCACTGCCTTGACCATCTTTACGTAACTGTCCGGGCTGTCCGGCAACGCCCAGCCCATCATCTCGTAGCAGAACCGGGCGCGCTTGGGCTTCACGGCATCAATGATCTTGCGCGCGTTTTCCACAGCCGCATCGAAGTAGTTCTGTGAAAGGTTGTCCGGATGCGGGCCGAACCACGAGGTCTTGCTAAACGAGCCGGCGATGTCCACGCAGCACAACGCACCGATCGCCTCGGCCAGGGCCAGCCCCTCCGTAACGTTCTCCAGGTTCTGACGCCGCTTTTCCGGGTCGGCCTCCAGCAGGTTGCACCACCGGCCCACCTCGGCGATCACCACGTCGTGCTTCGCAAACGCCTCCCTCAAGGCGCGGATCCGCTCGGCGTCCTTGAGCGCCACACCCGGGCAATAGGCGGCACGGTAGCCGAGTTTGCGATGCGCGAGCGCCAGTTCCTCGGGATCTTCAGTCTTGGCAAAGGAGGGACCGCCCAGCCGGATCGGCTGCAACATGGCTTCTGCCGCCGCCGCGCGGCCGAACAGCATTGCCCCGGGTTCGAGCAGCGTTGCGGTGGCGACCGCTGCGAACGAGTCCCGCATGAAGGCGCGACGATTAGATTTGCGAAGGTCCATGCCCCTTTGTCTCATGATTGCGCCTCCGCTTCAAGTCTTCTGAATCCCGCTGGCCATTCTCCCGGCCGTCTTGGCACCACAGTTGAAATCGCCAGGCAAGCATTCTGCATTCTTCATTCTGCCTTCTGCATTTCCTTACAAGTCGTCCGTCTCCAGGCTTTGTTGGCGCTTTGTAGGAGCCTTGTAGGCGCATTAGGGTCGCAATCAGTTGGCTATCAACAGGCCTTGAGGTCGCATTGATGTCGCATGAGGTGGCTTTGCCCGGCCTTGCTTCCTTCTGCATTCTTCCTTCTGCATTCCCTGTATGGTATTACCGGACATGGTCCGGTGATGGTCAGGGGGCGGTCTGGTATTGGTCTGGGGGCGGCCTGACGTGGATCGTGCAAGGCTATGATATTAAACGACTTACGAGATTAGCACTATGGCTCTGGGTACTCCTGGCTGCCCGGTGCATCGACGGCGAGGGGACGGGGCAGGCCCGGCGAGCACCCGTTGCCACTCACGCAACCAATTGGGAATAAGCGACTTATGAGATTAATACGAGCGTTCGCCATTCTCAATGGGATTCGGCAGCCAAAACTGTGTTAGGGCGCACGACAGATTTCTTCGGGGTGGGCGGCCGACTCTCATTAACACCCCGCTTCAGCGAGGTGGGTGTGGCACGCGAACAAGCTCCCCAACCGCTTCAGCGGTTTACGGTGGGGGGTAAACCGCTGAAGCGGTTCCGACGCCGAGACCCTCGCCCACACCCCACTCAAGTGGGGTGTTAATGAGAGGCAGACCGCGTTGTATCTGGGAAGCGATATACGGAAGGCCCGGATTTGCAGGGTGAAATCAACCCGAGAAGAATCCAGTCTTGCGCCCACTGTGTCAGGAGGGGCAAGGAAGTGGACAATCGCAGCAGGACCGGAGTTCTGCGTCTGGCTTTACCTCCTCCTCAGCAGAAATGGGCTTGGTTTCCTCCCGGCGCGGCATAACCTGCCGCTAAACAGATGGCGATCGAATCCAAACCACTCTTCCACCCCGAGGTCATCCGGCAGCAGGTGCGGTCGTTCAACCTGCCGGAGCGCGTGGAGGACTGGCAGCCCAAGCTCCAGCACTGGGCCGGCCTTATCGCTTCCGGCCGCGCGGACGATTTCAAGGAAACCGCCCTGCTGCCGGATTTCCTCACCGACATCTTCTGCGGCCTGCTCGGCTACATCGGCCCAGCGGGAGCTACAGGCGTAGCCGCCGACGTCAGTCGGCGCCATATTCCCGCGGAACAGAGTGCGCCGACTAACGTCGGCGGCTACTACACCTTTTCCCGG
>CAIWJG010000061.1 GCA_903912925.1 uncultured Verrucomicrobia subdivision 3 bacterium | reverse complement strand
GCGTATAGCCCAGTGAAGTAAGGGAAAGACTTCACGGGGCTAGGCGCCGGCCGTAAGTATCGACTGATTGCACTGTGAACAAATCTCTGACATTGGAAAAGTATTCGCTGGGAGTCGGCGACCGCTTCGCGCGGCAGGCTCGATCCCAACTGAGCGCGTGCCTGGCCGCCGCGAAGCAGGGTGTTGAGGTCATCCCGGTCTGGAACAAATCCAACCGCGAGCACGTGATCATCGGGTCCGAGCCCGCAGGCACGCGCGCGGCGGCGGATGCTGCCGTCAAAGCCTTAGGGTGGACGCGGCCCTATCACGTGGATGCCGACCACATCGGCCTCGGCACGGTGGACCGATTCGTCCCCTATGCTGATTTCTACACCATTGATGTGGCGGACTGGATTGGCAAGCCAGCCGCGGCTGAGGCTATCGCGGCCTTTACTGCGCGGCATACCGAGTTAGTCGGCGAACTGGCAATTCCCGGGGTGGAGAAGCCCTTTGTTATCACGGCACCCCAGGTGCATGACATGGCCAGCAAGTATCTCTTGGCGGTGCAGGAGGCGGGGAAGGTTTACCGCCACGTCGCCGACCTGAAAGGCGAGGGCAAGTTCATCACTGAGGTCTCGCTGGACGAGACCGACAGCGCGCAGACGCCGCCGGAACTTCTGGTGATACTCGCGGCCCTGAGCGATGAAGGCATTCCGGTGCAGACCGTCGCACCCAAGTTCACTGGCCGATTCAACAAGGGTGTGGACTATGTGGGCGAGGTGGGGCGGTTTGAGCAGGAGTTCAACGAGGATCTCTCGGTGATCGCGTTTGCGGTGAAGCACTACCGACTGCCGCCCACACTCAAGCTCAGCGTACATTCAGGCAGCGACAAGTTCTCACTCTACGGGCCGATCAGGCGGGCGGTGCGCCGCTTTAATGCCGGCCTCCATCTCAAAACGGCGGGCACGACCTGGCTGGAGGAGGTCATCGGACTGGCAGAGGCGGGAGGCCAGGGGCTGGCGATCGCCAAGGAGATTTACGCCAGCGCCTTGGCGCAGGCCGAAGCGCTCTGCGCGCCCTATGCCACCGTCATCAATATTGACCACAGCAAGCTGCCTCCGGCCGGCGTAGTTCAGGGCTGGAGCGCGGAGCAATTCGTTGCGGCGTTACGGCACGACCAAAGAAACCCGGCTTTCAATTCGAACCTGCGGCAGTTACTGCACGTCGGCTACAAGGTGGCTGCCAAGATGGGCAATGGCTACCTGGAAGCCCTTGAAGTTTGCCAAGCTTCCGTCTCACGCAATGTCACTGAGAACCTTTATGAGCGCCATATAAAGCCGCTCTTCCTCGACTGAGTGTCACCACCCGCTACCCTATGAGTTTCATCCACAAAGACTTCCTCTTGCGCACGCGCACCGCAGCGCGGCTCTATCACCAGTTTGCCGATGGAGAGCCTATATTCGATTACCATTGCCACCTGTCGCCGCGGGACATCGCGGAGAACCGACAATTCAAGAACCTCTTTGAGATCTGGCTGGAGGGCGATCACTACAAGTGGCGGGCAATGCGCGCCAACGGGGTGGCTGAACGCTATTGCACGGGAGCGGCGACGCCGTTCGAGAAGTTCCAAGCCTGGGCATCCACGGTGCCCCAAACGCTGCGCAACCCGCTTTACCATTGGACCCACCTGGAGCTGAAACGCTACTTCGGCATCGATGAGCTGCTCAATGAAGGCAGCGCGGAGCGCATCTGGAAGAAGACCAGCCAACTCCTGGCCACGCCGGAGCTGAGCGCGCAAGGCATACTCAAGCGGTTCAACGTTGTCGCGCTCTGCACCACCGACGATCCGGTAGATAACCTGGAACACCACCGCGCGCTGGCGGCTTCCGACTTAGCTACGCAGGTCCTGCCGACCTTCCGGCCCGACAAAGCGCTCACGGTGCATCAGCCCGCCCCGTTCAACGCGTGGGTCAAACGCCTCGAAGAGGCCGCCAACTTGGAGGTCAGCAACCTGGCGCAGTTCCTGGCAACGCTGCGGCAGCGGCATGATTGCTTTCATGAGCACGGCTGCCGGCTCTCCGACCATGGCCTGACATCCTGTTACGCGGACTTCTGCTCACTCAAGACTGCATCGGGCATATTCGACCGGGCGCGCAAAGGCAGAGCAGCCTCGCCCGCGGAGCAGGCCCAGTTCGCAGCCTTCATGATGCTCTTCTTTGGGCGGCTGGATGCGGAGAAGGGCTGGACGAAGCAGCTCCATCTGGGTGCCCTGCGCAACAATAACACGCGGCTGCTCAGTGAACTTGGCCCGGACACGGGCTTTGATTCCATCGGGGACTATCCGCAGGGCGCGGCGCTGGCGGCCTATCTGGATGCGCTTGAGCGGGAGAAGGCGCTGCCAAAGACCATCATTTACAACAGCAACCCGGCGGACAACTACCTCTATGCCACCATGCTGGGCAACTTCCCAGGCAGCATCCCCGGCAAGACTCAGATGGGCTCCGGCTGGTGGTTTCTGGACCAGAAGGAAGGCATGGAGTGGCAGCTCAACGCGCTGTCCAACCTGGGCCTGCTGTCCCGATTTGTCGGCATGGTCACCGACTCCCGTTCCTTCATGTCCTACCCGCGACATGAGTACTTCCGGCGGGTGCTCTGCAACCTGATTGGCCGGGACGTGGAGAACGGTGAAATCCCTGACGACGACTCATTGGTCGGCCCGATGATTCGCAATATCTGCTGCGGAAACGCCAAAGCGTATTTGGCGCTGCCTGCCAAAGCGGCTGATGGGAAGACGCGCAAGCAAACCGAAAGCGCAGGCTGAGGGGTCAATAATGATCGAACGCACGTTCGATGCTACGCGGGGCACGATGGAAACTGGACGGGCGGAGTTGGCCCAGTGAAGTAAGGGAAAGACTTCACGGGGCTGGGTGCGGCGCCGCAGGCGTCGCGCGTGCGGCGGTCACGGAGGTGACCCAACCCAATCCCCTCAGGCTTCGCCCGGCAGAGGATTTTTCAACCAATCCAACCACTCGATCAGCACCAGCAGGGTCCAAAGAGCACGGGCATGGTCCGCTTTGCCCTCACAATGCTCCGCAAACAGATCCTGGGCAGCGGCATTGCGCACTCCCACCCGCTCGAGCTGCCCACTTCCCAGCGCGGCGGCAGCCCAATCCCGCAGCGGGCCACGCAGCCAGCGACCGATAGGAACGGAGAGGCCACGCTTGCGCCGGTGCACGATTTCATTCGGTAGATAGCGTATGGCATAGCGCTTTAGAAAGACCTTCGTCGTGAAACCCCTCACCCGGTCCTCTAACGGAAGTGATTTCGCAAACTCCATCACCCCCTCGTCCAGAAACGGCGCCCGCAGTTCCAGCGCGGAACTCATACTCGCCCGATCGGCCTTTGTCAGCAAACCTTCTGCCAGCATTGTCTCCAAATCCCACCGTTGCACTTGGTCGATTAAGTGTCCAGTGACAGCCTCCTCGCTCTGCAGCTCTGGCGGCGCGACCCCTAGCCGACGTAACAGTGGCGGCGCGATGTTGGATACCCAAAGGCAGTGCCGCGCCATGCCATCCAAGTCCACACCCTGGACAAAACGTTTGAGCAGGAAGGAGATCGTCACCTTCTTTTGGCTGGGCGGCAGCGCTTCCACGGCCCGCCGGATGAGAGACCGCACCCAGCGCGGCAACCGGGCGAACCGCTCAGCGAGGCCCGCGCCGATGTAAGTCGGATACCCGCCGAACAACTCGTCCGCGCCCTCACCGACGAGTGCCACCCGGATATCCTGTGCTGCGCGCCGAGACAGCAGCGCCGCCGGCAGCCAGGCCGGATCGGCCAGCGGCTCGCCAACGAGGCGCACGAGTGTCCTCACTTCCCGCTGCACGTCCTCGGGGCGGACCATTACCGTCACGAGGTCCATGTCCAACCGTCGCGCGACCGCCTCGGCGAAAGTCCCCTCGTCGAATGATGGTTCCTCAAAGCGCAGCGTGTACGCATTTAGGCGCCGCTTTGGATGCAGGCTTCTGACTACCGCCGAAACCAGGGACGAGTCGATGCCCCCGCTCAGGAACACGCCGAAGTCCACGTCCACATCAGTCTGGCGCCCGACCGCCGTGCGGAACGTGTCATCGAAAGCGTCGAGCGAAGGCGGCCTTTTCGGTGCCTCGACATTTCCCCAGCGCCAGTAACGCTCCCGTCGGACCTTTGCGCCCTCCAGCACAACCAACTCGCCGGGCGCAACCTTTCGGATTCCCGCGAACGGCGTGTCCGGGGAAGGGAAAATGCCGAGCTGCAGGTATTCTCGCAGACCGCCTTGATCCAGACGGATGGGCAGTTTGCCTCGTCCGACCAGGGCCGCAAGTTCAGTCGCGAAGATGGCCTCATTCCCGTGCAAGGTGTAAAACAGGTGGCGCTCCCCGGCCCGGTCCCGCGCCAGAATCAACTGCCTGGTGCGCGGATCCCAAATTGCAATGGCGAAGGCGCCAACCAGCTTGCGCACGAAGCCTTCGCCCAATTCAAGAAAGAGTCCGGGGATCACCGCCACATCCGTCTTGTGCTGGACAGGTCGGCCTCGCTCCGCCAACCAACGGCGCAGTTCGTGGTGATTATCCAGTTCCCCATTACAGACGGCCACAACTCCGGTTTCCGTGTCCACCATGGGCTGGCTGGCTGCCTCCAGGCCGCGGATTGTCAGTCGCGTCGCCCCTAAGGCTGCTGCGTCTGTCACTACGTTCCCGACCGCATCGGGGCCACGGTGGGAGAGAGCTTGGAGCATCGCTTCGACGCGGAGCCGGGCGGCCTCAGGTTGAGCCAGGCCGGCAGAAGCAACGACTCCGCAGATACCGCACATATCAAGGTGTTTCAGCGTTGCGCCCCTCGTCGGGCGCCAGGAGCGGCAGGTGGCCCAAGCGAAAGCACAGTGGCGCGAAAACGATCGCCACTGACAACCAAGCCAGGACGCGAGCAGACAAGAGGAGGCCAGATGCCATTACTGAGTTGATGGCCGGACGTTAGCATCCTCGCGGCCCGACGTCAAAGCCAAGCCAGGGAAATAGTTCCAGCGATAGCGTCCGTCTAGCCCCGTGAAGTCTTTCCCTTACTTCACTGGGCTATGGGGGAAACCCCACCTGCTGCTCAATCGCCACGCGGGATCATTGACCGACCGACCCCGGGGCTGCGAGGGCGGTCTTTGTTGCCGAGCATGGCATCAATGTTCTGCTGCTCCACCTCCTCCATTTGCCGTCGCTTCTCGGCGTAACGCTCGTGCTTCTTCATCTCTGCCTCCGTCCAGGCGTTGGCCTCACGGTAGTCGCCGCAATAAGGCACCAGCAGATCAAGCCAGCACGCAATTTTCTCCAGTTCCTCGCGTGACAGCTTCACTCCCTTGTGTCCCTCTTCGAGCATCGTCAATAGCTCACTCCGCGCCGCGCCGGCAAAGTAGGGCGGCAGCGGCTCGGGCACGGATTGCGCGCCGATCCAGTTGACCACTCGGCCTTTGCAGTCGCCTTGGAAGGGCCCGTCGGGCGTTTCGGCGGTAGCCTGCGTGAGCATGAGGTAGGCATCGCTCCATTTTCGCTTGGCGGTGCGGTCCACCGTTGCCTCGCCCAGCAGGCTGAAAGCAGGCTCGTCCATTATGCCGTCACTCTTGACGCCACGTGGCCGCGTCTGCGCCAGCAGCGGTTGGCGGACTTTGCCTTGCGCCAGGGCCTCGATGGGCTGGCGGTCCTTGTGGCAGCGGATGCAGTGGCGGTCGAGAATGGGCTGGATCTCGTGCGGAAAACTGAACCCGCGCGCCGGGCCATAGAACGGCTCCAGGGCCTGAGGACCCGCCTTCATCGCCAGGCTGAAACCGTATTCGCGCGCGGGCGGTGCTGTGTTCTTGTTCTCGTGGCAGCCGATGCAGGCCGCGTATTCGCCGGGCTGCAACGTGCTCCAACTCCGCATGGTCTGGACCGCGCGACCACGCTCGTCCAGCGCTTGAAAATAGACTGGCTTGCGGGCCGGCACGGTGAAAAGCGCTGAGCCGTCCTCATACACCCTGGCGTCGCCCAGGACCGTTTTTACATCCCAAGCCCCGTTGCCGATGGAGATCGGCGTGCTAGAGAGCGCGCCACCGGCGGGGCCGTGACTGCCATTTTGCCCAATACCCGCCGCGCGGAATTCGAGCGTCACCACGCGCAGCTTGTGGATCGTCCCCCGGGGCACGCCAGCCAGACTGGGACCAGCGTAAATGTCCTCCATGTAAACCGTGCCGCTGGTCTGGTTGTAATCCACCTTGTTAGCCCAGACTAAGGGCCGTGGCCGCGCCACCAACGGCACGGGCTGGCTGCACGGCAGGCGCGCGTCCCAGGCCAGCAGTTCGCGCCGGCCTGCCAGGTCCATCCAGTAAACGCCGAAGTCAGCGTCACCCTTCCGCCGCTCGGGCCGGTCCCACCCCAGCGGCGCATACGTGACCAGGCATTCCTGCTCGTTCAAGGGGTACGGATACTGCCAAAGCTCGCCCCCCTGTCCGTAGGCGTCAATGCGTTCCGCCTGTGTGGCTCGAACGGGCGCGACAAGCTGCACGCCGACATTCTCCTGTCTGCCCCGGGCGGGATCTATCACCGCCAGCTTCCCGGCCTGGGGCGTGTGATGACCGCAGAGGATGGCGAGCACCTTCTGGGTGCCCGGAATGCCACGCGCATGGGCGATGGTCGTCGGGAACCAGGAATTGTTGCCGTAGAACTCGGTCTGTCCTGTGCCGTCCGGGTACATCTGGAAGAGCGGCTGCACAAAGACTTGTCCGCGGTCGTTGTAGTCCCAGCGGGTGTAGATCACGCGGCCATCGTCCAATACTTGCGGATACACGGTATGCACCTGGTCGAAGCCAAGCCGCCGGAGGTAGCGGCCGTCCGGGCCGCACGTATAGAGGTTGCTCGCCTCCGTCCACCAGCAATCAACGGTCTGCACGCAGCGCGTGGAAACGAAGATGATGTCATCGTTCGCCAAATAGGCGGGCTCGTAATCCGCAAAGCCCAGGCCCGACGTGATCTGGCGCACCAGGTTGGAGGCCATATTCAGCTCGTAGAGATGGTAGTCATCCTCGTCGAGCGACTTCTTCCAGGCGAAGAGCACGCGTTGACCATCCCACGATACCGCTGGATCGCGGATGGCGCCCTTAGGATCGGACACCAGGGTGCGCACCTTGCCGTGCGTTCCTTCCATCTCCAGCAAGCACAACTCTGAGTTCGGCAGGAAGTGCCGCTCGGCCTGCGCGTCGGACTGCCCTTCCGTGTAGGCGAAAAAGGAGGGCCGGATGGTCCGGTGTTTGGTGAAGATGATCTTCGGCGCTTTGGCCACGAGGGTCTTGAGCCTTTGCTGGCGGCGCATTTCGCACGCGCTAACATACAGTTCGAGCCACTGGCGGTCAGTGCCGTGCGGGACCGACTTTGCAAGCTGGTCCCGTTTCTGCCGCAGCGGTTGGCCCGAGTCACCAAGCTCCGAAATCACCTTTTCAACCATCCGGCGCTCAAAGCTCCCCGAGCCAGCCAGACGAAGCCATTGGGCAGAATCAGCACTCCCGTCCTGCAGCGCCCAATCCCACTCCATGGGGAAGTCCTCCTTTAGCCGGAACCAGGCTTGCTCGGCTGCCTTGATCGGTTCAGCGTTTGAAACACTCGCCGCCGCCAATGTCGCACGCGTTGCCAGCACCGTCTCCACCCAGCTCCCTTGCCTGGTATAAATCTCCGCCGCGCCAGCGTGGTAAGCCGCCTGCAAAACGAGGAGGATCACCATGCCGGAAAGTATGCGTTGGCCAAGGCCGCAGATCACGCGCAGTACCATGACTCGGCCCGCGCTGATCTTCGAGCATATTCTGGCATTGTGATCTGCCGCCCGGATATGTTCCAATGCCTTCGGGTAGTATCTGCTCTCACTATGAAACCAAACGGTGCCGGTCGAGGTAGCCGCTGAAGGCCGCTTGCGTGATCTTCTCCTGGGTCCATTCACCGGGCAGGAACTCCGCGGCGATGCGCCCGGCGGACATCACCAGAATGCGGTCGCACACGGCCGTCAGCTCCGTTAGCTCGCTGGACACGAAGACCACCGCTTTCCCGTCTGCCGCCAGGTCCCGGAGTAGCTGGTAAACCATATCCTTAGCGGCGACATCAATGCCGCGCGTTGGCTCGTCGAACAGCAAGACCTTGCAATCGCGCGCCAGCCAGCGGCCGATGACGACCTTTTGCTGGTTGCCACCGCTTAGCTCGCTCACCGCCTGCTCCAGCGAAGCGCACCGCACCGCCAACCGCTGACAGAGCGAGGCCGTTGTCTGAGTTTCCGCATCAAGGTCCAGCCAGCCGCCCGGGCGCGTATGGCGCGGCAAGGTGGCTAGCGTTGCGTTGACGCGGATGGATTGCGGCAGCAACAGGCCGTCCTTCTTGCGGTCTTCGGGCACCATGCCAATGCCCGCACGGACCGCATCAGCCGGCTCACGGATGACCACGGGCTGCGTCGCGTTACCGAGGAAGATGTCGCCCCCGTCCTTCTTGTCCGCACCGAAGATCGCACGCAGCGTCTCAGTGCGGCCCGACCCAATGAGCCCTGCGAGGCCGAGGATTTCGCCGCGGCGCGCCTGGAAGCTCACGTCCCGGACACGGTCGCCCGCGCGCAGGCGTTCCGCGCGCAAGGCCGGCTCCCCGGCAGGCCGCTCGGCAGCAGCCTTCCGCTCGGGCAAATCATGGCCCACCATCTCGCGGACCATCGCAGCGGCGGTGACCTCGGTGGCATTGTGGGTGGCGACGCTTCGCCCATCGCGCAGGACGGTGACGCGGTTGGCGATGCGGCGAATCTCATCCATGCGATGGCTGATGTAAATCACGCCCACGCCGGCGGCTTGCAGCCGGCGGATGTTGTCGAACAACCGCTCGATCTCGGGGTCGGTCAACGAAGCGGTAGGCTCATCAAGAATCAGCAGGCGGCAGTCAACCGCGAGGGCGCCCGCGATCTCGACCAGTTGCTGCTCCCCTACCCCCAGCGCGCCGGCGGGCGTGGTAGGATCGAGGTCGCCCAGGCCAACCCGGGTGAGTGCTTGTCGCGCCTGGTCATTCAGCTCGGCAAAGCGGATAAAACCGGCGCGGCGCGGCAGGCGGTTCAGGAAGATGTTCTCGGCTACAGTAAGAGTGCCAATGACGTTGAGTTCCTGCATCACCATGACCACTCCCGCATGTTCCGCCTCGCGCTTGGAGCGCGGCGCATAGCGACGGCCAGCGATCTGAATGTCGCCGCTATTGGCCGGGGTCAAGCCGCACAGAATACGCGCGAAGGTGGACTTGCCCGCGCCATTGCTGCCAATCAGCGCATGCACCTCACCGCCCTGCAACTCGAAGCTGAAATCCGTGAGCACCGGAACGGTGTAGCTCTTATGCAGGCCGGTGACTTGCAGGAGCGGTGCCGAGGGCATGAGGATTGATTGCAAATCTACAATTGGGAAATGCAAATTCTAAATTGGGGGCGAATCCTTCCGCTTAGGGGGTGTGCGGCCCTTTGACTTGGCTGTGAAATTCTCAATTTGCATTCCCCTGTTTGGTAATCAGATCAACCGCCGTCGTCTGGTCCGCTGGGGGCGCTTCCCCTTTCAATATTTTGAGTGCGGCCTCGATGCCAAACACGGCCAGTTTGTCCGCATGCTGATCAGCGGTCGCCACCACTCGCCCGTCGGCAATCATTGGGTGGATGGCGCCGATATTGTCGAAGCCGACGACCAGCACCTTGCCGGTCTTGCCAGCACTTTGGATAGCTGCGACGGCCCCGAGGGCCATGTTGTCATTCGCACAGAGAATCGCTTTGAGATCTGCATGTTCGCTGAGCATCCCAGCGGCAACATTGTTGGCCTTGTCCATCTCCCAATTGCCACTCTGCACGCCAACGATGTTCATGCCCGCCGCCTTCATGGCGTCATCGAACCCAAGCCGGCGCTGCTGGCCGTTGAAGGCCGTGGGGATGCCTTCGATGATGGCCACCGGGTCGCCCGCCTTAAGCTGTTTGGCCAGCGCCTCGCCGACCTTGCGCGCCCCGGCACGGTTGTCCGGGCCCACGAACGGCACCGCCAGTCCGGCCTGCTTGAGCACGTCAGCATCCAGTTTGTTGTCAATGTTCACCACGAGTACGCCCGCTTCCTTGGCGCGTTTGAGCACGGTCACCAGCGCCTTCGAGTCGGCCGGGGCAATGACGATGGCGCTGGCCTGCCGGGCGATCATCTGTTCGACCAGCCCCACCTGCTCGGCCAGGTCGGTCTCGTTCTTGATGCCGTTGACCAGCAGCTCGTAAGCCCCGGCATTGGCCGCCTGGTGTTTCTTGGCGCCGTCGGCCATGGTGCTGAAGAATTCATTCGCCAGCGATTTCATGACCAAGGCGACCTTGGGCTTGCCGGGCTCGGCCTTGGTATCGGTTTTCTTGCAGCCGCCGTTGAGCAGCGCCACGCCACAAAGGCAAGCTGACGCAATCAGGCTGCTGGGAAGGGAAGATCGTAAGGAGTAAAGTTTCATGCGAACAAATGTATTGCCATGGTGCGCCCACGATTCCTCAACGCGCCCTTTCCGTCAATCGCAAATACTCGGACTTTGGCCTTCGGATTTCAGATTTCAGGGCTGCGGGCTTCGATTTGCTCGCAATCGGCCGTGGGTCAAAGCAGCGCGGTCACACTCCCCGATTCGCCCGCCACAACAGCACAGCGCCGATCGCCTGGAAGATGAAGTTCGGCAGCCAGACAATGAGGTGCGGGGCATACTCGCCATGCGTGTCGAGCGCATGGCCGAGCAGGATAAAGCTGTAATACACCGCCACCAGCAGCAAAGCCACTCCGACCCCAACGTTGGTCTCGCGCCGGTGCATCCGTATCCCCAGCGGAATGCCCACCAGCGTGAACCCGAAGCAAGCGAAGGAAAAGGCAATCTGCTGATGGATCTGGAACCGAATCGGCGTAGTCGGATCACCGACCATCTTCGCCAGCTTCTTCTTCTTGGCCCGCAATTCGTCCGCTGTAAGGTTGCCGACCGTGTCTGGCAGCTTGAGTCGCCGCTCCCACTCGTGCAGTTCATCCCAGAGTTGTCCACTGGTCATGTCCGTGATCGCCGGACTGAACTTCAGTTGCCGCTTCTGGCCAAAATCCAGCTCGTACGACACCTCCGCAAACACCCCCAGGACCATCCGGCCTTCGCGCAGGTCCAGGCTCTTGGCGTCATAGAGGATGAGGTTGAGCCGCCGGTTTGGCACATCCTTTTCCAACTTGCCCCGCGCCGCGCGCACATAGGTCACGCTGTTCGTCTCGTCCTTCAGAACCCAAGCCATCACGTCCTCCAGCTCCCCGCCGCGGTTCTTGTCCACGTAGAGGACGTAGCCCTTGAATTCCTTGATGAAAGTCCGCTCCGGCAGTTGGGCGCCCGTCAACTGCATCCCCAAGTTGAACAGTATCTTGGTGTAAGCGACCCGGCAGCGGGGGCCGATGTCCATGTTCACCAGCGCGCTCAGCGCGCACAGCGCCAGGCTCAACAGCAGGATCGGGCTGATCAGCGACAGCAGGCTGATGCCGCTGGCGCGCACCGCCGTCAGTTCCTGGTCGGCGCTGAACCGGCCAAACACGAGCAGGGTAGCCGTCAACATGCCCATCGGCAGCGCAAACACCCAGGCAAACGGGACCAGCAAACCGGCCGCCTCCACCACCACCCCCAGCGTCACCTGCCGATTTACCAGCAGCGGCAGGATTTCCTTCAGCGCATTGCCGAGCAACAGCACGAACGTGAACACCATCACGGTAAGCAGCAACGCCGCCAGGATCTGGCGAGTTAAATATGCATGCAATGTGCTCACGGCCCGCCCAGCGTCCACGGCTTCGGGCCAATTCGCAATCGAAAACGTGACGCGTCCAGAAGATCGGTCGAGGGATTAAGTGGCACCGGCGGCACCAGTCCTGGCACTGCGCCAAAATAGAGGCCCCTTCACTCACTCGTCATCGTGAAGACCATGTCCGTCACGAACCGCCGGAAGGATTCGTTCTCGACGAACTGCTTGTAAACCTGGGTGTCATCCTTCAGCAAGGTGAGCATGACCTTGGCAAGTGCCTTGTCGTGCTCGATGCGGGCGGAGTTCGGTGTGTTCTGCTTCGCATTTCGATAGGACTGATCGGCGGCAACCTTGGGCGCAATGTCCTCCCGGATGCGGCGAGCGACACGGTCCGCGGCGGCGAACAGCGTGCCGAAGTGGTCGTTGAAGGCTTTGAGGATGTTGCTCAGGCGGTCCAGCTCCGGCTGGCGCTTGTGCCCGCCGCCCTCGACCGGCACAGGTCCGATCTCTGCGTTATCATCAGGGAGTGTCGGACCAGTCGGACAGAGCCAGCTTCTTGAAGGTCTGGGGCTGCGTGGCCTCCAGGACGCCGCTACACGAGGTGTGTGGCGAGGTAATCAGCGCTCAGCAAATAACCCCGCGTTCCCTCTTTCTTCGCGACAAAGCCGCCCGCTTGCAACTTATTGAAGGCATAGCGCACTTTTCGGTAAAAGGCATCGAACTGCTCGATTCCACCCGACGCACCTTCGCCCTCATACCACAATGTAAAGCTCGCTTGCTTGGCGCTGACCACGCGTGCCTTGCTGAAGTGGTTGAAGCGGTAAACCACGCCCAGCGCCTGCTTCAATAGCGGGTCAAGCCCATCAAACCCGATCCCAAACATGGCCCGTAGTTCGGCCAGGTATCCACGGCTCACCAGTACTCGGTCGGCCACATAGACGGGGTAGGTCGCAGTGCTCGAAGGGTGCTTCTGGATCAAGCCCGCTCGTTCTAATTCCAACAACGCACCGAAATGGTTGTTGTCTGGCGTAAGCAAGATCGTGTAACCCAGCTTTTCATTGGCCCATTCCGACTTGATCAAATAGGAAAGCACCAATTTCTGTTCCTCGTTCAGCGCGTTACCTTGCAGCCGGGTTTCGATATGACCGTCGAAGGATTGGAACATTCTTTCCATGTGCTCATCCAGCAACCGTCCCGCGCACAAGTAGAGACAGACCTCCTCCGAAAAAAGGCGGTAGAAAGGCAAATCCATCTGGTTCTGCAGACAGAGGTTCACCAGGGTGGCCATGCCGATGCCGCGTCCCTCCCACTTGCGATAAACCCGCAGCACATCGGCCAGCTTGGGATTTCGCGGTTTGGCTTCGGGCAGAATTCGGAGCATGGGAATGGGGTCAGCCGGAGCCTCAATGAGCAACCGCTTGCGGAAGGTACCGGGATTGCGGATGGCGATGTGCTTCCCGGGCTTGATCGCGAGAATCACCTGCCGGTCAATCGAGTAATCCCGATGGGCCAGCGCATTGTTCACCGTTTCACGCAGCAGGGAAGCCGGATACTGTGGCTGGCTCATGCCTCCCTCCTGCGTGCTCACGCCCACCTGGATGTTGCGCAGCAGATAACCCAGGCTCGACTCCATCAGTTGCAGCACGTTATCCACAAAGTCCTGCTTGTCCTGGACCACCTGCGATGCAATGTCCACGTCGTGTGTCTGCTGCGGGACGTCCACATAACCATGCACGTGGCTGCGGAAGCCGAGACAATCGCCCGGATGCTGCGCGCAAACCAGCGCCCCCAGCACCGTCACCCCACTGTCCTTCACAAAGCAGCGCCGCTCCAGGAAAGGTCGTGCTTGCGCGAGGTCCGGCTTCATGGTCTCCACCTGCACCGGCTGATTCAGTTGAAAAATGAATTGGTTCAGTTTCGTCAGGTCGAGGTTCGCCTCCGTCAGACCGGGGACCGGCTGGAGTTCGCGCGCATGAACCGCCTCCTCCTTGAATTCCTCCTGCGCCTCCACTTCGGCTTCGTTAATTTTGTGGTCGCCGGTCAGGATGCGCCGGTAGGCCGTGCCCTTATAGAACACGTATTTCCGGTCCGCTGCCAGTTCATCCACATACATGACCGCCACACGCCCCCCTTGGATATCGCGCAGTTCCATCGGCGGAAAGCAATCGGACAAATCCTGCACCACTCCCTTACGGTCGGTGAACAGCTTGGCAATTTCCTTCAGATTCGGCTCCGCGTGTTCCTTCCAGCCACTGAACACATAGCGCCGCGTTGGCCCTGTCCCTTCCTCCTTCACGCCCAGGATGACGATGCCGCCACGGGTATTTAGAAAGGCGTTGATGGTCTTGTGCCTTTCCTTCCACTCCCCGCCGTCAGCCGGCACCGGCTTGATTTCCAGCCCCTCCGTCTCCAACTCGACAAAGCGCCCCTGATGGATCAGCTCGGCCAGTTTGTTCAGGATTTGATCGACAACTTTCACTTCAGTTGATCTAGCTTATCGCCTCTCTCTCGGCAAATCGAGTCTTCAATCTGCGACCGCTTCCCCGGTCAGTCCTCCGCTTTCGACTGGGGCAGCGGGGCGCCCATCGAGCGCGTGGGTGCGGTCGTAGTCTTTGGGATTACCGGCGAGCCAGCCAGAGCAAGCAGCCTTCGCCGCCGAAAGGGCATCGGGGTTTCCGCAACCAGGCCCTCGGCCACAGGCGCAAGGCCATCCGTGCCGGTCATGTGGCGCATGATCAGCGTTTCGAGGCCCTTTTCGGAGATGTCGGCGTGCATCACCACCCCTCATGCCTGCGGCTGCAAAAGGACCTGCAAGGCATCCAGTTTCTCTCTCACCTCACCGTTCAACTCCGCCGCGTCGCACAACGCGACCAATTCGTGCAACTCCCCCTTGCGCCACAGCATGGGAGCGGCAGATCTTGTCGCCAAGCGGCGATAGAACTCCTCGGCGAAGCTGCTCAGCTTTCGGTTTTGAGTCTGTGCGCGCCACAGGGTCTTCCGGGTCGAGGAATCCGCCCGGTTGTAGTTCTCCAAATCTACCTGGCTGCCGTCGAACACGCGCTCCAGCAAAAGCTCCTGCAACACCTCTTTCGGCACACCATGGAACAAGTCGCCCTCGGCCTCCGGTTGTTTGGCGCTTGCCAGGAGCAGCTCAGGGCTGATGAAATAGTTCTCCGCCTCATAGCGCTTCCACACGAGCTTGCTCAAGCCACCCTGAGCACCTTCGGGGCGCCCTTTGCCATCGTTGTCCTGAATCGAGAGTCCTCG
>CAIWJG010000060.1 GCA_903912925.1 uncultured Verrucomicrobia subdivision 3 bacterium | reverse complement strand
GCCAATGTGGATTTGCTCCCCCATGACCAGCTCCCACAAATCTCCTTCCGGCCCGCCATACACCGCCTGCACGTTCTCCAAGCCAATACCTTTGATTGTCTTCATCATGAATTGTCGTCGCTCCTGGCGCCCCGCTGCTCCGCAAACGTCCGTTTCGCGGCGGGCCGCCGTTACGGGCATCGATTCTCTCGCCCGGGGGCGGCATGTCAAGGCCAAGCAAGAGAATGCGGATCACCGGAATCGGCAGCGGATTGATTACCGGGAGGGAAGCTCCGGCCTAATCCTGCGGGCCATGTCGTCTGGCGGTCCCAAAGCGTTCATTGCCCGGTGGGCCGCCGCCAGCGCTTCCGAGCGGGCCAATAGCCCGCCCTTCCTCTGCGGACTTTGTGACATCCTGGGGGTAGCCACACCCGAGCCGACGCGGGAAACGGGCTACGCGTTCGAATACGACGCAATAGAGCACCATCTTGAAGGTTTCACCACCAAGGGACTTGCGTTCTGGCCGACCTCGAAGCCATCCTGCCTCTGAAAGTTTATGCGCAAGAAGAAGTGTGTGGTTCTGCCAACGTCCGTCCTGCCTCGGCTGCGTATTATGTGCGGCCGGGACGCGGCTTTGGGGCCGGGGCGGGTCCAGTTGCTCGAGTTGATCGGGGAGACGGGCAGCTTGCGCGCGGCGGCGGGACAGTTGGACATGGCGTACATGACCGCCTGGATGCATGTGCAGACGCTTAACCGGCGGTTCCGGTCGCCGGTGGTCCTGGCCACCCGCGGGGGCAAGACTGGTGGCGGAGCAGTCCTTACCGAGATGGGGCGGCGGGTGGTAGCCCTGTATCACCGGATGGAGCAGCAGAGCCATGCGGCAATCCAGGAAGGCTTCCGCGAATTCCAGGCGCTGTTGAAACAGTAACTACTTGTTGTCGGTGGCGGTCTGCACGGGATGGAACAGCGGACCCCGGCCAGTCGTCTTCTGCCCGAACTCGGCTAGGAATTGTTGGGCCTTGGGCGAGAGTAGAAAGTCGGAAAGAGCCCGGGCGCCCGCGTGGTTAGTCTGCGGGAATTTCTTCGGGTTGGCTTCCATCACAATGAACGGGCGGCGCATCAGGGGGTCGCCTTGCACCAGGATTTCCATGCCGGCTGGATTCATTTTGCCCAGGCGCGCCGGGATGTAACCCACGATGACATAGGCGTTGTTGGTGCGGGCAAACTGGAGGATGTCAAACTTGGAGACGGTATCGTCTTTGAGGACCCAGTCGCCCTTGGGCTCGACCCCAGCGGCGCGCCAGAGGTTGTGGGCCAGCTCGCGGCTGCCGACGCCCTGGAAGTCCACGAAACGGGCCTTGGCCGCGGCGATGGCCCGGAGCGCGGCGGCGCCGTTGGTCATGCCGCGAATATGGGCGGGGTCGCTGGTCGGGCCGACGATGCTAAGTTCGTTGCGGGTCCAGGGGCGCATGTTGATCGCCAGGCCGTCGGCGACCAGGTCAGTGGTGATGTCGCCGGAGTGCATGGTGAGGAGATCGGCTTTCCCGGCCCGAAACACCTCGGCGATCTCCGGGCGCGGGCCGGTGGCGACGACCTGGCAGCGGTAGCCGGACTCTGCTTCGAACAGCGTGACAAGCTCGGGCCACAGGCCGGTCATGGTCATGCCTCCGATGACCGCGCACCGCACGACGCGGCTGTCGGGCGGCGGCTGACGGGCAGCGCGGTGGTGGAGCGCAAAAGCGAGCGCCACGACCAGCGCAAGAAGGGCCACAAGGAGTGTGCGTTTCATGAATCAGTAGTTGTCGGCGCTCGCGTCACTGTCGGTGCCGGTGAGCCAGCGGACGTCTTCGCGTTTAGGGTCGCCGACTCCGCAGCCAACGTAATCGCCCGCATAGGAGTTCACTTGCCCGGTGAGAAAGAGGAGGTTCACCCGGCGGGCGTGCCGGGCGAGCACGCTGTAGGGTTTCGCAGACGGGAACGTGGAGGCGTAGGGGCCGGGTGCATCGGCCATCGCTACGACCTGAAGCGGTTGGGCCACGTCGGTACATTTGGTCGCTTGGGGAAGGATCCAGGGGCACAAGTTCATGTTCATGCCATAGGGCAGGAAGTGGTTGCTGCCGGGATCGCTGGCCGCCGGGCAGACAAAGACCGAACTGGAGCGGGGCCTAAACTTCCCGTTTGCCGCGAAGATTTGCTGGTAGGGCTTCAAGGCCAAATAGGAGGGCAGCGCGTTGAACCAATCCTCCGCACGGTCAATTTGGGCGAGCGGCTGGATGCCCTGGCCGCGGCGGGGCAGGTAGTCTTTGTTGTCGTCGGCATATTGGCGGAAGGCAAGCCCCCACTGGCGCAGGTTGCTGAGGCATTGGGCTGACCGGGCCTTGGCCTGGGCTTGGCTCAGCGCCGGCAGGAGCAGCGCCGCCAGGAGCGCGATGATGCTGATGACGACCAGCAGCTCGATCAGGGTGAAGGCGGGGCCTGAATTGAGCCGGGTCATTTCTGATGCTTCCGGCGACAACGCTTTGCGCCAACCAGCAGGGCGGCACCAACCGCGAGCAGGGGCACCGCAGCGGGCTCGGGAACGGCGACAACGGTCAGGAGCGGACGGGCCGAGGTGGTGCCGAAGCTGCGCGAGTCGAACAGGTAGCTCACCGCATTGTCGGCGGCGAAGAGGCGGAAACCGACGAGGTTACCGGCCGAGGCGTCCGTGAGAAAACCGGGGGTGAGGCTGAGCGTGTACGTGGCAGCCCCGCTGGTGCCACCCGCGAAGCTGAAGGTGCCGAGGCTTTCGTCTCCGGCGCTGGTGAAGGAGGGAAGGCTCGAATAGGTAATGCCGATCGCGGTGGGGGTGTTTGGATTGCCGGTGCCCTCGGTCCAGGAGTCGTTTTGCAGCCAAGAGATGCCGAACTGCCCGGCGGCGCTGGGGTTGAAGATGGCGTTGTTTGGTGAAGTGGCGGTGAGCGAAAGGGTGATGGACTGGATATTCCACTGGCCGGCGCCAAACTGGGTATCGAAGGAGGTGCGAGCGCCAGAGAGATCGAATTGCAGGACGCTCTGGAACTCGCCCTTGGCCAGGCCCGGAGCGGCCACGTCGAGCGCCCCGGCGCCACCGTAATTATTACCGCTGAGATTGCCGGACGGGCCGGTGGTGACGAAGGCGTCGCTCGAGGGATTGAGGGCGAAGCTGGCGGAGTAAACCGGGAGCCCAAGGAGCAGGCTGAGCACGCCGGTCGCGATCGCCTTCTGGCGGGAAGCATTCCGAGTTGTCTTCATGCGATATATAAGCAAGTATACAACGTGATGCGGCCAGGCAGTCAACAGCAGAATGGGACGGCGCGGCACAAGCTAGCCGCGCTGGTTGTGGCGATGTCCGCGCAGCTTGCCTGCTATGGCCAGACTACCAACGTCTCCGTCACTCCGGCAGCGGATGCCTTTGTGCGGTCGCTGGCTCCGGACAACAATTACGGAGCGGCGGGGGCGCTGTCCGTCTCGGGATCGGGCGCGGTGAACGGCTCGGGGCCGCAGAATGGTTTGTTCGACAGCCTGATCCGTTTTCCTATGAGCAACGTGGTAGCGGCGGTGACCGGCGCTTTCGGAACGAATGGCTGGGTGGTGACAGGAGCGGCGCTTAGCCTGAGTGAGGTGGCCGCGCCGAGCAATCCGATTTTCAACCGTGGGGTGGGTGCATTTGAGATTCGTTGGATCGCCTCAGACACCTGGGTGGAGGGTACCGGCAAGCCGACCACTCCCACGACGGATGGCGTGGCCTACCAGGATTTGGCTTCCGTGCTCAACCCGGCATTGGATGAGTCGTTAGGCTCCTTTACCAACAGCGGACTGGATGGGACGGTATCGTTCACGCTGCCATTGGCCGTGGGGCTGGTTTCTAACGTGGTCGCCGGGGCGGACCTGAATTTGTATCTGACGGCGGCGAGCGCGTCGGCGGGGTTTACGTTCAACTCGCGGAATTTCTCCAGCATCAACTCGTGGCCGGTCTTAACGATCACAGCCGCCGCAAAGCCGCGGGTGCGGATCAGTTCTATTCAGGGCCTCGGGACGAGCCAGGTGGCCCTGCGGTTCAACACGGCTTCGAATTGGAGTTATGTGGTTCAGGGGCTCGACGGTCTGCCCGCAGGATCGACTGCGGGGTGGTCCAATTTGTTCTTGGTTCCCGCCAAACCGTTTGATGATCAGGGGCTGTTCGTGGACGGGGTGACCAATCGCCAAAGGTTCTATCGGCTGGTGGTCTCCCCGTGAGGGCGGAGATTTCGGTCCCTGTCCCCGGCCCTGGGAATCAGCACGCTGGGCCGGGCGCTTCACGTTCCCCCGCTCTGCGTCTGCTGCCTATTTAGTGTCTGAGAGAAAACTCCCCGTTTTCAAAAAGGGAGACCCTCGGCAACCGGAATCTTCGTTTTTTCGGGGCTTTTTGCTGACCG
>CAIWJG010000059.1 GCA_903912925.1 uncultured Verrucomicrobia subdivision 3 bacterium | reverse complement strand
TCTTGCGTATTGATGAAGCGCTTCCAGGCAGCCTCGACCACCATCGTAGCCGAGCCCTGAACATCGATGTTGCCCCCCAGATAACCGGGCGGCTGCCGCAACAGGTCGGTCCAGAATTGCGAATAGAAGTCCGAGCTGTGCTGATAATCGCCATAACCGCTCACAAAGACCCGGTTGACCGGGTTGCGCCCGCAGATGAAGTGGAGGGCCTGGAGGGCGGTCTCGTGGTAGTTGGTGTTGCCGGTCCATTCAAAGGCCCGGGCCAGCACAAAGGCTGAGGGCGCCAGTACCCCGCCGCTCGAACCCCAGTACAGATGGCCCGGATAGAGCATCGGGATGCGGTAGCCTGAGAAAGCGGTGTAGTTGGTGAGCAGGTCCGCCTGGTGGAGGAAGGCGCTCTTCAAGGTGGCCTGCGTCGCGGCGTCCGCCGCGCGGGTGCTGCGGGCGTAATCGATGAAGGCGAAGTTCAGCGCGTGGTTCAGGTAGCTCAGGACATTGTCGCTGCTGTTACCGGTCCAGTTCACGCCAAATACATTGCCGCTGATCGGGGACTTGCCGTTCTGCTTAAACTGGTTCACGAACGCAGTGTTATACGCCGCCTGGCCGGTCGCCTCGAATAGCTCGACCGCCGCAAAGGCGCGGCAGCGGTGGTCATAAGTCGCGTCTCCCCAGTAGGTATCGTCCGCTCCCGGATCGCCCCCGTTCTGCAGCGGAAGCCGGGGCTGGACCATGCTCGCATTGGCTTGGAGCCAGGACCATGACAACTGGGCGCGAGCGAGCAAATCCGCGCTCTGCGCCGGAGTGAGCGTGTTGCCCATCAGGGTATAGGCCTTGGCAAAAATGGCGGCGGCGCAAGCGGTAGCAAAGGAGCTGATATCGGACACTTGCTGGACGCTGCCGTTGGCAGTGCTCGCCACATAGTGGTGCACGCTTCCATCGGCGTTCTGCATCCGCTTGATCCAGTCCAGCCCCCAGGCAATCAAGGGCACCAGGTCGCTTTGCCCGGAATCGGACTCCGGCAGGTTCAGCCCATAAGCTGGCACCAGGCGTCCGAAATCGCGCCAGCTTTCGAGCAGGAACCAGCACGCCGTAGCCGTATTCGGCACATCCGCATGGGTGTCGCCCGCATCGAACCAGCAACCGTGCGCGTCGCGCTGGGTGTTGGTGCTGAAGTTGTAATGCCCGTAAGTCGGCGAGTAATTATAGGTCGCGTTCGTGTTGCTGGTATAGAGCGCGGCGCGTGTGCAGCTTTCGGCAAACGGCTCGGCGATGGGTGCGCCGGAGCGCGAGTAATAGAAGAAACGCAGCGCGTCGCGGAAGAGGTTCTGATAAACGTTGGTGGCGATGACGAAAGTGGTGGACTGAGCCCCCAGGGCCGGCACTTCCAGCCGGTAAATACCAGGGGTGCGCAGCGCGCCGAAGTTCGCCTGGTAGTTCGTGTCGCCATCCAGGTTCCAACCCGAAGCCGCCACGAACCGGCTCAAAGCGCCCGTGAACACGACCTGGCTGTTGCTGACGTTGACGATTTGAAAGGCGGAAGGTAGAGCGGTCAGCGTGCCGGGTTCACAACTCAGCACGCCGAGCTTGGTGCCCATGAGCGGGGTGTAACCCACCTGGTTGACCTTTACGAACTCCGTGTACCCGAGTTGCGTCGCCGAGGGCACGAGGTCCAGCGCCGCGATATCCAGCCCACAATGGTCCCGGTAGTTGCCCGTGGCCGACAAACCAACAGCCCAGACATGCGTCAGGTCCACGCTCGGCTTGGCCGCCCTGAAATCAGAAGCCGGAATGTAAACCTCCTGCCAGACGGAGGTCGAGGCGGTGACGTAGGCGCTTAATGGGCACTGGGCGCCTTCGACCTGGACATTCATGTTCCAGGCATTGTTGGTTGGCATGGCGCTCCATTTAAGGCGCAGGTGTACGGCAGGATTGGTGCCGGTGCGCAGGAAATTGAGGGAGTTGCCGCTGACCTTGAAAAGCACGTTCCAATACGCACCCGGCGGGTTGACGGCATCGAGCACCAGGGCTTGGGTGCCATCGACGGTGTCCACGGGAACCGTGCCGCACACATTGCGCACCACGGCGCCCAACCCTTGGTATATGGCCGAGCCCCAACCACTCCAGTTAGTCGGGTCTTGATACGGATTGAAGTAACTGACCGAACCCAGGGGCAACTGGGCGGAAGAGGCTGAGATGGCCCAGAGCATTGCGGCAGGCAAGCTCAACCAGCGAAATCCGAACTTAAGAAGCGGGCGTGTCATCAAACCAAGCCATAATCTTAAGGTCTGCGCGTTTCGCGCGCCACAGAAATCTTGGCGCACTTATTATTCGCTCCAGGGCTGGGCTGCCCTCCTGGACCTGCCCCACCAAACGGTAACTCTGGGCGTGGCACGAGGATGAAGTAGCCGGGAAGCGGGGTAATGCCCGTGGTGGGCAGTTGCGTTAACCGCCCAGCAAGCCAGTGCTGCATGGCTGCCCCACCCGCCCGCATTCCTGAAGTTTTTTTCGGTATTGTGCATTTTGATCTTGCAATGGCACCTGATCCTCGATTATTAGTTAATCGAAATAAGTGCCTATGAAGAATAGCACACCAATGCGACCGCGCGCGCAGCCGGAAGCCGCCGTAGTGGCGTGGCGGGCCCCCACAGGCCGATCGGCCGGCGGAGCCAGCGCAATTTTCGGTGCGAGAGACCAGCCGCCAGACCAAACCATAGCAGCCTCCAAAACAAGCAACACACAGCTCCCATAACCTCAACAAAAATCCACCATGCAACCTTCAAATCAAGACACAGCACGAACCGGTATCCAGCGAACCTCAATGTGGTCGGTGGGCGCAGCCTGGGCCATCACCTTGGGCGCGATGCTTCTGGCGGGACAGACCGCCCGCGCGGCGAATCATTCTAATTCGCTTCCAAGATGAGCCGAACAGTGGTAGAGTTTCGGCATGGCAAGACCACGCCGGATTGATCCACTCGTTGTTCAGCGGGCGCAACTGACCGCCGCCGTCACCACCTCGGTCCAATCCTTGCGACAATGTCAGGCGGTGCTGCTGCCGGCGTTGTTCGGGGCCACCCTCGAACAAACCGCCGCTGTTCTGGGCGTTGGCCGCGCGACCGTGCCGCGCCTTCAGGCCGCCTTCCGTAAGCACCAGTCGGCGCTGCCCAGCCCTGCCCGCAACTGGGGTGGACGCCGCAAATCCCTCCTCACCCAAGAGGAAGAAGTCGCGTTCTTAAAACCATGGCTGGCAAGCGCGGCCACCGGCCATTTGGTGGTCGTTTCCCCGATTCGGGCCGCCCTGTCCCAACGTCTGGGCCAACCGGTCAAGCCCTCGGTGGTCTACCGTTTGTTGGCGCGCCATGGCTGGCGAAAGGTGGCGCCCGACACGCGCCATCCCAAGAGCAAGCCTGAGGTTCAGGAGGAGTGGAAAAAAAACTCCCCGAAGTGCTGGCAGCCCTGCTGACACCCGACGTGGTCAAGGGGCGTCATGTTCGGTTGATGTTTCAAGACGAGGCCCGTTTTGGGCGCATGGTGCGGATTCGGCGCTGCTGGGCTCCCGCCCCGCAGCGGCCGGTGGTGGACAATGGCTACGAACGGGAGTTTCAATATGTTTACGGAGCGGTCAGCCCGCTGGAAGGAGAACTGGACTGGCGGATCTGCCCGATCATGAATACCGAGCAGATGGGAATCTTCCTAGCTCAAGTCAGTGCCGCCCACCCGGAAGACTTCATCGTCATGGTCGTGGACGGCGCCAGTTCGCATGTCGCCAAGGCGCTGGTGGTGCCGGAGAACATCCGCCTGCACCGCTTGCCGGGCTATTCGCCAGAACTCAATCCGCAGGAACATCTGTGGGATGAGCTGCGCGAGAAGGAATTTCCGAACCGGGTGTTTTCAGACATGGCCGGGGTGGTGCGAACCTTGGAAACGGGCCTGCCAAGGTTGGCTGCGGACCAAGACCGGGTGCGGAGCATTTGTGCATGGCCTTGGATTGTTAGTCTCAGCTTGAACGCGAACTAGAATTA
>CAIWJG010000058.1 GCA_903912925.1 uncultured Verrucomicrobia subdivision 3 bacterium | reverse complement strand
GTTCCTTGCCCGGTCTGCCGTTGCTGCCGGGTAATGTGCCACCCCTGGAGCGTGTAACATACCGTCACGTCATGGTAGCCGCGGAACGGGTAATCCAGCGCCACCGACGCCACGGCCTGGCCCTGTTGATAATGCCAGATCTGGGAGCAGATCCCCTGCGTCTCCACCTGGTGGCCGGGCACGGCCGAGTTCAGGCGCTTCCAGTTGCCGATCTGCTCCGGCATTGTGAACGTCGCCCCGGCGCGCAAGGCGGACGCGGAGGCCATCACAAACGCAACCTTCTGTCGCTGATGGTGCAGCGCGCCACGACCCAGCTCCGCCAAGCCGAGCAGGGCAAAAGCGCAGGCCACCACCCCCGCCCAGCGCGGCGCCGAACCCGCCCGCCCCCCCACCGGCCCCGGCAATGGGACGGCCGCAGACGGCCCTTTCGGGGTCGGTAATGGGGTCAACCCCAGCCCCGTTGGGGCGGTGAGGAAATCCAGCCACTGGTCCAGGCTGACGATCAGGGCCAGGTAAATCGCCACCAGCACCATCCCCGCCAGCTCGTGCCGCCAGCCGGAGAGAATGTCGATGCCGTGACGGAATTCGAGCCACCCGCCCAGCGTGATGCGGACGACGTTGCCGAGCAAGACGGCGGCCAGGGTGCAGGGCAAACAGACCACGATGCGCCACACGCGCCGGCGCCGCCACATCAGGTAGAACAGGCCGACGGCAAAAGTGAACAACACCGAGTTGATCCCGCTGCAGGCCTCCTCGACCAGCAGCTTCCGCTGGGGCAGCTCGATCACATTGCCGCTCAGCAAATGGATCACCCCAAGCTGGTCCAGCAGCCGGCTGCTCCACCGTGCCGCCAGCCCGCGCAAATAGAGCATCAACTGCGTGTCCAGCGCCAGGGGCGGTGGAATGATGGCCAACCCCAGCACCAGCGCCGGCACCATCGCCCGCAGCAGTTTCCAGCCACCTAGCCACCAAGCCACGCCCGCCAGACAAATCACCGCGGCCAGGCTCGCCAGCCAGGGTGACCAAAGTGCGGTCGCCACGGCCAGAACGCCAAACGACACGCCCATGAGCGCGGCCGCCACGGCGGCGTGGCCCGATACGAAAGGTCGGGGCACTCCCTTCAGCCGGCTCCAGGCGAGAAAACCCGCGCCCGCGAGCGCCATCGGAAAGAATTGATAATGCGGCCGGCCCCACAGATTCACGAAGAACTCCGCCAACAACGGCGCAAAACCGAAAGCCAGCAGAGCCAGATTGCGCCGGGTCAGCCCGGTTCGCTCGGCCATCGAGGGCTCGCGCGGCGCGCCGACAGCCTCGGCTTCACCGGTGCCGATCGGACTGTGCGCAGGGTTTTCGGTCATGTCTTCCGAACAGTAACAAACGCCCCGTCGAAAAGACAAGCCAGTTCTTCAGTCTTAGGCGGTCGGGGGCGCAAGACGGGATTCTTCTCGGGGTGAGTTTACCCTGCAAATCCGTGCCTTCCGAATATCGCTTCATATACTGCCAAGATCGCGGGATAGACGACACGGAAGAAACCACCATTGGCACCGCTATGTCAGAAGGCGTCAAGGCCCTTGAGTTCCCAATCAGCGCGCCCCGAGCTCACCGCTTCCCGTACAGCCTCTCCCCCACCTCCCGGCTGGCGGCGATGGTTTCCGCGTAGGGAGTGTCGGCGATATCCACGAAGCCGATCTGGTAGTTCTCTTCATCATACACCCGCCCGGTGGTCGGCTCGTCGCAGTATTGGAACCAGTGGCAGCCGACAAACTGCGGATGGTGCAGCGCGCCGAGCACGTATTGCTGGTAGGCCTCCGCACGCGCCTGCTGGCTGGCGGTCGGCACCAGGCCGGTATGGAACATGCCGCGGTCCAGCGCCCCAAAGTGGAACTCTCCGATGATCAGCGGCACGTCGGCCCCGCCGTCAAACTGGAAGTCCGCCACGTCGCGCTGATAGAGATTGTAGCTGACGACGTCGCAATACTTGGCCGCGGCGGCGGCGGCGCGCGCATTGGCCCCGGCAAAACGGCAGCCCAGGTAGAGCTGATTCGGGGCGACGGCCTTGAGCACCTCGCGCACCGTGCGAAAATACTGCTCGGCGGTATGGGTGTAGAACGCGGCCAAGTCCTGCTTGGCCTTTGATTTGTCAGGCATCTCGCGGCTCTGGAGCAGGGCCTCCCACGTGGCGTGCCGGGTACCCCAGGCCTGATTCAGTTTCTCTATGTCGCCGTAAGTCGCCTTGAGGTCGGCGATGAAGACCTGCTTGGCGACTTGCTCGGCCGGGGAGTTCAGGGCGCCCAGCGCCAGGGAGACATCGTCGCCCCAGGACATTTCGTTATCGGAGAAGTAGCCAATGCACCAGGGGTCGCCCGCGCTGTCGTTGCGCTTGCCTGCCATCGAGCCGCGCAGCCCCTCCGCAAAGCTCGGATCGAACACATCGGGGAACTTGCCCCAGTAGCCTTCGCTGCCTTCGATCTGTTTGGCGTTGCCGGAGCCGATGGTGTCCGTGTAGGGCGTGAGGCGCAGCCGGCAGGTGGCACCGTCGGACCAGTTAGCGATGGTGTTGAGCCCCCAACTCCGCAGGCGCTTATGGATGACTTGCGGATAAGCCTGGCCCCAATCCGGCCCGTATTTGCGCGACAGGTTGGCCCCGGCAAAGCAAAAGCACTCCGGCGAGCGCCCGGCATAGTGGCCTTTGAGGGCATAGCCGTGTGAACGGAACGTGGCGAACTCCGGCTGTTCGCCGGGCGAGTCGGCAAACCAGCTTGCCCGCTCCTCAATCGGCGTGGTGTCCAGCATCCGCACGCAATCAATGCCGTGCGAGAAGAACAGCCGGCCTTCCGGGTCCACCAGCCACCATTTGCCCTTCACTTTCTCCGCGCGGAAGAAGCCCGTCGCCGGGAGCCGCGGGCCAGCCGCCCAGCCGCCGAACTTGTCCCAATTCTTAGGACCGGGCCGGCGGGTAAGCTCTTTGGCCTCCGCCTCGCGCCGGGCCTTCAAGTCAGCGACCGATTTGACCTTGCCGGGCCAGTCTTTGTGACGGTATTGGCCGAAGGCGTCTATGAAGGGAAAGAACTGGTCGGCATCCTTAATCCATGCCGTGGGTGGCTGGTAAGTGCCCGTCGCGCGAATGTCCCGAATGTCGAACAGGTGGTCGGCACGGGGCTCGCAGACGAAGATGACCAGTTGGGTGATACGGCTCGGATCAATGGTGCCCGTGCCGCCAGACCCCACGGGGTAGCCTCGCATCCCAAAGAGCTTCCCCCCCAGCGTGTCGTCGCCCGTCCGCTTCAACGGCACCGACAGGTTGCCCTTTTGCCCCGGCCGGAGCGCCATTGAGTGTGTCAGGCAATGGTCTGTGCCGTCGGCACCCGTATTATCCACGCGGCAATAAACCGTGACCGAGTTCGTGCCGGGGTTCGAGAGTGCCAGCGTGACACAGGAGTATGCGGTAAGGTCCCACTGCCCGCCCGGCGCCGACAGGGTGATGCCCGGCCAGGTTGCGCTGTGTCCGGTTGCCACCCGCAAGCCCGCTTTGGCGCCGGGCGCGCTCGCCGCCGCCTTCGCATCGGTGGCGGCGATCTTCGAGGCATCGAAGCCCCGGGTGAAATCAAAGAGTACTTGGTCTGCAGGCGAGGCGGTGGCGGCGCTGAATCCAATGAGGAGGGCGGCAAGGACGGATGAGTATCGCATTTCCATTCCAGGCTGATGGTTAGCTAACCTCCGGGGAAACCTTCCTGCTTGGGCGGCCGAGCGCGAAGCGCCGTTTGAAGCCAAGAGCACACAGCTTCTTATTGGGCTGGCGGGGCTGGTTTCTTGGGTGCGAAAGCGGCGGCGCGGCTTTGGCCTTCCTTGATCTGTTCGCGAGTCATGCCTTGCTGAAGAGCCTCGCGGACCTCGGTCGCGCTCTGAACCCCTCGGGTGGCCGCCAGGCTGAGCCACTTGTAGGCCTCCACCGGGTCCTGGGTGACACCTTTGCCATCCTTGTAACGCATGCCGAGATTGTATTGCGAGAGGGCGTGGCCCTGCTCGGCGGCCTGGCGATACCATTTGAGAGCCTCGGCAATGTCCTGCCGCACTCCGGTCCCCATCAGGTAGAGCACCGCGAGACTGAACTGTCCCGGAGCGTATCCCTGCTCGGCTGCCTGCCGATACCATTTGGCGGCTTCGGTCTCATTGCGCTTGACTCCCTGGCCGGCCTCGTACAATTCCCCCAGGGCGGCCTGCGCGCCGGCATTGCCCTGGTCAGCCGCCTTGCGATACCACTGGGCAGCTTGAGCGTAACTCGGCTTTACTCCCTGGCCATTCGAGTAGCACTCCCCCAGCGCTCTCTGGGCTTCCGCGTCCCCTGCTTCTGCTTTCGCTTTGACTGCTTCTACATCGACGACTTTAACCACGGCCGGAGGCGGGGCGCTCGGCCCCCGCGACTGCAGCCAGACGGCGACGGCGATGCCTGCCAGAACGATCAGGCTGGTGATGCCAACGATCCGAAGGGCTTTCTTACCCAAGCTGGAGCTCGCTCGCGTGGGCAAAGCCGAGTCTATGGAGGGAATAGACGCACCACACCCCGGGCACTGGAGATCCTCAACGCTCACCGAGGCGCCGCATTCTGCGCATGTTCTCGAGTTCATATTGCTTGAATCGGCTCGTATGATGACGCGCCGGCCGGGTTCGTCCAGCCAATTTGCGTCGCGGATGACCTGCTGGGCGCAACTCACGTTATCGGAGCGCGGACATTATTGTCCAATGCCGCTAGGAATTGAGGCTCGATCTCACGCGTGCCGAAGGCGTTTTGGGCGGCAGCGTCAGTTCGGCAGCCCTGTTCCCCCTCACCCCGGCCCTCTCCCCAGGGGAGAGGGAGTCACGCTGGCCGCGCTACGAGCCTGAGGACGCGCACGATAC
>CAIWJG010000057.1 GCA_903912925.1 uncultured Verrucomicrobia subdivision 3 bacterium | reverse complement strand
GCAAGCCAACGGGCAGGGCGGTGGCGCGCCAGACCGGCTAAAGCCGGGACACCGAACCGGGAACTCGCGAATGCGCCCAATGGGTTGCGGGCGAACTCGGGGCTTGCTGCGGACAGGAATGTCCGCGCTCCGGCCGCAGGTTAATCCATCACCAAACAACCTAAAGAACGTGAACGGCTGGCGATCCATCGCGGACTTTCTGGCGCTCAAGCGCAACACAGCCCTTCTGCTCGTGGCGCTGGTCCTGGCGGGCACGGGCGAGAAGCTCTGGCTCGGTTTCGCGCCCAAATACCTCCAGACCCTCGGGGCGAGTATTTTGATCATCGGCCTGTTCGACGCGCTGCAAACCCTCCTCGGTGCCGTTTATGCCTACCCCGGTGGCTGGCTGACCGACCGGTGGGGACAACGCCGCTCGCTGATGTTCTTCAGCGCGCTCTCGCTGGGGGGCTATGCTTTGATGATGGTCTGGCATCATTGGCTGGCGCTGGTGCTGGGCGCGTTCCTTTATCTCGCCTGGAGCGCCTTGTCATTACCTACAACCTTCACCGTCGTTGCCACCTCGCTCAAGGCGCAGCAGCATACTATGGGCATAGGCGTTCAATCCATGGTCCGCCGTGTGCCCATGATGCTCGGACCGCTGTTCGGCGGGTGGCTTATCACCCGCTTTGGCTGGGACCGCGGCGTGCAATACGCCTTGCTGCTGTGCCTGGTGCTGACTCTGCTGACCATGGCTTTCCAGTGGTTCATGTTCACGCCAGGCCAGGAGGGTATGATGCCGGCACCGGGTGCGGGTGACGCGAGTTTCCGTGCCGTTCTGCGGTCCTTCACGCCCGCGCTGCGTGAGCTGCTCGTCAGCGACATCCTGATTCGCTTCTGCGAGCGCATTCCGTATGCCTTCATCATCCTCTGGGCGATGGATCAGGGGGGCGTTGACGCGCAGCAGTTCGGGGTGCTGGTCGCTATCGAGATGATCACGGCCATGATCTGCTATATCCCGGTCGCGCACCTGGCGGACAAATACGGCCGACGCCCCTTTGTGCTGGTAACGTTTCTGTTCTTTACGCTATTCCCGCTGACGTTGCTGTGGGCGCATAGCTTCGGGTGGCTGGCTTTGGCCTTCGCGGTTCGCGGGTTGAAGGAATTCGGCGAGCCGGCCCGCAAGGCCTTGATCATCGGAGAAGCTGTTCCTGAGCTGCGCGCCCGGACCTACGGCGCCTACTATTTGATCCGCGACTGTGTGGTGACCAGCGGATCGTTCCTGGGCGCCTGGCTGTGGAGCCTGAGTCCGCGGGCGAATTTCATCGGGGCCGCTCTATGCGGAGCCTTGGGAACGGTCTGGTTCTGGTGGTTTGTATATCGCCGGAAGCCTGCCTTGGGCTTGACAGTAAGCCCGATGAGGCCACAATAAGATCGGGCTTTAGCATGACGACCGCCAACAAGATTACCATCCTGCGCATCCTGCTGATTCCCTTCTTTGTGGTGGAGGTGCTCTATTACGTCCGGGAGGGCCATGAGATCCATCGCCTGCTGGCGTTGATTTCCTTCGCCCTCGCTTCCATCTGCGATGGCGTGGATGGCTACGTCGCAAGACACTACAACCAGCGAAGCGAGCTTGGGGCGATTCTCGACCCGCTGGCGGACAAGCTGTTGCTGGTTTCCGGCATCGTGGTGCTGAGCTTTGATCATGCTCCTTATCTCGGGAGTGTGCCCCTTTGGCTCACTGGCACGATTATCGGGCGGGACACCCTGATCCTGACTGGCCTGCTGCTGATTCGGTTGGTGGTGGGCAAAGTCAAGGTACGCCCGCGGATCATCGGCAAAGTCGCTACCGTGCTGCAAATGATCGTCGTGCTCTGGATCATTTTGAAATGGGGAGAGAGCTGGCTGCGCGCGCTGACCATTGCCTCGGCCATCTGCACCGGCATTTCGGGCTTGCTCTACGTCTGGGATGGCAGCCGTCAGTTGAGTGCCCATCCGTCCTCCAGTCCCAAACCTCAAGGGTGACCTTCCTGTTCGGGCCCACCGTGAAGCCCACGGAACACGCCGGGAAGATTTTGGCAGCGTTGAGTGCCATTTGACAGAAGCAGGCATGTGAATAAGAGTAACCCCACATAGAAACGTTATTAACCCGTAACCATTATACAAACGAAGGGATCATAATTATGGCAATACCTGTTGGCTCCAAAGCACCTGATTTTACTCTAAAATCCAAGCAAGCGTCCGGTTTAGTGGACGTGAAGCTCAGCAATAACCTCGGCCAGAAGAACACCGTTCTGCTGTTCTTTCCCGCGGCATTCACCGGCGTGTGTACGCAGGAACTGTGTGATATTACCAGCGGCCTGAACGCCTATACCGGTATGAATGCCGATGTCATTGGCATCAGCGTGGACACCCCGTTCGCGCAGGAAGCCTGGGCCCAGAAGGAGAAGATCGGCATCACCCTGGCCAGCGACCTGAACAAGGAAGTCATCAAGAAGTATGACGTCGTGTTTCCGATGCTGGCGGGGGTAGGGGACACCGCCGCGCGTGCCGCCTTCGTCATCGACAAGCAGGGGGTCGTCCAATATAGCGAGCAAACTCCTTCCCCGAAGGAGTTGCCCCACTTCGACCTGGTTAAAGCTACCCTGGCCCGGCTGAAGTAAGACTCCAGCCCAGTTAGCTCTTCTCCTCTACGACTTTGGGGGCTCGCTGCGTTGGGGTGCCACACCTATCCGGTCTTGATCAACGGTTGGTGGAGGTTCCGGACGGCTGCGAAGAACGGGCCTTGGCGGCAAGCACGACTTCCAGGCTTCTGCGGGCATATGCGAAGTCCGGCTTAAGCCTCAAGGCCTCCTGGAATTGGCGGATCGCCTCGTCGGTCTGGCCTTTCCGCGCGAGGGCGACCCCCAGGTTGTAGTGGGCCTCGGCATAATTCGGCTCCAGGCGGAGGGCTTCCTGGATTTGGCTGACCGCCTCATCCAAGCGGCCTTTGCTGGAGAGGGCCATGCCCAGGTTGTTATGGGCGTCGGCGTGATTCGGTCTGAGGTGGACGGCTTCCTGAAATGCACGGATTGCCTCGTCGATGCGGCCTTGCTGGTAGAAGAAGATCCCGAGGGTGCTATGGGCCTCGGCGTAATCCGGTTGCAGTCGAATGGCTTCCTGGTAGTGGCGGATCGCCTCGCCCACTTGACCTTTCTGGCCGAGGGCGACGCCCAGGTTGTAGTGAGCGTTGGCGTAATCCGGTTGTAGCCGGAGGGCTTCCTGATACTCACGAGCAGCCTCGTCTATTTGGCCTTTCATATCGAGGGCGGCTCCGAGGTTGTAGTGGGCCTCGGCGAGCACCGGTTTCAGGGCGAGGGCTTCCTTGAATTGGCGGATGGCCTCGTCGGTTCGGCTTTGCTGGTAGAAGATAATGCCAAGGTTGTTGTGGGCTTCGGCATAATCCGCTTTGAGTCGGAGGGCTTCCTGGTATTGGCGGATTGCTTCGTCCGTTTGGCCTTCCTTTTCCAGGGCGGCTCCGAGGTTGTTATGGGCCTGGGCGAAATCAGGGTTCAGTCGGAGGGCTTCCCGGTATTGGCGGATCGCTTCGTCTATCTGGCCTTTCTTGTAGAAGGCGGCGCCAAGGTGGTTGTGGACGAACCAATTGTATTCCGTGACTTTAAGCGCGTGCCGGAACAGGGTTTCGCTGTCCTTCCAATAACCAATCTGCTGCCGCGTCAATCCCAAGCACACGACGACCACCGCACTACCCGCCACGGACAACGCCAGCGCCTGACACCTCCAGCCGCGGGTCAGTTCGCACACCCCCCAGACGAGCAGGACCAGCGCCCCAAGAGACGGAAGGTAAGTCCACCGATCCGCCATCGCCATGTTGGCGGTCTGAACTATTTGGCTCACGGGCACGAGGGTCCCGCAATACCACAGCCACCCCACGAGCAAATAGGGGTAGCGCCGCCGCTCCGCCCAAACCAGCACCGAAATGCCCAGGAGCAACCCACCTGCCAATAGCACCTTCCCCAGCGGCCAATACCCGGGGTGCGGATAGTAAACGGCCAGATCCGCGGGCCAGAACAGCTTTCCCAGATAACGGGCATAAGAAATCAGCGCGTTCCCCACGCGCGCGCCCAGGGGCGGGGTTTCAGCCGACAGCAAGATGCCGCCGCGTTGTTGCACCACAAACGTCACAAAGCTCGTCAAAGCCGCGACGACAAAGAACGGGATCTTTTCCACGAGCAGAGGGAGGAGGGTGAGGCGTGAAACGTGAAACGTGAAACGTGAAACGTGAGAGGCATTGCGTGGTGCGTGGTCGCTGACCTCGGCCTTCGGCCTTCGGCCTGCTCCATTCGGCATTCTTCCCAGTGGCCAGTAATCCAGCAACAACAGCACGAACGGCCACGTCACCAGCATCGGCTTGCTCATCAAGCCGAGGGCGAGCAAGCACAGGGAAAGAAGGTAGAAGAGTGATCGGTGATCAGCATTCGGTGGCCGTGGTCCGTTGTTTTCGGTAGCGGGCACCCCTGATGACTGGCTACTGACCACTGACCCCTGACCACTGATTTCTGACTTCTCCGCGTAACGAGCGTAAGCCATCAGTGCCAGAAGGCCGAACAAGCCGCTGAGGACGTCCTTGCGCTCGGCCACCCAGACCACCGATTCCACATGCAGCGGGTGCCACCCAAATAGCACCGCCACCAATGCCGCCCGCCACAGAGCCCCGGTCATCTGGCGCAGTAACAGAAATACCAGGCCGGTGTTGACAGCGTGCAGGATCACGTTGGCCAAATGATGCCCCCACGGCTTGAAACCGAGAAGTTGGCGGACCAACATGTGGGACCACACCGTCAAGGGGTGCCAATTCCAGCACACCGGGTTCAAGCAAGCCCATTTGAGGCCTTCCCACGTTAGCCCCTTTTGGACCTGAACATTCGAGGTGACGTAGAGGTCGTCATCGAAGTTGACGAAGTCACATCGCGTCGCCGGCCAATAGAGGGCCAGCGTGCCCAGCACCAGCAACAGGGCCAGCAGCCACGCCGGGAAAAGCGGCCGGGGTGTTGCCGGGGTAGCTGCAGTCTGGATTTGCAAACGGTCAGGCCGGGCACGCAACGAAATGCGTGCCCGGCCACAAGTTCTGCAACCGCCGGGTTAGTATTCCCGCTTTTTGGTGATGCCGGGCATGGGCTTGGGATACGTGCCATCCGGGCCGGCCGGGACTGGGGCAGGGGAATCCATTGTCAGTTGGTCCACGGTCGGTGCGAATTCATGCTCGCAATTGAGGATGTCTTCGAAGGTGATCTCCTGGCCGGTGTGGGCGGCCATGCGGCCCATGCTGGTGACCAGGCTGCCTTCCGCGCCGCGTTTGGCTTCGTTGTAAGGCTTGTCGTCACGGATGGCGTCCACCAGGTCGTTCCACTCGTTTTGATAGGGGTCCCGTTGGTCCTGGGGGACCTCCGAGGTCCAGATCATGTTGGAACGTTGCGGATTCTGGCCTTTGAAAATGGTGGAAGGCGCTCCGCAGTCGCCTGACTTGGAGGCGATGGCTGAGGCTTTGCTGCCATGCACGTAGCTGCTGTAGATGTCGTTGCAGCCGTTCATGCAGCGCCCATCCATAAGCATCCGGCCGCCGTCGGCAAAGACGTATTCCGCTGAATAAGCATCGAAGTTCTGATCCACGTAGGGCACGCCATCGGGGTTAGTCTTGTAATGCCGTCCGCCCACGGCCTGGGCCTTGACCGGCCAGGAGCCCTTCATCCAGCACAGGTGATCAACGACGTGGATGTAGAAGTCACTGAAGTTTCCGCCGCTGGCCCACAGGAAGGCGTGAAAGTTTCTGATCTGCCACAACAGCTCGCTCGGGTTTCCGGGCCATTTGGTCTGGAACGCTGACCCGCCCGGTCCATGCATGCGGTAACCGCGCATCAGAATGATCTCACCGAGTTCGCCATCCTGGATGCGTTTGGCCAGCTCTTGCAGTGACCGACTGTGACGGGACATCAATCCCACCCCGACCTTGAGGTTCTTGGCGGTCGCCGCTTCGGCCAATTTGAGTATCTTGCGGGTGCTCGGGCCGTCCACCGTGACCGGCTTCTCCATGAACACGTTGAGCCCTTTTTCGATGGCGTAGGTAAACATGACCCAGCGGAACGCCGGCGGGGTGGTCAGGATCACAATGTCTCCCGGCTTGAGGCAATCCATCGCCTTCTTGTAGCCGTCGAACCCGAGGAACCTGCGGTCCTGCGGAACGTCCATCTGGTCGGCCTTTCCCTTCGCCAGGTTCTCGTAGCTGCTGTTGAGCTTGTCGGCGAAGACATCAGCCATCGCCACGAGCTTCAGAGGACCGCGTTTGCTGGAGAGGGCATTGCTGGCAGCGCCGGTGCCACGGCCACCGCACCCGACCAGCGCCACCTGGATGAGATCACCCCCGGCGGCGTGGACGTGGGGGATGACTACTCCTGCCAACGCGGAAGCGGCGGCGATGCGGGTGGTGGTTTTTATAAACTCGCGACGTGTAGTAAGAGAATTGGATGATTCGTTCATAAGCACGATATTCCCGACGAAGCCGGCCTCGTGTCAATTCAAGAATTTTGCTCGGCGGAGCATTTTGCTCGGCGAAGCGGGATTGGGGGGAGGGAGCGCGGCCCAGGTGCGCAGCTTAGATTTTTCCAAAACTACGACACAGGGAATGGGAGGGATGAGAATAATGGGAGTAATGGGATCAGGCAAGCCCGAGGCGGACAAGAATGTCCGCCCTCCGAAAAATCTAAGATGCGCACGCGTCCCAGAAACTTCGTTTAATACACTTGACCAACCGCCTTGATTTCTCATAGTCTGCTACCTCGTTAGGCAAAATTCATGTTTGCGCAACTTAAAAGCCTGTTTTCCAATGACATTGGGATAGACCTCGGGACGGCTAACTCGGTCGTTTACGTCCGGGATCGGGGAATTGTTTTGCGAGAACCCTCGGTCGTGGCCATCCAGGCCGGGACCACCAACGTGCTGGCTGTCGGTGAAGAAGCCAAGCGGATGTTGGGTCGCACCCCAGGGAATATCGTGGCCATTCGGCCCATGAAAGATGGCGTGATCGCTGATTTCGAAATCACCGAAGCGATGCTGCGCCACTTCATCCAAAAGGTCCATCATCGGAAACTGATTGCACCGCGGGTCGTCGTCGCGGTGCCTTCGGGTATTACGGAAGTGGAAAAGCGGGCAGTGAAAGACTCCGCAACTCATGCCGGCGCTCGGGAAGTGTATTTAATCGAGCAGCCCATGGCCTCGGCCATTGGCGTCGGTTTGCCGGTGCATGAGCCGGCGGGGAATATGATCGTGGATATCGGCGGTGGGACTTGCGAAATTGCAATCATCTCCCTGGCCGGCATCGTCTTTAGCCGCAGCCTGCGGGTGGGCGGAGACGAATTCGACGAGACGATCGTGGCGCATATTAAACGAGCCTATAATCTGATGATAGGCGAACGCACAGCGGAAGAGATTAAGATACGCATTGGCTCGGCTTTTCCGCTGGAGCAGGAATTAACTATGGAAGTCAAGGGACGCGATTTGAGTGCCGGGTTGCCGAAGACGCTGACCATTCGCTCGGAGGAGATTCGCGAAGCCTTGCAAGAGCCGCTTTCCAGCATTTTGGAATCTGTACGCATCACCCTCGAACGCTGCCCGCCCGAGTTGTCTGCCGACCTGGTGGACCGGGGCATAGTCATGGCTGGCGGCGGTTCGTTGTTGCGCGGCATCGATCGGCTGGTCGCCGAGGAGACCGGGTTGCCGGTCCATATCGCTGACGACCCGCTGAGCGCAGTAGCCGAAGGCACGGGCCGGGTGTTGCAGGAACTCCAATTTCTCAAGCGGGTCTCAACCAATTCCAAGTAGTTCCCTCCTGTCACCCGAGTAAGGCTAAAGGCTGAAGGCTGAAGTATAAAAGCCTCAGTGACCCTTTAGCCTTTAGCCATTAGCCTTAGATGTTAAGACGGCCGCATTACATTGCTTTGGGTCTGATTGTGCTTTTGACGCTGGTTACTTTGAATCTGCCAGGCCACACGACCGCCCGCCTCAAACTGGGTATCGGGAGCCTGTTTCTACCCCTGTTTGGGTTGGCCGGCTCCACCCAGCAGGCGACCGGCATCGTGGAGGACGCCGTCGTGACGAAGCGCGAATTGCTTAAGCTGAATGAGGGGCTGCGCCGGGAGAATGAACGATTGCAACTGCAAGCGATGCAAGCGGAAGAGACCGCTCGGGAAAACGCTCGCCTGCGGCAGCTTGTGGGGTGGCAACTCCAGACTTCCTGGAAACTCAAACTGGCCCGGGTGGTCCTGCGTGATCCGGCCAACTGGTGGCGCACGGTGCAGATTGACCTCGGCAGCCGGGACGGTCTCAAGGTGAACTTCCCGGTTTTGACGGCTGACGGCTTGGTGGGACGCGTCTCCTCCGTCACCCTTACCCGCTCCCAGGTGACACTAGTGGGAGACCCCAACTGCAAGGTTGCCGCCCGGGTCAATAACGAGACCCACGATTCCGGTGTCATCGGCCCGTCCGGACCGCTGGAGACCGAACTTGTGGAACTGGGGTATTTGTCCCGCAACGCCAACCTCAAGTCCGGGCAAGCCGTGCTGACGAGCGGGGAAGGGGGGATTTTCCCCGCGGGCATTACGATCGGCAAGGTGGTTGATGTGCAGTCGGTGGATTATGGCTCTCGTACCGAGGTGCGCGTGAAGCTGGCGGCGAACCTTAATGCGCTGCAGGAAGTGTGGGTGATGTTACCATGAACTGGCTGCAAACGGTGCTCGTCCTGGGGGCGGCCTTCCTGGCGGTGTTTTGGCAAGCCGCTTTCGGCGGCGTCCGCCATCTGCTGGGGGCGCAGATTGACTTGCTGCCGCCTCTCATGGTGTACGCCAGCCTGAGCACCGGGATTACCACCGTAGTGC
Source organism: uncultured Verrucomicrobia subdivision 3 bacterium (assembly GCA_903912925.1). Taxonomy (GTDB): domain Bacteria; phylum Verrucomicrobiota; class Verrucomicrobiia; order Limisphaerales; family UBA8199; genus PALSA-1440. The sequence goes on along the minus strand of CAIWJG010000057.1, from coordinate 9,091 downwards.
TCCTCGCGGCTTGCGGGGGGCTTTGGTTCGACTCGCTCTCCGGCAATCCACTGGGGGTGACCGTGCTTCCCTTGTTCGCTATCGGCCTGGCGATCTGCCTTTTCCGAGAGCTGATCCTGCGCGACGAGACGTTCGCCCAGTTGGTGCTGGGCCTCGGCGCCAGTGTGGCGGCCCCGTTGCTGACGCTGTTGCTGCTCCTGACCATGGGCCACACACCGCTCCTGGGGTGGGGCACGCTCTGGCAATTGGTGGTCCTGAGCGTTGGCGGCGCGGTCGCAACCCCCATTTGCTTTGGGTTGTTCGGCTGGCTCCAGCGCACGCTGGTCCACCGAGGCGACACCGCCAGCAGCTTCCGGCTCGATCGCGAAATCAGGAGGGGCAAATGAAGGCTAAAGGCTAAAGGCTAAATGCTGAATCAATATGAGTGAGCCTATCCGAGACCTGAAGCCGAGAACGAAGGCATTCGCGCTTCGCGTTATTCGCATGTATTCCAAGCTCCCGAAGAACAACGCTGTCGCGCAGGTGCTCGGGAAACAGGTCCTCCGATCGGGGACCTCCGTGGGCGCTAATTATCGCGAGGCCTCCCGTGGTCGATCTAAAGCCGAGTTCATTTCCAAAATAGGAGACTGTCTCAAAGAAATTGAAGAGAGTGAGTACTGGCTGGAGTTACTCGTGGACAGCGAGTGCATGGATGCCATGAGGATGGCCGAGTTGCTCGACGAAACACGCCAACTCATCGCTATCTTCACGACTATCAATAAGAATTCCAAAGTCTAGCAAATATATGACGCCTCATAAGCCTTCACTTCAGCCTTTAGCCTTTAGCCTTTAGCCTTTGCTTTTCGATGTTGATTTTCGACCAACTGAAGAAAGACAACCCGCAGTTGCGGGCAATCGCGGTGCTCGTGCTGAGCGGGCTGGGCGTGCTGCTGGCCGGATTGTGGTGGGTGCAGGTGGTGTCGGCCCGGGAATACGAGGCGAACCTCGAAGCGCAATCTTTCCGCACGGTGCGCATCCCCGCGGTGCGGGGCAGGATCCTCGATCGGAATGGCGTGGCGCTGGCAGAGAGCCAGCCCACCTACAACGTGAGTCTTTATCTCGAAGAGTTGCACAAGGCATTCGAGTCGGCTTATGCGGAGAAAGCCCTCCGTGTCCGAGATGGCCTGAAGCAGAAGCAGAAGAACCTGGAGGCGAGCTTGAAGCGCCGGCTAACCAAAGAAGAGCGCAAACAGTTCATCCTTACCCAGAAGCAAAGGGCAGCGCTGCGGCAAACCGCTCGCTATGAGGTCGCCAGCAACGTGGTCAGCCAGGTCAGCCGGCGGCTGCAGCAGCCCATTTCGCTGGACGCCACCAACTTCGAGCGGCATTACGAAACGCGCCTCGCCCTGCCTTGTCCTGTGCTGCGGGATCTGAACCCGGTGCAAATCGCGCGTTTCGAGGAGCAGTTCAACAACCCGATGGGGGTTGATTTGGAGACCCAATCAACGCGTTCCTATCCCTATGGGACCACGGCGGCGCACGTCCTGGGCCACCTGCGGCGCGACGACGATTCCAAAGAAGGTGAGGAGGCTTACTTTTCATTCTATCTCCCGGACTACCGAGGCATCATCGGCATCGAGTACGGCTCTGATAAAGAGCTGCGGGGCACTGCCGGCGCCAAATCGGTGCTGGTCAACAACGCCGGCTACCGGCAGACCGAGAACGTTTGGAGCCCGGCCGAGCCTGGCCGGGACGTGGTGTTGACCATTGACCTGGATCTCCAGCGGGCAGCGGAGCGCGCGCTACAACACGTCTTCGGCCCGGACACACGCGGCGCGGTGGTCGTCATGGACGTGCATACCGGCGACATCCTGGCAATGGTTTCTTCGCCCACGCTCGACCCGAATTGGTATGTGCGCGGCATCACACGCCAGGAATGGCAGCGGATCAGCGACCTGCACGCCGAGAAGAACCGGGCCACTTACGAGAGATACATGCCCGGCTCGATCTTCAAGCTGGTGGTGGGGCTGGCCGCGTTGGAAGCTGGTTTGAGCCCCGAGGAAATCATCATTGCCGAACCCAATCCTGCCCAGCCTAAAAAAGGCCATGTCCGAATCGGCAATCACACGTTCAAAGATACGGCCGACGCCGGGCCTTACAACTTCCGGCGAGCTCTGAAGTGTTCAAGTAATTCTTATTTTATCACGGTAGGCCTGCGCATTGGTACGGAACCGATCATCCGCATGGGCCAGCGGCTGCATTTCGGCGAGCGAATGGATCTGCACACCCTGCAGGACGGCCCGGGCTCGTTCCCCGGTCTGCGGCGTCTCAGCTCGGGTTGGACCGATGGCAACACCGGCAACCTTTGCATCGGGCAGGATCCGGTCTGGGTCACTCCGATCCAAATTGCGGTTCTGGTTTCTGCGATTGCCAACGGGGGCAACGTGTTGTGGCCCCGGCTGGTGGATCGCATTCAAGCGTTGGACCCGACGTCAGCCCAGGCGCCCCAGGTGTTTCTGAGCGGTCAGGTGCGAGATCACTTGGGTGTCAGTATAAGCACCATCAAAACAATGCACGATGCTATGCTGGGTGACACGGAAGACGCGGATGGGACTGGCACCGGCGCAGCCGTACCCGGACTGCGGATTTGCGCCAAAACCGGCACCGCGCAAGTGCAGGATGAACGCAATGTCAAGACGGGCCTGACGACCTGGTTCGCCTCATTCGCGCCGTATGAGAAACCACGTTACGCCGTGGTCGTGATGGTCGAAGATGGAATCTCGGGTGGCAAGACCTGCGCCCCAGTTGCTCGCGACATCTACGCTGCCATCCTCGAACGGGAACAGGCTGCCAAGCGGGATACTTTGGCGAAGGCGCATTGAGAGACTATGTTTGATGCCGACCTCAACGAACGTCAGCCGCACATTGACCGGGTGCTCATGGTTGCGCTGGTCGGGCTGATGCTGCTTGGGGCGGCGTTCGTTTACAGCGCGACGATGGTCAGCGAGTCAGCCCGGCTGGCGCCCTGGTACAGCCAGAGCTGGTTCCGGCAGATCGTTTGGTATGTGCTCGGGACTGGCGTAGCGGCGGCTATTTGCTGCGTGGATTATCACACGCTGACCCGTTGGTCCATGATCGCCTACTGGGTCGCGGTGCTGATGCTGATCGCCGTGTTATTCTTCGGTTCGGTGCGGTTCGGGGCGCGGCGGTGGTTCGATCTGGGCATCTTCAGCTTGCAGCCGTCGGAATTCGCCAAGCTGGCGTTCATCATGGCGCAGGCGCATTTCCTGAGCCGGCCAGTAGAGGAATTACGCTCTCTGCTGACTTTCTGGAAGGCGCTGGGTCTGATGCTGCTGCCCTTCGTGCTGATTCTTAAGGAGCCCGACCTCGGCTCGGCGCTGGTGCTGTTGCCGACCGGCCTCGCCATGTTGCTGGTGGCCGGCACGCCCCGGCGCTATTTGCTCCGGTTGCTGGCGGGTGCCGCCATTTTGGGCGCTTTGTTCCTGGTGGACGTCCTGTTTATGCCGACGAATTGGCAAGTCAAATTGGAAGACTACCAGCGGCGTCGCCTGATGGTGTATTTCGGGAAAGAAGATTCTCCGCCGGCCGGTGCGACCAAGGCGGAGCGATTGCGCCTCCGTCAGCAGCAGTCTGACTACTCGCACAATGTGCGGCAGGCGTTGATTTCCGTTGGTTCGGGAGGTTTGACGGGTAAAGGCTGGCGGCAGGGCACGCAGAATGCCTTGGGATACCTGCCCCGGTCGGTGGCCCATAACGACTTCATTTTCTCCGTCATTGCCGAGGAGAAAGGATTTGTCGGCAGCGTGATCGTACTCACGCTTTACGGGGCGGTTCTGTTCTCCGGGATCAGGATCGCCGGCCAGGCGCGCGATCGCTTGGGCAAGACGTTGGCGGTGGGCATTGTGACGCTCATCTTCAGCCATGTCTTCATCAATATCGGCATGAACATTCGGATTATGCCCGTGACGGGCGTGCCACTGCCGCTGCTAAGTTACGGCGGATCATCAGTGCTCGGCTCGTTAATCGCCATGGGCATCTTGCAAAACGTGTATATCTATCGAAAGACCTATTAGTTATGAGTGATCGAAACTTTTCCCGGCGGCGGCGCGGCATGCGCTTCCGCCCTAGCGGCGGGTTGGGACATGGACAACAGCAACCCGAGCGCGAGGCCACGCAGGCCCGCGCGGAGGCGGTGGGCGGTCCGCCGACACCAGAAAAAGTCTATGAGCACCGCCACGCGCACGAAATCGAGCGCTCCGAAAATATCGCGGCAGGGCTACCGCCCGAGGGCTTACCCAGGGAAAGGCCGGAGGCCGAAGGCGGCGGTAAAGGAGACTTTCGTGAGCCGCACATGGAAACCCCGGCTCAGGTCGAGGAAGAGAAGCCCTTCGAGCCTGTGCTCGTCAAGGAGGCGCCCAAGGGAATTGTGGAAACTATCCGGGCGGCGGCAACCACGCTGGTCAGGAAGGTCCAGCGCCTGATCAAGCCCGTTAAGAAGCTCCACAAGGAAGTTATTATCAACGCCGAGACGCTCGAAACTCGCGTGGGCGTGGTCGAGGAAGGCCGGCTCGAGGAATTCACCATTGAGCGGACGACCGAGGAACGCCTGGTCGGGAGCATCTTCAAAGGCAGAGTGCGCAATCTCGAAGACGGCCTCAAAGCTGCTTTCGTGGACATCGGCTTCGAGAAGAACGCGTTTCTCCATTACTGGGACATCGTGCCCAACAGCTTCGACAGCGGGGTGGAAATCGTGGATCGCGGCGGCCGGCGGCGCGACCGCCCCAAGATCACCCAGAAGGACATCCCGCGCCTTTACTCCCCGGGCAGCGAGATTATCGCGCAGGTCACCAAAGGCCCCATCGGCACCAAAGGCCCCCGGATCACGACCAACCTGGTCCTCCCGGGCCGTTATCTGGTGCTGCTGCCCAACTCCGACCAGAGCGGCATCTCCCGCAAGATCGAGAACCAGCCGGAACGCCAGCGCCTCAAGAAGATCGTGCGCGAACTAACGATCCCCGATGGCATGGGGGTTATCATGCGCACCGTGGGCGAGGGGCAACAGAAGCGTTACTTCGTGCGCGACCTGGCGCTGCTCCTTGAAGAATGGAACCAAATCCAGGAACGCATCAAGTCCCGGCCCCTGGCTAGTTGCGTCTTCCAGGAACCGGATCTGATCGAGCGCACCGTGCGCGACTTCCTGACCGAAGATGTTGAACGCATCGTGGTGGATAGTCCGAAAGCCTACGACCGGATGCGGGAGATGATTTCCAAGATCTCCAAGCGTTCCGCCGACAAGGTCAAGCTCTACAGCGACCCCCAGCCGATCTTCGACCGTTTCAACATCACGCGCCAATTGGAGAATGCGTTCTCTCGCCAGGTCCACTTGAAGGGCGGCGGCTACCTCGTGGTGGACGAAACCGAAGCCTTGGTGGCTATTGACGTCAACACCGGCCGGCACAAGGGCGGGAAAGACCAGGAATCAACCATCCTTAAGGTGAACCTGGAGTCCGCCGATGAAATTGCCCGCCAATTGCGCCTTCGCAACATGGGCGGCCTGATCGTGCTCGACTTCATTGACATGAAATCGCGCCGCGACCAGCAGCAGGTGTATCAGCGCATGAAAGAGGGTTTGCGCCGTGATAAGGCCAAGACGCATGTCTTGCCCATTTCCCAACTTGGCTTGCTGGAAATGACGCGTCAGCGTCATACCGAAAGCGTGCATTCCGCAGTGTACGATGACTGCCCGTATTGCAAAGGCCGGGGCAAGGTCAAGAGCGCCCTGACGATGAGTGTCGAGATTCAGCGGAAACTGAGCGAAATACTGAAGAAGCGTTCGCGGGACGAGTCGGACTTCCAGTTGAGAATTGTGGTCCACCCCACCATTCTGGAACGTTTGCGCACCGAGGACGAGAAACACCTCATCGAGATGGAGAAGCGCTATTTTGGCAAGCTCTCTTTCCGAGCGGACCCGGCTCTCCACGCCGAGCAGTTCAAGATTGTGAACGTGGCGAACAATGAGGAGCTGGCCAACGTTGGAGTCTAGGCCGTATCTTTGCCGTAACATCGCCGCCGAAGCTTGCCGGGGACGGGCGCACTCCGCTCCGGGAAGCTTCGGCGTTTAGGCAGTCAACAATTGCCGCTGCCAGTTCATCAAAAGGATGGCGTGCTTGTCCCATTCGTAAGCGAGGTCGGAGAGCATGGCGCGGCTGGCAATCAGGGTGGGATCGATGCCTAGGGCGGTAGCGCTGGCGTCGCGGCGCTTCTGGATATCAGCAAACCGGCGTTTCTCGCCTTCGCTTGGCCGCCGGCAGACGCGGCGGAGAGGTTTGGGATGGTGATCCGGGGGGAGGCCCTGTCCGCGGGAGATGGCCCTCATCAAACCGCCAGCGCGCCGTTCGGAGATGTGCCTTGGCAGGAAAGGCTCGATTGGCTTGGCGGCGGCGGCGGCGGCGGCGATATCCACGAGCGTCTGATGGCTCATGACAAAGAAGGGCGGCTTGTTGGCCCCGACAGCCTCCGCCTCGCGCCACTGCCAAAGCTCTCGTAAGATGGCCAGGGCCGGCGGTTCCAGCAGGTGGCTGCCCTTGAGGCGCCACGCGTCCATGTCGGCCGGGCGGTGGATCGTCGAATCCTGGATGAGCCGCGCGCAGGATTCCTGGTGCCAGGCCAGCCGCCCCTCGGTTTCCAGTTGCGACTTCAGGTGGTCGGCGAGGGGCTTCAGGTAATGCGTATCGTTCCGGGCGTAACGTTCCATCCGTTCCGTCAGCGGCCGCACGGCCCAATTCGCTTTCTGCGGCCCCTTCTCCAGCTTGACCCCAAGGTAATTCTCAACCAGGTGCCCCAGACCAAACTGCCGCAGACCCAGCAGTCGCGCGGCGAGCATCGTGTCGAAGATCGAGCTGGGCACGAATTCGTGGTGCTTGCGCAAGAGCCGCAAGTCGTAATCCGCGCCATGCATGATGAGTTCATGTCCGGACAAGGCGTCCAGCAGCGGCCCAAGGTCCAGCCGTGCCAGTGGGTCAACCAGCCGGTCACTGGAGTCGGTGCTGATCTGGATAAGACAGACCTTTTCCGGGTAGGCATGCAGGCTGTCCGCCTCCGTGTCCACGGCCACCCAGGGCGCCGCACGGAGGACAGGGAGGAAGACTGCCAGCTTCGGTTCACTATCGATCACACTGGGAATATATTTATCCTGGCAGCCAGAGCGATAGCTAAATTGGTAATTGTGGAAGCGTTAGGGCCCCAGCCTCCTAAACCCGAATACCGAAAACTGAAGGAAATCCGAATTCCGAAACCCGAATCCCCCGGCTCTGGCGGACCGCCGGAATGCTTTCTTGCACAACTTACGCTGATATACGTAATATGCGCGGATCATGAACTTGGCTGGCGCATTTACGGAATCGGTCCTGAAGAACTCGCACAAGATTGGCCTTTATTGGGGTGAACGCGAGTACTCCTATACCGAACTCTGGCACCTGTCGAACTTCGTCTCGGAGCAGCTCCAGGGGCATTATGGGGTCAAACCCGGCGACCGCGTAGGGCTCTGGCTTAAGAACTGCCCTGAATTCGTCCCCTCGGTGTTCGGAATTCTCCTGGCCGGGGCGGTGGTCGTGCCGATCAATAACTTCCTCAAGGCTGACGAGGTGAATTTCATCCTGGGCGATGCGGGAATCGACGTGCTGGTCACGGATGCAGAGCTGGGCGCGCACCACCGCGCCCTAGAGGCGGCCCGACCCCATCTAAGGCTGTTTCGAATCGAGCAAATTGAAGCCAGCGCCCAGGAATTCAACAACCGGGCGGCGGAAGTCGCCATCCCGAAGCCAGAAGGCCACCGTCCGCCCCCCAACCTCCAATATCCGCCAAGGTCCGAGCGCGCTGAGTCCGATCTGGCGATCATCATCTACACCTCGGGCACGACCGGCAAGCCCAAGGGCGCCATGCTCTCGCACGGGAACCTGCTCCATAACGTCGAGAGTTGCCGCATTGTGTTGCAGACCGTCGCGGCAGACCGGTTCGCCGTGCTGCTCCCGCTATTTCACACCTACATGTTGACCTGTGGGCTCCTGCTGCCGTTATTGATCGGCGGATCAATCGTGCTGGTCAAATCTCTGCATCCGGTGCGCAACGTGCTGCAGGACATCATCCAGCGGCAAGCAACTGTGCTGCCGGCCATTCCTCAGTTTTACCGCAGCATGGTCAACGCTACGATCCCCGTCCCACTGCCCTTACGCATCTGCATCAGCGGCTCGGCACCGCTGCCGGCCCAGATCCTCAAAGAGTTTGAGGCCAAGTTCCATATCCCGCTCATTGAGGGTTACGGCCTCAGCGAAGCCAGCCCAGTTGTAACGAAGAATCCCCTCGATCGCACCCGCAAGGCGGGGTCGATTGGCTTGCCCATCCCGAACGTCGAGGTCAGTATCCAGGATGACGCCGGGCGCGAGTTGGGCACGGACGAAATCGGCGAGGTCTGCGTGCGAGGCGGAAACGTAATGCTCGGTTACTGGAAACAGCCGGTGGAGACCGCCAAAGTCCTCCGCAACGAGTGGCTCCTCACCGGCGACGTCGGCTACCGCGACCAGGAGGGTTATTACTACATCACGGACCGCAAGAAGGACATGATCCTGGTCAACGGCATCAATGTCTATCCCCGGGAGGTCGAAGAAGTCATCTACCAGTTCCCCGGGGTGAAGGAGGCGGCTGTCGTAGGCGTACGCGATTCCCGGAAAGGCGAACAGCCGGTTGCCTATGTGGTGCCAAATGACGGGGCCGTCCTAGACGAAAAGGCCCTGCGGCATTTCGTGAGGCGAAAGCTGGCCGATTATAAGATCCCACGGAAAGTGATGTTCCTGACCGCGCTTCCCCGGAATGCTGCCGGCAAGATCCTCAAGACCACATTGCGCGACCTGCCGCTCCCGGGCGAGGATGTCACAACTCTTTGTGCCGCAGAAACTTGCCGTTTGAATGGTTTCCTGTGACCCACTGTGGACAGCATCCGCGTGAAGGCGCGCGAGCACGCGGGAAGGAGAAACCGCTAAAGCAGTTCCGTCTCCTCTCCGCCTGCCACACACCCAACTGAAGTTGGGTGTTAATG
>CAIWJG010000056.1 GCA_903912925.1 uncultured Verrucomicrobia subdivision 3 bacterium | reverse complement strand
GGCCCCTGGTCTGGAGGGTGACCTGCACAGAACTGCTGGCAGCGTGGAAACGGCGTGAGCACAGTTCCCCCTCACCCTAAGGGTGAATGCAGAAGGAAGAAGGAAGAATGCAGAAAGGGGAATGGCTCCCGTTCAGCCGGCTGTTTTCATTCTGCATTCTACATTCTGCATTCTGCATTCTGCATTCTGCATTTCCACTCATGGGGTGAGGGGGAACGGGCCGCCGGACTGACGCTGCCGTCCAAAACGTCTCTGGCACGCGTGAGACCGAGCCTCAAATCCTGGCGGCATTGGACCGGAGGTCTGCCCCACACCTGAGCAGTTACCAAATCGTTCCCGACTACCGCGTCCGCGCTGCGCTGACTGAGGAATCCGCAGCATACGCTACACCCAAAGCTGCCGAGGCTGCTCCCTCTCCCCTTCCGAAGGGGAGAGGGCTGGGGTGAGGGGTTGCTCGGTGTCGTCTATCCCGCGGACTTGGCAGTACGTGGCGGTTTTAGTTTAGGAACTCCAGTCGTCACCTGTAACGCGCTTGTCATCTGCAGCGCTAGTGGTAAAACTCGGGCATGAAGATCAGCCGATATTTGAGCGTGGTAGTGGCGCTGCTGCCGTTCGCCCTCGTCGGGTGGACGCACGCAGCCGATACGGTCGTTTACCAGGGCAAGCAGGGAGCCGGGCAGGGCAAGCACATCGTCTTCCTCGCCGGCGACGAGGAGTATCGCTCCGAGGAAGGGCTGCCGATGCTGGCGAAGATCCTGGCCGTGCGGCATGGGTTCAAGTGTACCGTGGTGTTCCCCATCAACCCGGCCAACGGAACGATTGACCCGCTCATACTGACCAACATGCCCGGCGTCACGGCGCTCGACTCCGCCGACGTGTGCGTCATGGGCCTGCGCTTCCGCGAACTGCCCGATCCGCAAATGAAGCACTTCGCGGATTACCTGAACGCGGGCAAGCCGATCATTGCCCTGCGCACCAGCACGCACGCGTTCAAGTACGACCGCAACAAGACCAGCCCCTACGCCAAGTACGACTGGTACAGCCCAAAGTGGACCGGCGGCTTCGGCCAGCAGGTGCTGGGCGAGACGTGGGTGAACCACCACGGCAACCACGGGGTCGAGAGCACGCGCGGGGTGATCAACGAAGCGCTCAAGGACAACCCGGTCTTGCGGGGCGTGACCGACGTCTGGTGCCCGACCGATGTCTATTCGGTCACCCATCTGCCCAAGGACGCCACGGTGCTCATGTATGGCCAGGTGTTGACCGGGATGAAGCCCACCGACCCGCCGGTCGAGGGCCCCAAGAACCATCCGATGATGGCGCTGGTCTGGCTGCGCGATTATAAGGGCGAGGGCGGCAAGACCTCGAAGATATGCACCACCACGATGGGCGCGGCGGTGGACCTGGAGAACGAGGGCCTGCGCCGGCTTTTGGTCAATGCCGCTTACTGGGCCGCGGGGCTCGAAGCGCAAATCCCCGCCAGAGCCGACGTGGATTATGTGGGCGAATACAAGCCCGGCTGGTTTGGCTTCGGCAAGTTCAAGCCTGGACTAAAGCCGGAGGACCTGGCGTTGCCGGAGTGAGCCCTGGCGCTTGCGTTAAGCCCCAGGCCGTTCTTCGACCCGGCGGCCCACACGACAGCCTTAACACCCGCGCTGAGGGGTGCCGGGTCAGGGGCATTTGAATGCAAACAGGAGCCGCAACCCGGCGTCCAATCGAGTGCGGTTAGGTGCTGCTTTCATGCGATGAATGGCACTACATGCAACCGTTTGACAGGAGGAAGCTCAAACTCAGTAAGACCAATCTCGACCACCCTGCAATCGAGCGGGAGACCGAAAGCCTCGCATGCGCCGAAAGCCGGAGGAAGATGCTGCGGAAGAAGTCCTATCGCGAGGGTGCAGTGCGGAACCCATACTGCTGGCTCATAATGCTGCCATATTCTACTGGCGAGGACAGAGAACTGGCTGAAGAAGTCTCCGTGCAATGCGAGTAACTCCGGGGTGACTTTCGGAGCGAGGTAGGCAATGCGCCCTCTGAAAACGAAGAACCCCAATGATCTCAGCGACATCGGAAACGCCTTGGTGCTGCGTCCGAAGCGATCAAGAAGCTCGAGCGTGGCCGATACGTCCACGGAGTCCGCGACAGCCAGAGAAACGTGAGGTCTGGATTCGCTGTCTCGCATGGAGGGCGCGCCGAATTTGGCGAACTCGTCCCAAAGCGAATAAAGCTGCAACTCGCTTGCAGCATCAAAATACATCTCGATCGCGTATCGCATTTTATGCGCCTATTTGTTTTAGCCAGCAGTTACCTGCCTTGAGCATGCCGTAAGCCTCGCTGCGTGGAGCGTGGCGGGCAAGGCAAAAAAGTAATGGCGAGGGGTGGCCCAGCGAAGGGGTAGGAACGGGTCCCCAACCCCAAGCTCAAGCTGATGCACCAGGTGCGGGAAGTGTTGCCGGTGAAGCGATGATCTACCCCCATGTGCTGCGCCAGCGCGGCAGCGGGACGAAAAGCCCGCTGGATTGCCTGTAACATACTGAGGAGTCCACAGCATACACTATACCCAAAGCTGCCGAGGCTACTCCCTCTCCCCTTCCGAAGGGGAGAGGGCTGGGGTGATGGGTTGCTCGGTGTCGTCTATCCCACGGTCTTGGCAGTAAAGCGTCAGTTGGTGGTGGGGAGGTGATGGTTGATGGGGAGGAACGCCTCCGGAATAGCCAAGCCGATCCGTGGCCTTGAGCCAGTCCTGTGCTCAAGCCGGCGACTTTGCCGAAGGCTGAGGCACATTGACGGTTCCGAGGCCGTACGGACACCGGGCATCGCTGTAAGAGCTCGTGCAAAAACAACTTCCAGACCTTAGGCGTAATCCTAACATTATGGCCCGCGAGCACCCTGAGAGCGTGAAGCGTTTGAGCGTAGAGCGTGGTGACCTCGAACGCGCTGCGACGCTCCACGCTCTTACGCT
>CAIWJG010000055.1 GCA_903912925.1 uncultured Verrucomicrobia subdivision 3 bacterium | reverse complement strand
CGTTGAGCCCGGAAACCAATTCTCCCTCACCCGCGCAGCGCTGAGTACCTGCGCGGCGCCCAAAAACCAAATTCTTATCAGTTCCCGGATCGGAATGTTAGGACACGCCCCGCCTCTGAGGCCGGTCGTGTCGGGGACAGGGGCAGCTTCCCGGTGGATTTTGGCCCCGGAATGTTTATCATCCGTCCACTGAGGCAGTGGACGGATGATAAGACCCCGGTTGACTATCACCCGCGCAGCGCTGAGTACCTGCGCGGCGCCCAAAAACCAAATTCTTATCAGTAGTGTTCACTGAATCAACATGTCTGCTTTACCAGGAATCGTCGAGAATGTGGTTTTATCACTGAACCCTAATCAAGAAGGCAAACGACCATGAGAACAAACTTCGCCAACCTTAGAATCGTCTGGAGAGGCAAAGGCATTATGAGCATTCAAAACGAACACCGCCATGCTGCTTTTTCTCTGTGTCAAGCAGGCATCGTCATGGCCACGCTCATCGCGTGCTGCGGCGAGCCAGCTTTGGGCGCCACATCGGAACAGGAAGTCCTGGTTCGGCTGCAACCCGGCAGCGACGTCCAGGTCTTTGCCAAACGACAGGGATTGACCTATCAGCGCACGCTCATCAGCGATCCGAATATGCACGTCCTCACGGCTGCCACGCACGTCCAGGCAACTTCCCTGGTGCAGGCAACCAGCAAATCAGCGCGGGCTCGGATGAGTTCGCCAGCTGATCCCGTTCTGGAATCAGCCTGGCTCAACGGACTTTCCCGCAATAAGCCTATGGCTTTTGTGCCGAATGATCCCTACTTCAGCAACAACAGTCCGGTTGGTTTCCCCGGACAATGGCACCTGGTCTATACGAATCACCCGGAATGGGACGCCGGCGTTCAAGGCGCGTGGAATCGCGGCCTGACCGGCACGAATATCCTGATCGGCATTTGTGATGATGGTTTTGATTGGGCTCATCCCGATTTAAGCCCCGGATATTCGGCCCAGGACAGCTACAACTTCATCGAAAAGCGCCAGGACCCATCTCCCGTGCTTTCCACCGACAATCATGGAACCAGCGTTGGCGGCGTGGCCGGAGCCAGAGGTGGAAACGGCATTGGCGTCACGGGAGCCGCCCCGCTTGCCGCCTTGGCGGGTTTGCGAGTGCTCAACACCAACGCCACGACGGCTGATTATGTCGATGCCACGCAGTTTCATAGCACAGGCACCAACCGCAATATCCGGATCAAGAATCATAGTTATGGCGTGGATGTTCCATTTGCGGATCAAACCGGCGAGCGCGATGCTCTCCAAAGATCGGCCGAGGCCGGAACCATCCATTGCCTTGCAGCCGGGAACGAACGGGGTAAACGGACGGATGATAGCAACAAGCAGGCGATACAAACCAGTCCTTACGTGATCAATGTGGCGGCCCTTTCCAGCCAAGGTATTTTTGCCTCTTATAGTTCTTTCGGCGCCAATGTGTTTGTAACCGCGCCCTCCTCCAGCTTTCGCACCGGCGAATATTCTATCACCACCACCGACCGGCTTGGCACCAATGGCTATAATAATGTTTACGACCCGTCCAACCTATATCCGGATCGCGATTACACGGCGGATTTCGGAGGCACCTCCTCCGCCAGCCCCCTGGTCGCAGGCATCATGGCCTTGGGATTGCAGGCGAATCCGAATATGAACGTGCGGCTGGCCAAGCATTTGCTGGCCCGATCCAGCGATCGAGTGGACCCGAGTGATGCCACCGAAACCAGCGATGGCGGATGGAAAACCAACGCCGCCGGCTTTGTGTTCAATCAGAATTACGGGTTCGGCAAGATCAACGCCGACCGGTTCACCAGGCTGGCCGCCAAATACGCCGGGGTCACCCCCTTGGAGATCTACGGTTTTGCCGAGCCCGTGCCAGTGAATCTGCCTCTCCCGGCCCAAGCATCGGCCCAGTTCGCTTTGGCCCTAAACATCACCAATCCCACGGAAACAGTCGAAATGCGTTTGGTGATCACCAACCTCGTGTGCCGGGACCTTGAGGTGTATCTGACCGCCCCCACGGGGACCCGAAGCCGCATGCTGATGCGCGGGCTCAATGACACCAATGGCGCTGTGGAAAACTTGGAATGGACCTGCGTCAGCCATGCGTTCTGGGGTGAGAATCCGAAGGGCAACTGGACCGTTACGGTCACCAACACGGGCTCCCTCGAGGGCGGTCCGTGGCTGTCCTGCCAGATTGCCGCCTATACCGGTCTGCCAGTGCCGCGACCGGAAATTCTGGCCGGCTCAATGAAATACTATTCCGACGGTCAGTTTCAATTCACGTTTTCAGGCCTGACCGGCACAACGAATCTCGTCCAGGTGTCCACCAATCTGGCGCGCTGGGATTTCCTGACGCAAGTCATCCTGACCAACTCCACGACCACGGTGAGGGATACCAACGCCACGCCTGCCTGGAAGTTTTACCGCATCATGATGCCGTAGCTGTAAGCAGCGATTGGCGAAACGTCCGCGCCCGCGGGCTCACGCTGCCACGATGTTCACCAACTTCTTCGGTAGGACGATGACCTTCCTGATGGTCTTGCCTTCCAGGAACGGCTTCACCTTCTCGGATGCCTTGGCCGCCGCCTCCAAGTCGGCCTGGGAAGCGGTGGCGGAAACCTTGATGACGTCCCGAAGCTTGCCGTTGACCTGGACCGGGATTTCGAGCGTGTCCTCGACGAGCAAGGCGGGGTCGAACTTCGGCCAGACGGCGTAGCTGAGGCCGGGGGCCGGTTTGACGTGACTGGCGGTGTGGAGCTTGGCCCAGAGTACCCGCGCAGCGCTGAGTACCTGCGCGGCGCCCAAAAACCAAATTCTTATCAGTATCAGTTCGATTCAGGGTCTGCTGAGACGATAGAACCGCGCGGGCGGCGTGGTCGGGAGGCGCACCGGGTTGGCCTCGCCGCTGGCCGCCGGGCTCCAGTTCCGCACGTTCAGGTTCGTGCTTTCCTGCAACACCCAGCCCCAGGTGGGCGGGCTCCAGGAGACGACGGCGTTGGTGGGATCGCTCGGGGCCAGGCGCAATTGCGGCAGGCTGACCACGCTGGTCTCGGTGGCGAAGGGGCCGCCGGCGAACGCGCTGTCCACGGCTTGCACGCTCCAATACACCGTCTGGCCGCTGGTGACGCCGGCGAGCGGAAGGCTGAGGCGCAACTGCGCGTTGCCTGGCGCCGGCACCTGGCGCAAGCCGGTTGGGCCGCTCACGTGCGCGGCCAGGAGGTCTGTGCCGCCCGGGGTGGTGCCGGCACGGACATTGTAGGTGAGGCCGGGGGCGGGCGTTTGCGCGTCGGCGGCGGCGTTCCAGGAGAGCATCGCGGCGTTGGTGGTTGTGGTCATGGCCAGGCCGGTGGGCGCGCTGGGCGGCGTGTTGGTCACGGGCGTCGAGTTGCGCCAGAGCTGGGAAATTCCTTGGTGGCTTTCTGCGGTTGGGGCTGTTGGGGTTCCCGTGAGCAGAAAATCGAGGCGGCCATCGTTGTCATAATCACCCCACGCCGCCGAACTGGCGCCCACGCCCGGCAGACCGGCGATGGGGACATTCGTAAACCCGCTCCCCGTGTTGCGCCAGACTTGGGAAATGCGTCCG
>CAIWJG010000054.1 GCA_903912925.1 uncultured Verrucomicrobia subdivision 3 bacterium | reverse complement strand
TGCCGGCTTAAACCATTCGAACGCGGTAAGCCGGCAACATGCAGGCGCTCCGCCCTCGCGAGTGTGAAATGTCCGGGCTAGCGGCATTGGTCAAGAATGTCCACGCCCCGAAAAATCTAAGATGCGCACCACCGCTGCAACGGCCTCCTAATGCGCTTGCTCGCCCGGGGGGCTTACGCTAGGTTGCGCCAATTATGGAAGAGAATACAGCACCACCGCCCGGCACGCCGCCGCCGGTCGCAACACCGCCGGTCGCAACACCACCCCCGCCCCTAACCCCCCCGCCGATTATCGTGCCGCCAGCGCCAGCCCGGGCGCGCCGGGGTGGCCGCGGTTGGATGGCTTTTGCGCTCGTAGTCTTGGTGTTCCTCGGCATCAGCCTGCTCTTCAACCTGGGACATTTCGTGCGCGGCTTCGTTCCCGTGAAGGTCAGCCGCGGCCACACGACCGGCCCGCGGTTGGATGAGGTCGTTACCCAGGACAACGACGTGTCCACCAAGATCGCCGTGATTAATGTTGATGGCATCATCACCAGCCGAGCCATTGACCAAACCGGTTACAACATGGTGGATGTGATCAAGGCCCAGTTGAATCGGGCCGGGGAGGATGAAAAGGTCAAGGCGGTGATCCTCAAGGTGGATTCTCCGGGCGGCGAAGTGCTGGCCTCCGATGAGATCAGCCGGGCCATTAGTGAATTCCAAACAAAGGACCACGGTAAGCAGGTGGTATGCTCGATGGGGAGTCTGGCCGCCTCCGGCGGCTATTACGTGTCGGCTCCCTGCCGTTGGATTATAGCGAACGATCTGACCATCACCGGCAGCATTGGCGTGATCATGAGCACCTGGAACTATCGCGGCCTGATGGACAAGGTGGGGGTGCGTCCGGAGACGTTCAAGAGCGGGAAGTACAAAGACATGCTCAGCGGCTCGCGTGAGCCGGACTCCATTACGCAGGAAGAGCGCGCCATGGTGCAGTCGTTAATCACTGAAACCTATGAGAAATTCAAGGGCGTCGTAGCGGAGGGCCGCAAGCAGGCACAGGCCAAAAACAAAGAAACGGGCCGCCACCTGACCGAGGATTGGGCTGATTATGCCGACGGCCGTATCCTCTCGGGCAACGAGGCCTTCAAGCTGGGCTTCGTGGATGAGCTGGGCACCTTCGAAGACGCCGTCAAACGCACCAAGAAGATCGCCAACATTGAGAAGGCCAACCTGGTCGAGTATCAGCAACGCTATGATATCTCCGACCTGTTCCGCCTCTTCGGCCAAACAGAAAGTAAGGCTGTGAAAGTGGATTTGGGGCTGGAAATGCCCAAACTCCAGGCCGGCCATCTCTACTTTCTCTCCCCGACGTATCTGCACTGACGGTGAAGAACGTCAACGTCATTAAGCACCCGCTGGTGCTGCATAATCTGACCCGGCTCCGCGACAAGCGGACCGGCTCGCAGGAGTTTCGCCGGGTTCTGAGCGAAATCGCCGCCCTCATGCTTTACGAGGCAACGCGCTCGTTCGCCGTCGTGCCCGTTTCAGTCACTACGCCGCTGGCTCGGACCAGCGGAGTTCGGCTCAAACGCGAGGTGGTGCTTGTGCCCGTCTTGCGCGCCGGCCTGGGCATGCTGGATTCGATTCTCCAGCTTATCCCACATGCGCGGGTCGGTTTCATTGGCCTGAAGCGGGAGGAATCCACGCTGCAGGCAACCACCTACCACAAAAGCCTGCCTCCAGACCTGAGCCGGTTCGAGGTCGTCCTGATTGACCCGATGCTCGCCACCGGCGGCAGCGCGGTGGCCGCGATGGATTTGCTGGCGGAGCTGGGAGTCAGGCAGGTGCGGATGGTGAACCTGGTGGCCGCGCCGGAAGGCATCCGCCGGGTCCATACCCATTATCCGGACCTGCCGATCTTCACCGCCGCCATTGACCGGAAGTTAAATGAAAAGGGCTACATCCTCCCCGGCCTGGGCGACGCCGGGGACCGGCTCTTCGGCGTTTGATATGAAAAAGCCTGAGCACCTGCTGATGGTGGCCGATACGGAGCGCGATGCGGACATGCTTTACGCTGTGGGCATGTTCGTGCCGGACCCTTTTATCTTCCTGCGCAGCGGAGGACGGAGCTACGTGGTGATGAGCGACCTGGAAATCGACCGCGCTCGAAAGCAGGCCCCCCATCTCCACGTCCTCTCGCTCAGCCTCTACCAGCGGAAGCTTCGGAACACAGGCGCCAAACGGCCCGGCATCCCCGACGTCCTGGCGGCCCTCCTGCGCGAGAAGGGCATCCGGCGTGTGGTGGTTCCGCAGAGCTTTTCTTACGGCCTGGCGGCCGATCTCCAGCGGCGCCGCGTCCGGGTGGCAGCCCGGCCTGGAAGCTTCTTCCCCGAGCGCGAATTCAAGTCCGCCGCCGAGGTCAAGAAGATCAGCGCCGCGCTGGTGATGGCCGAGATTGGCATGGCCGAAGGGATCGAAGTGCTTCGCCGGGCGAAGATCGGAAAAGGCGGCCGGCTGCTTTACCACGAGGTGCCGCTGACATCGGAGAAGCTGCGGGCGGTTATTGACACCGCCATCCTGCAGGCGGGCGGGCTTGCCAATCACACCATCGTTGCCGGCGGCCGCCAGGGCTGCGACCCGCATGAGGGGGGCTACGGCCCTCTGCGCGCCAACGAAACGATCATCCTGGACATCTTCCCGCGCTCGCAAAAGACCGGTTACTTTGGGGATATCACTCGCACGGTCGTCCGCGGCCGGGCCAGCGAAGCGATTCGCAAGCTCTATGAAACGGTCTTCCAGGGGCAGAAGCTCGCGTTCCAGAAGATGCGAGCCGGGGTGCCTACGAGGCAAGTGCACCGCGAAGTGCAGGAGTTTTTCGAGCGCGAAGGTTACCGCACCGGCAGGCAGGCGGGCCGCATGCAAGGCTTCTTCCATGGCACGGGCCACGGCCTGGGCCTGGAAATCCACGAATCGCCCCGCGTAGGTGCGAACTCGGTCGGGACGCTGAAGCCAGGCCAGGTGGTCACAGTCGAACCAGGGCTTTATTACCCCGAGATTGGCGGGGTACGACTGGAGGACGTGGCGCTTATTACCCGGACGCGCCCGCGTAATCTGACACGCTTCGAGAAGGTGCTCGAAATTTGAGGTGCTTTATTTGATTGCCAATTCCCGCGTATGAAATAAATACTCAGTCCGGATTATGGTTGTTCACAAAATACGTCACCTGGCCAAGCGGCCAAAGCAGCGCCCCGTGGCGCGCCCGGCTCGCTTGAAAAAGCCGCGCAAGCAGTCCGGCCACCGCCCGTCTGACGTGGAGGTGACTGAGTTGCCTGGCGAGGAAAGTGAGCCGAAGGCGGAAGAACTCGTCCAAGAGGAACCTGTCAAGCCCGAGGAATTGGAAGAAGCGACGGCCGTAGCAAAACCTGAACGCGAAGAACCGGCCGCCCCGCGAGAACGGGAACGAGCGAGTTACGATGGCGACACCGCCATTAAGCTCTACCTCCGGGAGATCGGCCAGGTCAAACTGCTTACGCCCCAGGAGGAAATCGAGCTGGCGGCCCGCATCAAGAAGGGTGATAAGAAGGCCCGCGAGCAGATGATCAAGGCCAACCTGCGCCTGGTGGTAAAAATCGCCCGCGACTATGAAGGCATCGGTCTGCCCCTGCTCGATCTGATCAGCGAGGGCAACATCGGCCTGATGAAAGCCGTCGAACGCTTCGACCCAGCCAAGGGCGGCAAGCTCTCGACCTATGGCTCGTGGTGGATCAAGCAATCCATCAAACGCGCTTTAGCCAACCAATCCAAAACCATCCGGCTGCCGGTGCATCTGGTGGACAAGATCTCGAAGATGCGCCGCACGTCGATGCGGCTCCAGGAAGAACTGGGTCGCGAACCAACCGACGAAGAGCTGGCCGAGGAGTTGGGAATCAGTTCCTCGCGCGTGGCGCAGATGCGCATGGCGGCCATTCGGCCGGCCTCGCTCGACGCCCCGATCGGCGACGAGGATTCGAATAACTTCGCCGAGGTCGTGCAGGATGAGAACGCGGATACTCCGTACGAGCAGCTCGAAGGAAAGACGGTGACCAAGATGCTGCAGGAGATGGTCAAGACGCTGGATCACCGCGAGGCGACCATCCTGCGCGCGCGGTTCGGCCTGGATGGCGGCCCGGAGAAGACGCTCGAGGAAGTAGGCGTCAAATTCGGCGTCACCCGCGAGCGCGTGCGCCAGATTCAGAACATCGCGCTGAAGAAGCTGCGCAAGATGATTGAGAAGCTGGAAACGACTAAGCCATGATGAGCCAACCACACCCAACACCCGCGGACATCGAACGCGCCATCCGCAATATCCCGGACTTCCCCAAGCCCGGCATTCAGTTTAAGGACATCACGCCGGTGCTCGCTGACGCGCGGCTCTTCTCCGGCAGCATCGATTTGCTCACCGAGCGATTCCAGCCCGGGGCGGTGGATGCGGTCGTGGGCATTGATGCTCGGGGTTTCATTTTCGCCGCCGCCGCCGCGGTGAAGCTTCAGGCCGGATTCATCCCCGTTCGCAAGAAGGGCAAACTCCCCTACCGGACGCTTGAACAGGAGTACGACCTTGAGTACGGCACAGCCGCCGTGGCCATCCACGTGGACGCCCTTAAGCCTGGCAGCCGGGTGCTGCTGATTGACGACTTGCTGGCCACCGGCGGCACTGCTGCCGCCGCCGCCGCCCTGCTAAAACAGTTGGGGGCCCAGATCCTGGAAATCTCCTTTCTCATCGAACTCGGGTTCCTTGGCGGACGCCAGAAACTGAAGGACTATCCGGTCCGTTCGCTGGTGGTGTATTAGGCTGGCTGCCTCGCTAATGGATTGGCTGCAGACCCTGGACATTGAGTTGTTCCGGTTCATCAACCTCAGGTTGATCAATCCTGTCTGCGACGTGGTCATGCCGTTTGTAAGCGGCAATGTCTTCTTCCGCCCGCTGCTGCTGCTGGCGGGCATTCTCCTGATTAGGAAGGGACGAGCTCGCGGCGTGGTTTGCCTTCTCATGCTGGTCGTGCTTCTCCCGCTCGGGGACGGGTTGATCTACAATACCGTCAAACACGCCGTCGGTCGGCCGCGCCCCTTCATGGTAATGCCCGACGTTCATCGCCCTGGCCGCAATCCTGATTCAGCCAGCATGGCCCCCTCGGCCAGGTCCCCGGGCGAAAAGTCCAGGCCGCCGTCCGACGCCAAAGGCGACTATACCAGCATGCCCTCCTCACATGCCGCCAACTGGTTCGCGGCCACGATGATTCTCTTTATCTATTATCGCCGTAGCCTTTGGTTCATGTTGCCCGGCGCCATCCTGGTCAGCTTCTCCCGCATCTACAACGGTGCCCATTACCCGGGCGATGTCACCGCCGGAGCTATCCTGGGCGCGGGTTATGCCGCAGCGTCGGTGTGGACCCTGACCTCCCTCTGGGTGTGGGCGGGGCAAAGATGGTTTCCGCTCTGGTGGCGGAAGTTCCCGTCTCTGCTCAACCCGGCCCTGGGAGCCAGTCAGGATGAAAATGAAGAATCAGAGTTCCCGATGGCGTCTCCCTCCTCAGCCCGAACGCTGCCCGGCGCTGCCACCCGAGCGCGGCTCTCCTCAGCCGCAGCCGCCACCACTGCCAACGCGCGCGGGCAGCCGCCCGTCAGGCGCTCTTCAGCCCAAGCCGCTGCGGCTGGGGACAGCCGCGCTCCGCATGTCACGTTGGACCAGCATTGGCTGCGCCTGGGTTACGTGGTTCTGGCCGCACTGCTTGTGGCCCGGCTGGCCTACATCGGGAGCGCGATCATCGAACTCTCCCGCGATGAAGCCTACCAGTGGTTATGGTCAAAACACCTGGCGCTGTCTTACTACAGCAAACCACCGCTCATCGCCTACACGCAATTCCTGGGAACATTCCTCTGGGGCGATACCGCGTTCGGCGTGCGCTTCTTTTCCCCGGTCATCGGCGCCGTGCTCGGCCTTCTCGTGCTCCGCTTCTTCGCCCGGGAGGTCAATGCCCGCGCCGGATTCTTTCTGCTGCTGATCATCACCGCCACACCGTTGACTTCCGTCGGCGCGGTCCTGATGACGGTTGACCCGCTCTCCGTGCTGTTCTGGACCGCTGCCATGCTGGCCGGCTGGCGCGCGGTGCAGGCGAACGGGACTGCCCGGCAATGGCTTTGGGTCGGCCTGTGGATGGGACTGGGGTTCTTGAGCAAGTACACCGCATTGTTCCAACTGCTCTGCTGGGCCGTGTTCTTCGTCCTCTGGCCGGCTGCGCGCAAACACCTGCGGCGCCCGGGTCCGTATCTGGCGGTGCTGGTGAATCTGGTCTGCGCCCTGCCCGTCTTGATTTGGAACTCGCAGCAACAGTGGGTCACCGTTAGCGCCGTGGCCGCCAACGCGGGGCTCGAGAGTGCGTGGAAGCCGACCCTGCGCTACTTGTTTGAATTTGTCGGGGCTGAAGCTGGCTTGCTAAACCCGATCTTCTTCGTTGCCACCGTCTGGGCCGCCATCGCCTTTTGGCGCCGGGGCCGGTACGACCCTCGCCTGGTATATCTTTTCAGCATGGGCGCACCGTTGTTTCTGTCCTACCTGCTTTACTCGCTCCGTTCCCGCATCCTGCCTAACTGGATCGCCCCGTCGGTCCTGCCTTTGTTTTGCCTGATGGTAATCTACTGGGACACGAGGTGGCGCCTGGGTGCGACGCGTATCAAGCCCTGGCTCATCAGCGGCCTCGTTCTGGGATTAGTCGCCGTCTTCTTATGTCACGACACCAACCTGATCACCAAGCTGACCGGCGCGCGGCTGCCCGTAAATCAGGACCCGCTCCACCGGGTGCGCGGTTGGAGTGGTGTCGCCCGGGCGGCCGGCGAAGCTCGCCAAGTGCTGCTGGCGGAAGGCAAGCCGGTCTTCATCATCGGCGATCATTACAGCATGGTCGGCGAAATCGCCTTCTACCTGCCCGAGGCAAAAGCGACTGTGACGGGCGACCCGTTGATCTTCTACCGAAGCGACTCCCGGGCCATCAACCAGTTCCACTTCTGGCCCGGCTACGAGGACCGCAAAGGCCAGAACGCCATCTTCGTCCGCGAGCTGGATCGTGACCTGCCCCGGTCCGGTCCGGTCCCGCGTGAAGTGGTTCAACAGTTTGAGTCGGTCACGGAGATGGGCATCACCAACGTGCTCTATCATCGCCGCACCCTGTGGCCCATCCAGATCTTCGCTTGCCGCGGCCTGCGGTAAACCCGTTTGGAAACCACCCGGACCTTCGCCCTGCGCGACTACAACCTGGCCACCACACTCACCTGTGGCCAGGCATTCCGCTGGCAGCAGCAAGACCGCTGGTGGACTGGCGTGATCGGCACCCGGTGGGTCCGCCTCCGCTCGGAATCGGGCTCGATCACCGCCGAAACCGCGGAGCCCGTGGCCGATTGGGATTGGCTTACCCATTACCTTCAACTGCATGTGGACTTGGGTGAAGTGCTGCGCGCATTTCCCAACGACGAGCCGATGCGCGCTGCCGTGGCCGCCTGTCGCGGGTTGCGCCTGCTGCGTCAGGACCCCTGGGAATGCCTGGCCTCGTTCATCCTGTCCTCCACCAAGCAGATCGTCCAGATTCGGCAGATCATTACCCTCCTCTGCGAGCGCTACGGCGAGCCGCTGGCCGTGGTGCCCGGGGGGACGCGCGCGTCTGCGTTCCCCGCCCCTGCCCGCCTGGCCCGCGCTACGGAAGCCGAGCTGCGCGCCTGCAAGATGGGTTTCCGTGCGCCGTATCTGCGGACGACCGCGGGCCTAATCGCAGGCGGCCAATGCGATCTGGAACGCCTGCGCGATTTGCCGGTTGAGGTCGCGCGGGCCGAGTTGATCAAATTGCCCGGCGTCGGACGGAAGATCGCCGACTGCGTCCTGCTCTTCGCCTATGGCAGCCAATCCGCCTTCCCCGTGGACGTTTGGGTGATGAAAGCTCTGCGGCAGCTTTACTTCCCCCGCCGCCGAGTCAGCCTACAACGCCTGCATCAGTTCGCAGCCAGTCACTTCGGTCCCAGTGCCGGCTACGCGCAACAGTACCTGTTCCATTATATGCGGACAGGAGGCCGCACCTGAGTTCCGTGTCTTTCGTGTCTTTCGTGGTTTCAACTGCTGTTTTCAGGGTCAAAGCAGCCGCAGCAAGAGGCTCAGGACGCCGATAGCGCCGAAGCCCAGCGCGAAATTCGATAGCACCAGGGCTTTGTGGTGCTTCATTATCTCCCCGAACACCGCATGCACCGCCAGGAACAGGAACCCGCCACCCACGTGCGCAACGGTCGCGTCCAGCCAGAAAGTGGAGATATGATGCAGGAAAACCCACCCCAGAACAGCGCCGAGCACGGTCGTTGATTCCACCGCCGTTACTCGCATCAGAGTTTGCGCGCGGTTAAAACCGGCGCCCAGCAACAGGGCGCCAAGCGCCAGGCCTTCCGGAACCTTGTGGACGCAAATGGCGATAATAAGGGAGAAGTCCAGCGCCCGCCCCCCGGGAGAGTGGGATGCTTCCGCCTCGTGGCCCGCCGCGAGCGCCACGCCATCGGCGGTGCAATGAATTGCCAGCGCCAGCATCATGGCCGCGGCGATCTCGCTGAAGTGATGGGCCGCCGCTTCATCGAAATGACTCGCAGCGCAGGCCGGGCATACGTGGTAAACGTACTTGCTGATAACAAAGAAGACCGCGTAACCGGATCCCATCGCCAGCAACGTCCCCCACCAGCGCAACGCTGCGAGGCTCTCCGGCAGGATGGCAAAGAGGGTAACCCCCAGCAACGTTCCCGCCCCCAGGCTGATCAGGGCGCACAACCGCTGGTGTGAGCTCCCCAGCGACGCGCCCAAAGCCCCACCGCCGACTGCCAGGGCGAAGGCCAAAACTACATAGGCGACGGATAGATTTGCCATGATGGCCTTGGGGCAGTACCTACTTCAGCGTTTCGCTGCTCAGCTTAACGGTGAGCGTCGAAATTCCGCCGGGGGGCAGGCTGATACTGTTGGAAGCCA
The DNA here is from genome assembly GCA_903912925.1 of uncultured Verrucomicrobia subdivision 3 bacterium. Lineage (GTDB taxonomy): Bacteria > Verrucomicrobiota > Verrucomicrobiia > Limisphaerales > UBA8199 > PALSA-1440. The sequence goes on along the minus strand of CAIWJG010000054.1, from coordinate 2,282 downwards.
CGTTCCCAGATTCGACGCAGATCATATGTTCGTATTCCTCGTCGCCGAAATCAGACATCTGCCGTGACTTTGCGATCCAGGGATTCCAAACGACCGTTGAGGCGGAGCTCTGCTTCTCCACGCGGATTCTTCGGCCAATGCGCGGGTCGAGGATTTCCACCGTGCCGGCGGTATTCAGGAAGATCCGGTCCACTTCAGAGGCGACTCGCAGGGCGTCGCTCGTTTCCGTCTTCTCCAGGAAGCTGGCCACCTTGTCCAAATAGGACACGCCCTTCAATCCGTGTATCGAGATGGCGGTGGCGTCGGCGACCTCGAAGTAGGTATGCAGGCAATTCTCGAACGTGAACTCCGCGTCCTTGGATTGATTGGTGACGATGAGCTGCAGCGTGAGCGACTGGTTCACCGTGACGACATAATCCGCCGTGAATGGCGGGAAGGCTGCCGCCTCCGGACAATCGGGCAGACGGAAACGCACGCTGACACTGCCATCGGGGGCCGGGAGAACCTCCTTCAAGTCCCAGGACTTCACGCGCGCGAACCCGTGCTGGCCTAACCCCTCCCGCTGGCCAAACCACGGGAAGATCACCGGAATGCCCCCCCGGATAGGATGTCCCTCGTTGAACCGGCTGCATTGGCTCAAAAAAAGCAGTGGCGGCTCGTCCTTCTTCTTGAATTGCGTGACATGTGCGCCGAGGAGATAGATTTCAGCCGTGCTCCAGGGGGTGCTGATTTCAAGCATGGGCAGGTCGCCCTGGCCGTCGAGAAAGGTAACTCGTCCCAGCGCATTGGGATCCGTGTTTGTAGCTGGCTTGCTGGTCGTCATAATTTGCCTCGGGGTGTTTATAGCACGTAGGCGGCATCATGCCACGCAAATTTGGACGCATTTTGGGCTTTGATTTCCCGGCGCCCCGGCTAGTCTCACCTGACTTTTATGGCAAAACAACAACAATACAAATTCTGTTTCGGCCCCTGGAATATCAGCGAAGGCCAGGATCCCTACGGCCCGACAACCCGCCCCGTCCAAACTTTCGATTGGAAGCTTGAGCAGCTCAAGAAGCTGGGCTTCGACGCCATGATGTTTCATGACGACGATGCCGTGCCGGACATTGACGGCAAGTCCGCCGCGCAACTGCGCAAGGAAGCGAAAGAACTCAAGCAGAAGCTGGATGACGCCGGCGTCGCGGCCGAGATGGTCGCCCCGCGGCTTTGGTTCAGTCCGAATACGATTGACGGTGCCTACACCAGCAACGACCCCAAGTGCCGGCAATATGCCATCGACCGCTCGCTGCGGTGCATTGACATCGCCGGTTATCTCGACACCGACCTGGTCGTGCTTTGGCTGGCGCGCGAAGGCACCTACATGCGCGAGGCCAAGAACGGCCAGCGCAGTGTCGAGCTGCTCGTTCAGGCACTCGACAAGATGCTGGCCCACAACCGGAAGATCCGCATCTCCATCGAGCCCAAGCCCAACGAGCCGATGGACCATGCGTACATACCGACCATCGGCCACGCCCTGGCAATCGCACAATTGACGTGCGACGCGAAGCGGGTCGGTTGCCTCATCGAATCGGCGCACGCGATCCTCGCCGGCCTCGACCCCGCCGACGAAATCGACTTCGCGATGGCCTTCGGCAAGCTCTGGTCGCTGCACCTCAACGACCAGAACGGCCTCAAGTTCGACCAGGACAAACCCTTCGGCAGCGCCAACCTGCGCGTCGCCTTCAATCAGGTCCGCGCGCTCGAGCGCAATGGCTACGGCAAGGACGGCCAATACGTCTGCTTCGACGTACACCCGTTCCGCACGACGAAGGTGGAGCACTGGCTGGCACATCTCACGAACAGCAAGCGCACGTTCATGCAGTTGCTGCGCAAGGCCCGCACGTTCGACGAGAAGACTGCCAACCAGCTCATCGCCGACCGAGACTATGCCGCCCTCGACCAGATGGTGATCGAGCACCTGATGGGCAAGTGAAGCGCGTCGCCGAGTAGCATCGAACGTGAGTTCGATCATTATGATGGTGATCGAGCACCTGATGGGCAAGTGATGCGCGAGCCAATTCGTGGCCGATAGCCCTTCGCGCCGGTAGAACCGGCGCCGGGCTCAAGAAGTTTTGCGGAGGCTGTAGGCCGGGTGCCCTCACCCGGCTTTCCCGCTGACACCCGCCCCGACCCGAAGACAAAGCTGAAATCTAGACAGCAGAAAGCAGAAATCCGCAGCCACTCGTTTGGCACTCCACCCCCTCCTATTACTGCTTTCTGCTTTCTCATTTTCTGCTTTGTCT
>CAIWJG010000053.1 GCA_903912925.1 uncultured Verrucomicrobia subdivision 3 bacterium | reverse complement strand
CCGAAATCCGAAATCCGAAAACCGAAGGGCGAATGTGCAGCGGCGCAAGGGGTTGGGCGGGTGGGATGCCGATGAACCGAATGTTAGAGCCGACTGACGTCGGCTGCTACGAAGGCGCAAGGGGTTGGGCGGGTGGGATGCCCATGAACCTCCGAAACATCCAACATCCAACATCGAACGCCCAACAGCCAATAATGGCGTGATCCCGGGGCGTTGGAGGTTGGAGGTTGGAGGTTCAGTTGCTTTGTCTTTGGGCTCGTTCTTCTTGAAGGCGGCGGCGATGGATTGCTGCATGACCATTGCCTTATTGAAGGGGTGGTCGGGGGTAGTGGGAATGGCTGGATCGGGATTGAGCGAGAAGACACCGCCGTCGCACCAGGGGGCCTTCACCAGGTAGAGGGAGAGGCGGCCGTCTGAGTTCTCGATTCCGCTGGTGAGGGTGGCCGCCGCCATGTCCGCGGCGTCCTTCCCCCGGGCGCCGGTGAGGTCCTTGTTCAAGACGGACATGGCACTCTCGTAAGTGCGAGGCACATCGCGGGGCATCGCCAGCCAGTGGCTCATCGGCTCGACATAAACGAAGCTGGCGATGCCATGCTGGTCATCGAACGCGACGTTGGAAGCGCCCTCCTGGAAGGCGAACCCGAAGTCGTCGAAGCCAGGCACACTCGCGATGTCCGTGAACGGCATCCACACGCCTTCGCGGGTGACGCGCTTGGTGAAGTGCTGCGGGAAGAGGTCGTAGTATTTCTGCAACGCGGCCCGGAAGCCCCAGCGCGGGTCGAAGCAATAAAGGACGAACCGGAACTCAGCGCTGCTGGGAGGCTTCGCGGTGTCCTTTGCCAGACCAACATCGTAGGCGATGAAGAACTGCTTGGTGCCGGCATGATAGACGAGGCGATATTGGGCCGGATGGTCCATGTCCAAGCCCAGCGCCAGTCCGGTGCGGTCATTCCAGACCGCGGCCAGCGGGTAGAGCGACATCTTGCCATTGGCGCCAGAGCGCAGGCTGATGGTGTTGGCAAACTCGCCGGTGCCCTCGATCAGGCGGCTCCGGCGCACGTCGTCACCCCAATGCCAGCCGGTTGCGTCCAGTGGCACGGCGAAGAGAAGCGTAATGGCGCGATCGCGGCCGGTCGTGTCAGTTATGCGGCCTTCGATCGCCAGATGATCCTTGGCCGGTTTGAACCTGGCCTCCAGCTTCAGGCTGAGTTCCTGGCAGACGCTGTTGGTGAATGCGAATACGTCTGAATCCGCCGCGACATCGCGAACGAGGAACCCGGACGGCGAGGGGGCGCTCAACTCCTTTCCATCGAGCTGCAGCGAGGTGATCGTGTTGTCGCGCAGCGTCAGTTTCATGCCGTCGTGCGTGGAGAGCTTGCGTCGGGCGGCTTTGGACTCAGCCCTTGCCTGGGTGGCTTCGCGCAGCGTCGCCCCCTGAAACAGGATCGCGCCCGCCGGGGTTGCCACTTCTTCCAGCGAGACGTCGTCGAACCACACTTTACCGGTGTGGCCGCGGAAGAGGCAGTGCAGTGTGAGCGACTTCACAGGCTTGTCCGGCAGCAGCACGAACTGGCGCTGTTCCCAATCGTGTGTGCCGCAGGTGAAGCTCACGGTCTGGCCCCAGAGAGGAGTGCCATCGGCATAGACGATGTCCACGTAGAGGGAGTAGCCATTGTCTGGGCTGCCGCTGACGTTCTCGGCCTTGCTCCAGCCCCGGATGATGAAGGGCGCGATGTTCGTCCGGTTGAGGGTGAGCGCCTGGCTGGCACCGAACTCGCCTTCGCCTTCGCGGCGCTCACAAACGACGCCTGGGGAGCCAGTGTGGCCTTCCCCGGGTGCGAGGCGGAAGCCTTGCTGCCAGGCAAACCAGGAGGTTGGCTTGCCTGGCTGGACCGCTTCGAAACCGCCGTTGACCAATAGAGGGGTCCCGCTGCTGCTGGTCCGTACGACGCGCATGGCCGGCGTGGCGGTGGCGGTGACGAGGGTGGATGTGAACAGCAGGGCGGCGGATAGGCCCAACAGCCTATTTGGAAACTGTAGGAGCCGACGTAAGAGCTCGTGCAAAAACAACTTCCAGACCTTAGGCGTAATCCTAACATTATGGCCCGCGAGCACCCTGAGAGCGTGAAGCGTTTGAGCGTAGAGCGTGGTGACCTCGAACGCGCTGCGACGCTCCACGCTCTTACGCT
>CAIWJG010000052.1 GCA_903912925.1 uncultured Verrucomicrobia subdivision 3 bacterium | reverse complement strand
GGGGTCGTAAACGTAGTCCACGCCAACGAGTTCCTTAATCTTATCCAGCAGGTCAGCGTGATCGAATGGCTTCGCGAGGAAGGCGTCCGCCCCTTCGGCCATCGCCCGCTGGCGATCTTCGATAAACACGCCGGCACTCAGGGCGATGATCTTCACCGTCGTGCCGAGCGCCGCGCGAAGCCGCCGCGTCGCTTCGTAGCCGTCCATCCCCGGCATACGCAGATCCATCAACACCAGGTGCGGTAGCCATTCCTGGCACTGGGCCACCGCCTCCGCGCCGTCCGCGGCGGTGCGGATGTCAAAGCCGACGGGGGCGAGCAAGAGCGTGAGCAGTTGGAGGTTTTCCGGTTGGTCATCCACGACCAACACCCGGCAGGCCGGCTGCCCCGGCTGGAGCTGCACTACGCCTGGGGCCGAGGTGCGTTCCGCTCCGGCGGCGGTTGCCTGCGCCCGGCTCACCCGCACGTCAAACCGGAACGTGCTGCCCACTCCGACTTGGCTGGTGACTTCAAACTTGCCCCCCATGAGGCGGACGAACTCCTGGCTGATGGGCAGCCCCAGCCCGGTGCCGCCGGAGATACGCTGGCTATCGTGGGTCTGGAAGAAGGGCTCGAACAGGTGCGGAATGTCCCCCGGGGCGATCCCCACGCCGGTGTCCTCCACCTCGGTGTGCAAGCGCAGCGCTCCGTCTGGCTCCGGCTCGGAGCGGAGCCGCAAGGTGATCGCCCCGCCGTTGGGGGTGAACTTCACAGCGTTGCCCAGCAGGTTGATGAGCACCTGGCGCAGTTTGGTTTCATCGGCCAGGAGGTGGCGCGGCACCTCGTCCTGCCGCTCGATGTGGAAGCGCAGTTGCTTGGTTTGGGCGCGCAGGCTGAACATGCGCTCCAGATCTTCCAGCAAGCGGTAAAGGTCAAAGGGAGCCGGGTTAAGCGTCGCCTGGCCGGATTCAATGCGCGCCATCTCCAGGATATCGTTGATGATTCGCAGCAGGTGCTCCCCGCTGCGCAGGATGGTGGTCACATACTCTGGCTGACAGCGGTCGGAGCGCTCCATATCGCGCAGCAGCAGTTGGGAGAAGCCGAGAATGGCGTTCATCGGCGTGCGGATTTCGTGAGACATGTTCGCCAGGAACCGGCTTTTGGCCAGGCTGGCAGCTTCGGCGGCAGCCTTGGCCGCGTGCATCGTCGCTTCCGCCCGCTTGCGCTCCGTGATGTCTTGCAGGAAGCAGATCAAGACGCCGCCCCGCATGGAGGAAAACTGCACGCTGGCCGCAATATCGAACGTGCTCCCGTCCTGGCGGCGGTGGCGCGACTCGAATTGGTCGTGGCCTTGGGCGATGATCTTCGCCGTGCGCTGCTGGATGTCCTGCACCGTATCCTCCGCCTCCAATTCCGAGACGTGCCGGGTGAGCAACTCCGCGCGCGAGTAACCGCTCATCCGGCAATAGGCATCGTTGACTTCGAGGAGCCGGCCCTCGAAATCCGTTATGAAGAACCCTTCCAGGGCGGCCGTGATGATCGCTGCATGTTCGACCTCCGCCCGCTTGCGCTCTGTGATGTCTTGCAGGAAGGAGATGAAGACGCCGCCCCGGACTGGGGAAAATTGCACGTTGACTGCAATATCGAACACGCTCCCATCCTGGCGGTGGTGGCGGGTCTCGAAGTGGTCGTAGCCCTGAGTGGCGATTTTCGCGAGGTGCCGCGCGGATTCCTCTCTGACCTCCGCCGCCTCCAGATCCCCGATGCGCAGGCGGAGCAACTCTGCGCGCGAGTAACCGCTCATCCGGCAATAGGTATCGTTGACTTCCAGGAGCAGGCCCTCGCGATCCGCTATGAAGAACCCTTCCGGGGCGGTGGCGATGATCGCCGCATGTTCGATCTCCGCCTGCCGGCGCTCGGTGAGGTCTCGCACTACCGCCTGGAGCACAGGGCGCCCCTCCAGTTGCAGAGCGGTAAGCGTTACCTCGGCGGGGAAAGTCTCGCCGGTGTCCGCCCGCCGATGCACCCATTCGAAGTGCTGGCTCCCCGCGGTCTGCGCCGCGACGATCCGCGCGTGCGCCAGCGTCCGTGAATCCGTGCCGCACGGTTGCTGCGGTGGAGAAAGGTCGGCGGGATGGAGCGCGCACAACTCCGCCGGGCTGGTGCAGCCCATGACGCGGAGCGCCGTCTCGTTGCACTCGAAGAACCCTGTTTCGTCCAACAGCATCACCGCGTCGCCCGTCGCCTCGAAGAGCGTGCGGAATTTCAACTCCGAACGGCGGAGGGTCTCCGCCGCCTGCCGGCGCTCAGTGATGTCATGGACCAGACCGCGATAGCCCCGCAATTTGCCCACCGCATCCCGGATGGGCACGCCGTTGGTTTCCACCGTGATCAAGCGGCCATCTTTCCGGCGCAAGACGTTTTCCATCGCCTGGATCGGCTCGCCGCGCATCATGGCCGGCAGAGTGAATGACATCACCCGCTGGGCTTCCTCCGGGGGCATGAAGTCAAAGGGAGTCCGGCCCAGAATCTCCTCCGGCTCGTAGCCCAGGAGGTCGCGTGACTGGGGGCCGGAGAAGGTAAAGATGGCGTGCTTGTCCACTTGCCAGACCCAGTCCGGGACGGATTCCACCAAATCACGGTGGCGTTGTTCGCTGGCCCGGAGGCGCTCTTCGGTCTGCCGGCGTTCGGCAATCTCCAGGGAGAGTTCCGCCGTGCGCTCGGCCACGCGCTGCTCCAGGCTCCGATTGAGTTCCTGCAAGGAATCCTTGAGCCGCTTGCGCTCGGTGATGTCCTGCACAAATACGACCGCCGCGGGTTGGCCCTGGTAAGTGATCGGTGACGCCGTCGCCTCCACCGGCACGGGCGTGCCGTCCAATTTGAGATAAACCTCCGCCTGCGGCGGAGCCACTCCTCGCTGCCCCTGAAACACCTTCGCGGCCCGCTTTTGAATGCTCGCGTGGCAGTCCGGATGGATGCGGGAAAGAACAGGTTGACCGAGCACCTGCTCGGGCGTGGTCGCCCCCAGCAACTGCAAGGCGGCCGGGTTGAGGTAGGAGAACTTCATCCCCACACTCACAAAAATGGGCATGGCCGCACCTTCGACCACCCCCCGGAAACGATCTTCGCTCTCGCGCAGCGCGGTTTCCGCCTGCTTGCGCTCGGTGATGTCGCGCACGATGGCAACTATCTGGACGTGTTGCCCGGCGGCGTCCCGGATGACCTCCCCGTTGGCCTCCACGTCGAAGAGGCTGCCGTCGGCCCGCAAACAGCGGTATTCCACCAGGCCGGGATTCTTGCCTTGGAAGATCAGGCCGACCTCGAATACCGCGCGCTCTCGATCCTCGGGGACAATAACGTCCACGAACCATTTCCCCAGCAACTCCTCCGCTCGTTTGTAGCCGAACATCACCACCGTTGCCGGCGAAATCATGACGAGCTGCCCCGCCGTGTCCATGATGGCGATGGCGTAGGGCGTGGCGTTGAGGATGGATCGGTAGCGCTCCTCGCTCTGCCGCAGCTCCTCGGCAGCTTGCTTATGCTCGGTGAGGTCGCGGTTGGAGGCGCGGATACCACAGAACTTCCCATCGCGGTCAACGACGGGCCGGCAGACGTGGCCGATCCAGCGTGCTTCGCCGCTTCGGGTGTGGATGCGGAATTCCAACTCACGCTGTTCCGGGCCAGCCGTCGTTTCTGAAGCGTCGTGAAAGTGGCTCTCAATTCGTTGGCGGTCTTCGGGATGGACGATGCCGGCCAGCAGTTCTGGCGCTTGCAGAAACTCCGCTGCCGAATAGCCGGTGAGGCGCTCGCAAGACGGCGACATGTAAGCCAGGCTGCCGTCCGGGAGACGCCAGTATTCCATAGCAACGGTAAAGTCGGCGACCGTGCGGAAGCGATCTTCGCTCTCGCGCAGCGCGGCCTCTGCCAGCTTGCGTTTGGTGATATCCCGTACGATTGCCTGTATGTGCGGCTTCCCTCCCAAATCCAGCCGGTTCAGGGAGACCTCGGCGGTAAAAGGTGTTCCATCCACCCGGCAGTGTTCCCATTCGAAAACTTGTGGTCCGACCGTCAAGGCCAGATTGATCTTTTTGATCGCCTCTTCCTCTGAAGACCGCCCATCGGGTTGTATAGGCGGTGAGAACCGGCTCGGATGTGCGCCAAGGATCTGCTCCCGCGTGCCGCCATAAATGCTCAACGCCTTGGCGTTGCAGTCCACCCAACGATTGTCGGCAAACAGCAAAATGGCCCCTTCTGTGGTCTCGAACAAGGTGCGGAATTTCAGCTCGCTCTCGCGCAAAGCCGCCTCCGCCAGCTTGCGCTCGGTGAGGTCAATATCCAGGCAGAACATCTCCGCGGAGCGCCCGGGGATCCGCACGACGACATGACTGGAAAAAACCGCCACGCGGGACCCGTCTTTTCGCATCAGGGAAAGTTCGGACGCGGGGATGGTTTGCCCGGTCTCGGCCATTTGGCGCATCGCCTGCCGGACGTCTTCCCGCATTTCCGGCGGAATGACCAGATCGAGCAAACTGCGATCCACTGCGTCTTGCGCCGTGTAGCCGTAGAGCGCTTCGGACGCTTGGTTCCAATAGGTGGTGGTGCCATCCAGCCGGTAGCCCTGCACGGCCACCCCCGGCACATCTTGCAGCAAGTTGCGGAAACGCTCCTCGCTCTCCCGTAACGCCGCCGCCGTCCGCTTGCGCTCGGTGATGTCGCGCACGATGGCAACCATCTGGACGTGATGCCCGGCGGCGTCCCGGATGATCTCCCCGTTCGCCTCCACGTCGAAGAGGCTGCCGTCGGCCCGCAAACAGCGGTATTCCATCAGGCCGGGAGACTTGCCTTGGAAGATCAGGCCGAGATTGGACACCGCGCTCGCTCGCTCCTCGGGGACAATAAAGTCCGTGACCCATTTCCCCAGCAACTCCTCCGCTCGTTGGTAGCCGAACATCGCCACCGTGGCCGGCGAAATCATGACGACCCGCCCCGCCGTGTCCATGATGGCGATGGCGTCGGGCGTGGCGTTGAGGATGGACCGGTAGCGCTCCTCGCTCAGCCGCAGTTCCTCGGCAGCTTGCTTGCGCTCGGTGATGTCGCGCGCGGCGGCAAAGACCCCTTGTAGTCTGCCTTGGGCATCCCGATAAACCGTGGCATTGTACAGCACGTCGGTCATCCGGCCGGAGACGTGTCGGATGGCCAGCGGATAGTCGCGCACGAAGCCCTCCGCAAAGACCCGCTGGTAGCCTTCGCGCGCCTTGACCGGCTCGGTGAAGTAATCCGAGAAGTCCGTGCCGATGAGCTGCTCGCGCGGCACACCGGTAACCGCCACGGAGGCGTCATTGACGTCGGTGATCTTCCCTCCCGCGCTGATGGTGACGAGCGGATCGAGGCTCGCCTCCAGGAGGCTGCGGGCGTAAGCCGCGGCGGTCCGCAACGACTCCTCCCCCCGCTTGCGCTCGGTGATGTCCTCGCCGCAACTCAAGGTGCCGACGATGCGGCCCGCGTCGTCCCGGAAATAGGAGTTTCGCCAGCCGATCAGGCGTTGGCGGCCATCCCGGCAAACCACGACGTTCTCGTATTCAGCGAACGCCTCCAGTTCGCCGGTCATGATGCGTTGGAAGACCGGATACATGCTGTCCAAGCCTTCCGGCTGGGGCAGGCAGGTGGCGAACCAATTGCGGCCGAGGATTTCCGCTCGCGTGTAGCCCAGGAGTGCTTGCCCGGCATGGTTGAGCATGGTAACGCAGCCGGTCGCGTCCAGCGCCAGCATCATCGTTTGGGTGGTGTCCAGATAGCGCTGGCTGTGGGATTCGCTAGCGCGCAGATCGCTTTCCGCTTCTTCCTTCTGATGACGAGCAAGGTTCGATTGGTAGATGCTCGCGATGCTCAACTGAATGCTGTCGCGAAAACGATCTAGCAGATGGTGAGTCTGCTGAGTGAACGCGTTGGCCTTCTGGTCGAGGATGCAGATCGTCCCGAAAATCTCGCCGTTCGGCCAGGTGAGAGGAACGCCGCAGTAGGAGATCATGCCCAGCTTGATGTCCGGATTGTGGTCCCAGTCCGGGTCTTTCAGGGAATTGGGAACCACCAGTTTGCGCTGGGTGCGCATGACGGTTTCGCAGTATAGCCCCGTATCCAGCGGGGCCTTTTCGCCTGGATGGTAAACGTTGCCGGGGCTGTGGCTGCTGAGGAATACCTCGATTTCGCGGGCATGCACCCGCATGATCAGCGCCGCCGGAATGCCCGCGATCTCCGCCAGCATATCAATGGTGACCTGCCAGTTCTCGAGCACCTTCGCGGGCACCTCGAGGTCATCCAGGATCAGGTATTTTGACTCATTTGACTCGGCTGACATCAATCGCTCCCTGCTTTGAGGAAAGGCTAAAGGCGAAAGGCTAAAGGCTGAATTGCGGATCGAGCATGGGTATGTCTTCAGCCTTTAGCCTTTAGCCTTTCTTTGGTTGTGGGTTGCTCGTGATCAAACCGTTGGCACCGTAGGCTCTGAGTTGGAACCTTTCAAGCAATATTTGCTCGCCCCGCGACAGCAATATTTGGGAGGTGATATTTGGGTGGGCGCACCCGGGTAGCTGCGGATGAGTTCCTTGTGGGGCACTGCGGCGGCAAGGTTGTCCAGCAACGCTGAAACGTCAGAAGTGAAACGTGAAACGTGAAACGTGAGCTGTGAGCTGGGGAGCGTGCCCGGTCATTCGCCTTTCCTTCACGTTTCACGTTTCACGTCTCACATCCAACTTCACTTGCAAACCAAAGCGGTCAGTTCCTGGGCTTGACGCTTTGTCGCGATTCGCCTGAGGTTGGAACTGAGTCCAGGGCGAGGCACAGCACCTCGGCCTGTTGGGGACGCAGGGAAATGTGCCAGCCTCGGCCAGCGGGTGGGGCAAGGTTGCCGGATACCAACTCGCGGGCGGAGGCGGGTTGCTTCCAGCCCAGTGCCTTGAGGTCTGCCGTTACCGTTCCGCTCTGCGTGTTCGCTGTGTCATTGAGCAGGGTCAGGAATACCGTGCCGCCAGGCTCAGGGCCGAAACGCTCGATCGGGATGTTTGAATTGTCGCACGAGGCGTGGGTCAGTGGCTGCCAGCCGGCGGCGGTGAGGCGCCGGAGCAGCGGGATGTATTTCTTGAAGAGCGGGCGGTCGCGTTCATACCACTTCTTCGCTGAAACCCAATACGGGTCTTTCGAGGCGGCTTCCTCGTCGAAGAAGCCAGGCCAAATGCCATAGAAGAGGCAACGCTGGAAATAGCACTCCACCAGCTCCGGCGTGAACTTGGCGTAGTCGGTGTTCATGAGCAGGCAGTAGGGCTTTTGGCGGCAAAGGGCGCGGCGGAAGCTCATCACCGCGTCGGTGTCGGGCAGGTATTCGCCCTGGTGCAGCCAGTTGACCTCGGTGCCAAGCACGTCGAGCAGGGGGGCGGGGAAGGAGTACTGCCAGAGGACGGCATTCGCAAACATCAGCTTGCCGCGAGCGTGCATCTGGGCGGCGATGTCGCGCTCGAACGTCCAGGTGTTGAAGATCATCAGTTGGCAGGGCCGGCCTTCGCGGTCGAAGACGAGCGGGACGCTCGCGGTGCGGAAATGCTCGCGGCGATAGTTCAGCTCGGTGGCGGACATTTCCAGGGAGTCGAGATAGACGCCGTCCAGGCCGGGGCCGGGGCTGGGGCCGGGGCCGGGGCCGGGGCTGGGGGGAAATCCGAAATCCGAAACCCGAAAACCGAAGGAGGGCCGAAATCCGAAATCCGAAAACCGAAGGGCGAATGT
>CAIWJG010000051.1 GCA_903912925.1 uncultured Verrucomicrobia subdivision 3 bacterium | reverse complement strand
TCACGCCGTTTCCGCGGTGCCAGCAGTTCTGAGCATGATCCCCTCCAGACTAGGTTCCAATTCCTAGCACTGCTCCCTCTCCCCTTGGGATTGGATGTTGGGCGTTCGATGTTGGATGTTTCCGAGGTTCAGAGGGTTGGGGTGAGGGGTTGCTCGGTGTCGTCTATCCCGCAGTCTTGGCAGTAATCTGCCCCGTTTTCTTAATGAAATAACGTTAGCGTAAATATTTCAACAATTCTCTTGTTCCCCCAACAGGTGGTGGGTAGGTTTGCAGTGTTACCCAACTAATAGGGTGTGTGTGAGCCTCGGGGAGAGGCCTAAATGCTTAAGAAATCGGCGAATTTGAATCAAATCCGCAGGGTGGATCGTCGAAGGGCGAAAAACCAGCGGAACGGCAGGTGGAAGGAACGAATATGATAGATACCACGGAAGAGGCTATGGCTGAGGCACCCCCCAAGGGTCGTCGTCGGCCCACGACGGTTGCTGCGACCAGAGCTCCCAAGAACAGCGCTGGATCGCCCAGAAAAACACTCAGCATCGCGAGGACCTTCAGCGATTCCAAGATTAAACCGTTCGACCAAATCGAATGGGACCAGCGGACGGCAGAAATCACCGACGACGCGGGGAAGATCATTTTCAAACAGGAAAATGTCGAGGTGCCCAAGACCTGGTCGCAACTGGCCACGAAGGTGGTCGTGTCGAAGTATTTTTACGGCGAGCAGGGCACCCCCGAGCGGGAGCATTCTGTCCGCCAGCTAATTCACCGCGTTTGCCGCACGATCGCGGACTGGGGGGTCAAGGACGGCTACTTCACCAAAGCCGGCGGCGAAGTGTTCTACGACGAACTGACCTGGCTGTGCCTGAATCAGTACGGCGCCTTCAACTCACCCGTTTGGTTCAACGTCGGGTTGTATCACCAGTATCACGTCGGCAACTCGTCCAGCCGCGGCAACTGGGTTTGCGATCCCCGGACGGGCCGGGCAGAGCGGGCGAAGACGCAGTACGAATCTCCGCAATGCAGCGCCTGCTTCATCCAGTCGGTCGAGGACAACATGGAGTCCATCATGCGCTTGGCGCACAGCGAGGCGATGCTCTTCAAGTTCGGCTCGGGGACCGGCACCGATCTATCGCCCATCCGCTCCAGCAAGGAGAAGCTCAGCGGTGGCGGCCGGCCCAGCGGTCCCCTGTCGTTCCTGAAGGTCTATGACCAGGTGGCCAACGTGGTAAAGTCCGGCGGCAAGACGCGCCGCGCCGCCAAGATGAACACGCTCCACGATTGGCACGGGGACATCGAGGAATTCATCGAAGCCAAGATGAAGGAGGAGCGGAAGGCCTGGGCACTGATCGAGCAGGGCTACGACGGTTCGTACAACGGCGAAGCCTACGGCAGCGTGATGTACCAGAACGAGAATCTGTCTGTGCGTGTCAGCGATGCGTTTATGCAGGCCGCCCAGGAGGGCAAGGAATGGTGGACCCGTTCCATCACGACCGGGAATCCGCTCGAAAAGAAGGATGCCAGCGCGCTGCTGCGCAAGATCGCCGAGGGCACTTGGACCTGTGGTGACCCGGGCCTGCAGTACGACGGGGTCGTCCAGAAATGGCACACCTGCAAGGGCACCGAGCCGATTCACTCGACCAATCCCTGCTCGGAATACGTCTTCCTTAACAACACGGCCTGTAACCTCGCCTCGCTGAACCTGATGAAGTTCAAGCGCGAGAACGGCACGTTCGATATCACGCGGTTCAAGGCCGCCGTGCAGATCTTCATCACCGCCCAGGAAATCCTGATCGACACCGCCAGCTATCCAACCCAGGAAATCGCGGAGAACTCCCACATCTTCCGCACGCTCGGTCTCGGTTACGCCAACCTCGGCTCGCTCATCATGAGCTATGGCCTGCCCTACGACTCCAACGAGGGCCGCGCCCTGGCTGGTGCGTTAACGGCAATCATGACCGGCCACGCTTACGAGCAATCGGCGGAGATTGCCTCTGTCAAAGGCGCCTTCAAGGGCTATCGCGATGCCCGTTGTGCGCACGTAACCAAGCCGCTGGCCGCCGACAACGTCGAATCCATGCTTAGCGTCATCAAGCAGCATCGCGACGCCGTGGAGGAGATTCAGCCGAGCGCGGAATTCAATTATCTGAAAGAGGATGCCCGCAAGGCCTGGGACGTGGCGCTCGAACGCGGCCGCGCTGTGGGCTACCGCAACGCGCAAGTCACCGTGCTCGCGCCCACCGGCACCATTGCCTTCCTGATGGATTGCGATACGACCGGCATCGAGCCGGATATCGCGCTGGTGAAATACAAGCTATTGGCGGGCGGCGGGATGCTGAAGATCGTCAACCGCACGGTGCCCGAAGGCCTGCGCCGGTTGGGCTACAGCGCCCAGGAGTCCGAGCGCATCATTGCGCACATCGCGAAATACGACACCATCGAGGATATTACCGATGCCGGCCAAACCGTCTCCAGCGGCCTCAAGCCGGAGCATCTGACCATCTTCGACTGCGCCTTCAAACCTTATCGCGGCCAGCGGAGCATCCAGGCCCTGGCCCACCTGAAGATGATGGGAGCAGCTCAGCCCTTCATCAGCGGCGCCATTTCGAAGACGGTCAACATGCCCAATGAAAGCACGATCGAGGACATTCGTGACGCCTACGTGCAAGCGTGGAAGATGGGCCTCAAGTGCGTCGCCATCTATCGCGACGGATCGAAACGCTCGCAGCCACTCAACACGAAACGCACGAACGACGGCGGCGAAAAAGCCCCGGCGGTGGACGCCACCGCCCTGGAAGCCCGCATCAAGAACCTCGACACCGAGGTTACCAGGCTCGCCGCTCTGGCCGGCAAGCCGTTGCGCCGCCGGCTCTCGGACACCCGCACCGCCATCACCCACAAGTTCGACATCGCCGGTCACGAAGGTTACCTCACCGTCGGGCTGTTTGCCGACAACCGGCCAGGCGAGTTGTTCATTACCATGGCGAAGGAAGGTTCGACCATCGGCGGGCTGATGGACGGCATCGGCACCTTGACCAGCATGGCCCTGCAGTACGGCGTGCCGCTGGAAGCGCTGGTCCGAAAATTCGCCCATGTGCGCTTCGAGCCATCGGGTTTCACCAAGAACCCAGAAATCCGCAACGCGGCCTCCATTACCGATTACGTGTTCCGTTGGATGGCCGTACAGTTCATCCCCGGCTTCCGGGAAGCCAATGTGCCCAACCGTAACCAGCCGGAGCTGGCCATTCCCGGTTTGCAGGAAGCAGAGAAGAAGAAGATCAACCGGCCCGTGCCAGATCTGGCTATCGCGGATGATACTGACATCCTGGAGGCAAAGTCCGGCAACGGTGGCAATGGTCAGGCCCAGTCCAAGCCCGCCCACACCGAGCGGCAGGTGAAGACCCTCAGCGAATCAGTCGCGCACTTCCAGCAAGATGCCCCCACCTGCCCGAACTGCGGCCACGTCACCGTCCGAAGCGGCGCCTGCTACAAGTGCCTGAACTGCGGCGAGAGCCTGGGTTGCAGTTAGCAACTCCTGATTAGTGCGTGCCGGCGCGGGCGGGCGTGAGGTCTTCCCCGGCATTTCTGGCGGGCAGTCCAACCCGGCAGGGTTGGCTTCCGAAAGCGAGATCGGAGCTCAGCCAGATCGCATGGATCTCAAGAGTTTAATTAAACTGGTTGCTCTGGTAGGCATCACCACGCAGGCCGCGTGAAATCAACTCCGTAGGAGTGGCATGTTTATAGAAACGGACACCCACGCGCAGTCCAAGCTCCGTTAGGAGCGGCATCCCCATGCTTCAAATGTGGTGGGCGCTGAGGGTTCCGTACTCCAGCTTGCTTATGACCACGGCGGCGCCACCACGCGGTAAAACCGCTGCGGGCTGTTGGTCACCGCGGGATCGGTCACGTGCGCCGTGCTGTTCGTGGATTGGGCCGGCACATCGGCCAGCTTGTCCCAGAGGCCCGAAGTCAGGTTGGTGCGGAAAAGGACCGAGGACCCGCGCTCCGGATGAGGCTGCTGCCTGATCGGGGAAACCACGTTCGTCGGCTGCTATCATGCGCACTCATTCGCCTTGCTAAAGTTAAAGGCAACCTTGGAGAGCGCTAATAGTTTATCCGTGTTATCCGCGAAATCCGTGGTTCCAACTACGGAACTTAGGATGAATTGCGCGGCCGCCACGAGGTGCGCCGGCAGGTGATACCGACAAAACGCTAGTCCCGGCGAGCCTGCGCAGGCGATTCCCGGCCCAACACAGCCAGACGCCCACGCGCTTACGCTAGCGCGCGGGACGGCAGGCGTCGCCGTCGGCTGCGGTTACTTGGACTCAGGAGCCGCGTACTGCGAAATGGCCCGCATGTATTGGGCGCGCTCGAAAGCGCTCGCGTCGGGACAGTTCTTCTGGCTCAGGCTGCCCTTGAGCTGAGTGACGGATTCGTATTCGTGCTCTTCCATCCAGGCGATCATGTCGCGCTCGATGACACCGATCTGCCGGACCCCGTGCCGGATGAGCGCGGAGCACAGCATCGTGGCGTCGGCCCCGGCCATGAGCATCTTGAGAACGTCCGTGGCACGGTGGATGCCGCTGGTGGCCGCGAGGCTGGGACGCACCTTGCCGTAGAGCAGGGCAATCCAGCGCAACGGAACACGCATGGCCATCGGCGTGCTCAGCAGGATATTCGGCTTCACCTCCAGCGCCTCCAGGTCAATGTCCGGCTGGTAGAAGCGGTTGAACAGCACCAGGCCGTTCGCGCCCGCCTCGTCCAACCGCTTCGCCATGTTGGCGAAGTTGGTGAAGAACGGGCTGAGCTTCACCGCCACCGGGATGGTGACCGTGGCCTTAACCGCCTTGAGGATATCCAAGTAGGTCTGCTCGACCTGGGCGGAGCTGAGGTCCATGTTCGTCGGGATGTAGTAGATGTTCAGCTCCAGGGCATCCGCCCCGGCCTGCTGAATACCCTTGGCATACTCCGTCCAACCGCCGGCCGAAGAGCCGTTGAGGCTGGCGATGACCGGGATGCGCACCGCCTGCTTGGCCGCGGCAATGTGCTTGAGATACTCCTCCGGCCCAAGGCGGAATTCCTTCGGCTCCGGGAAGTAGGTGAGCGCCTCGGCAAAGCTTTCCGTGCCGTGCTCCATGTGGTGATCCAGTTCGGCGCGGTCCTGGCGCAGTTGCTCCTCGAACAAGGAGTAAAGCACCACCGCCGACGCGCCGGCGTCTTCCATCTGCTTGATGCCGTCGATTTCCTCCGACAGCGGTGAAGCCGCGGGAACCAGCGGCGTGCGAAGTTTGAGGCCGAGATAAGTAGTTTTGAGATCCATAATTCTTGCAGAGTTACTTCGTTAAACTGTCATGCGTGAAACGTGTTGCGTGGTGCGTGGTGCGTGTCAGGGCTGCTGGTCCACAGACGTGGTCGGTTTAGCCTCGGAGGCGGCGGCATTGCCGGGCTTGGAGCCTACCAGGTACTGGTAGTAGGCAAAGCGCCGGTCGGCGTCGGTCTGCGCCTGGGCGAAGAACTTCTTGGCGTCCTCCGGCTTGCTCTTGGTGAGCATCTTGAACCGGTTCTCCGAGAGCAGGTAATCCTGCACCTTCGTCTTGGCCGCTGCGCTATCCAATTGCAGCGGATTCTCGCCCTTCTCCGCGCGACGCGGGTCGTAGCGATAGAGCAGCCATTGACCGGACTCGACCGCCAGGCGCTGCTGTTTGGCGCCCGCGCCCCGGTCCAGGTCAATGCCGTGGGCGATACAATGGCTGTAAGCGATGATGAGCGATGGGCCCTGATAGGATTCAGCCTCGATGAAGGCCTTGAGCGTGTGCTCGTCCTTGGCGCCCATGGCCACGCTGGCCACGTAAACTGAGCCGTAGCCCATGGCAATGAGGCCCAGATCCTTCTTCCGCAACGACTTGCCGCCCGCGGCAAACTTCGCCACCGCGCCGCGCGGCGTGGACTTCGAGCACTGGCCGCCGGTGTTGGAATACACTTCGGTGTCCATGACGAGCACATTGACGTCGCGGCCGCTGGCCAGGACATGGTCGAGGCCGCCGTAGCCGATGTCATAGGCCCAGCCGTCACCGCCGAGGATCCAGACGCTGCGCCGGATGAGGTTGTCCGCGATAGCCAGGAGCATTCGTGCGTCGCTGCTGTTGTCGCCGGCGAGCTTCTGCTTGAGGGCGGCCAGGCGTTCGCGCTGGTCGTAGATGCCGGCTTCGTCCGTTTGCGTGGCGCCGATCAGGCCGGTGACCAGGTCGTCGCCGAGCTTCGGAGCGAGCTTCTGGAGCAGCTCGCAGGCAAACTCCTTCTGCTTGTCAATTGACGCACGGAACCCGAGTCCGAACTCGGCATTGTCCTCGAACAGGGAGTTGTTCCACGCCGGGCCGCGGCCTTGATTGTTCTTCGCATACGGAGTGGTCGGCAGGTTGCCGCTGTAGATGGAGGAGCAGCCCGTGGCGTTGGCCGCGACAATGCGGTCGCCGAAAAGCTGCGTGAGCAGCTTGAGATAAGGCGTTTCACCGCAACCAGCGCATGCCCCGCTGTATTCGAACAGCGGCTGCATCACCTGCTGCTGGCGGAGCTGGCCAACCTTGATCTTGCGTCGATCCATCTCCGGCAGTGCGAGGAAGAAGTTGTAGTTCTCGCGTTCGCTGAGGCGAATGGGCGGCTGCGGGCGCATGTTGATCGCCTTGAGCTTGGCCTCGGTCTTGTTCTTGGCCGGGCAGACCTCGATGCAGAGGCAGCAGCCCGTGCAATCTTCCGCCGCGACCTGCAAGGTCCACTTCATTCCCTTCCACTCGGGTGCGCGGGCGTCCGTGCTCTTGAACGTGGCGGGCGCGCCGGTCAGACATGCCGTATCGTAAGCTTTCATGCGAATGCAGGCGTGCGGGCAAATCATCACGCACTTGCCGCACTGGATACACGTCTTCTCGTCCCACACGGGTATTTCGAGGGCCAGGTTGCGCTTCTCGTAGCAGGCTGTGCCGGTCGGGAACGTGCCGTCCGGGTTAAAGGCGCTGACCGGCAATTCCTCGCCCAGGTTGCCATAAATGACGCCCAGCGTATCGGCGATTTCCTTCGGGGCATCGGCGGTGAATGGGGCCGGCATCTCTTTCTTGCTGGTGACCTGGGCCGGAACCTTGACCTCGAACAGGTTGGCGAGCGTCTGGTCCACCGCTGCGATATTCTTCTGCACCACCTCTTCGCCCTTGCGGCCGTAGGTCTTCTTGATGGTGTATTTGATCTGCTCGATCGCTTCCTCACGCGGCAGCACGCCCGACAGGGCGAAGAAGCAGGTCTGCATGATGGTGTTGATGCGCGCGCCCATGCCGGTGGCCTTGGCGACCGTCAGCGCGTCAATCACGTAGAACTTCAGGTTCTTCTTGATCAAGGCCTCCTGAGCGGACCGGGGAAGCTGGTCCCAGATTTCGTCTGCGGTGTGGTGTGTATTGAGCAGGAACGTCCCGCCGGGCACCAGCGCCTTAAGCATGTCGTAGCGGTCCAGGAAGATCGGCTGATGGCAGGCGACGAAATTGGCCTTGCTCACCAGGTAGATCGAGCGAATCGGCTTGGGCCCGAACCGCAAGTGGGAGATCGTCACTGCGCCGGCCTTCTTCGAATCATAGACGAAGTAGCCCTGCGCGTAGTTGGGAGTGTTCTCGCCAATGATCTTGATCGAATTCTTATTGGCGCCAACCGTGCCGTCC
>CAIWJG010000050.1 GCA_903912925.1 uncultured Verrucomicrobia subdivision 3 bacterium | reverse complement strand
GCCAGCATGGCCCCCACCTGGTCCAGGTCCCTATTCTCGGAAGACCGTCCAACCGATGTGGCTTTCAGGCCGCATCAAATGGCTGTGCCCCAGCATTCTTCATTCTTCATTCTGCATTCTGCCTTCGCCCCTCGGTGGCTTTGTTGGCGCATTGTGGGAGCCTTGTGGACGCATGAGGGTCGCATGGGGGTGGCTTTGAACACGCATGAGGGTGGCTTAATGGTGGCTTTGGGGTCGCAAGCGCCTGGCTAGCAACACGCTTTGAGGTGGCTTCGATGTCGTATTGATGTCGCATGAGGGTGGCTTCGCCCCGCCATTCTGCATTCTGCATTCTTCATTCTACCTTCTTCCTTCGTCCCCCCCGGGGGCGCTTTGCAGCAAGCCAAGCGGTATGGGGGCGGTATGGGGGCGGTGCGGTGTTGACCTGGGGGCACTCCCATGTGGGTCGCGGAACTATCAGATAACGAGAAACTTGCAAGGTAGGCTATCATGGCTCCCCCGCTCCCAACTCAGCAGCCGGTCACCCTGCTCGGACTTTCCGGGACGACCCTTTCCTGGTGGAAACATTACATTCTCACGCGACCCCTTTCCAGTTGAAGGAAAGAAACTTTAGGCGGCAACGCCTGCCCCGCGCCGTCGGCACGGCATTAGTCCTTTCACACGCCTCTGTCAGCGTCTCCAGCAACCGCCCCCGGTCCGGGTCATCCTCAAAGAGCGCCTCCCGCCGGTCGCCCCGATTCATCACATGATAAATCGCCCCAGGATATTGAATGCGCAGCTTCCGAGCCATGAACCTTGCTTAGCGCCACCTCGCCTCTGGGCGCAAGCAAAACATTACAATCTCATTAACTGCTATGCCACCAGGCCCAGATATACAGCGTGTTTCCTGGTGTTCATCGTGTGGCTCCGTTCACTTTTTCGGCCAGCACTTTCACCATCGCTTTCAAATCTGCCACTTCCTTCTCCAGCGTGGCATTCTTCGCTTCCAGCTTCTGGTTCAAGCCCTGTATCGCCGCCAGCGCCACGCCGTCGGCATCCACGGTGGCGATGGCGGTGGGAATAGCGCCCAGCCCAAAGGCGGCGCGAAAATCCTGCGCCATCGGCCCAACGTGCTTCACCGCCGTGTCCTCGGCCTGGAAGCGCCACTGCTGGATGGGCAGCGCCGCTACCTTGTCCAGCACCGCCGCCGCGTCCACCGGCGCGAAGTCCGTCTTGAGGCTGCGGTCCGAGTTGGGCGTGATGGTGCCGGTGGCGTAGATGTTGCCGGCCACCACTAGTTCCTGCGTTGGGTTGTTGGTCCCGATGCCGACGTTGCCATTGCCTTTGAACCGCACCGTTTCCGTCAGGTTGGTGCTCTCGCCGTAGCCGAACGCAATGTCCGCGCTGGAAGCGCTGCTGTGGATCTGAAGCAGGTTCCCCTGGATGCCGAAGCCGTAGTGGGCACCAGAGTTGCCCCAGAGGCTGATCTTATCGCCGAGGACGCTGGCGAACGTCAGCGGGTAGCCAGGGGCCGTGACGCCGAGGCCCACGTTGCCGGTGTTCGGCTGGACCTCGATCGCGGTCTTGATCGTCCCGTCATCCAGGTAGGTCTGGAACCAGTGGTCAAAGGTGGCGCTGTAGTCGCTTATGCCGTTGGTATAGGCGTCGTAGTTCACCCTGGCCCAATTGCAGGATATATTAGGGTCCATGTAGATCGTGTACTTGCTTCCGGCGGTCAGAGCGACCGGGCTATCGAGCGAGAACATGCGAACCCTGTACGCACCGTCACCGGCCACGGTTTGAGTCGAGAGCCGCGTGCCGCCGGTGCCCTCGCCGTCGTAGATGGACAGAGTCGCCATCCAGTCCGACACTCCATCACGCGCACCATAGTCGAGCGCAACCCCCGCTAGCGTCCCGGTGGCTCCGGCAGTGAATGACTGCCATTGCCCGGCGGTGCCGTAGATGACCCCGTTTTCCGCAGTCTGCTGCTGGTCCAGGGTCCATCCCCGAGTAACGACGTCGAGCGGCGCGGACAGGAGGCCAGCGCCCCGGACATTGATGCTGTTGGCGCTGGCCATTCCGGCCACGTCGAGCTTGGCCGCCGGAGTGGCCGTGCCGATGCCCACGTTGCCGTTGCCCTTGACCCGCATTGTCTCCGTGAGGTTCGTGCTCTCGCCGTAGCCGAAGACGACATCCGAAGCACTACTGTCCGAGTGGACCTGCAACTGGCCGCTCTGGATGCCTAGCCCATAGTGGCTGCCGGAGTTGCCCCAAAGGCTGATCTTGTCCCCCAGCACGTTGGCAAAAGTGAGCGGGTAGGCCGGAGCGGCGACGCCGATGCCGATCTTGCCTGACGTCACAGCCATCGCTCCGCCGGAGACCTTGGCCAGCGATGCCGGGTCGCTGGCCAGTTCGGCGGCGGCGATCGCGCCATCCACGACTTTGCTCGCATCCACGGAATTGGCAGCCAGTTGGTTGCTGGAAATCGTGCCGGTGTTGATGGCCGCGCCAGTGAGGTTGGTCAACCCGCCTCCGTTGCCGGTGAAACTTCCGGCCAAGGCGACGCCGGTGGCGTTGTTCGTGACCACGACGGCCGGCAATTGACCCAACGGCACCGTGCCCGTCGTGAGTTGCGACGCGCTGAGGTTGGTTAAGCCCG
>CAIWJG010000049.1 GCA_903912925.1 uncultured Verrucomicrobia subdivision 3 bacterium | reverse complement strand
GTGAAACGTGAAACGTGAAACGTGAGCTGGGGAGCGGGCCATTTCATTCGGATTTCCTTCACGTTTCACGTTTCACGTTTCACGCCTCACGTTTCACGTTTCACGCCTCACGTTTCCCTTGCAGGGGTGAGGTGGGGTTGCTCGGCAAGGTATGGGGTCGCTCTTGCGCGCGCGCGCGTAAGACGCAATAACATATAACATGCTCATCTGCTTATTGACTTTGCTCTAGTGCCATTTTCGGTCAATATGCTGGGACGTGAATGTGGATTTCCCCGAGAACTTGGTGCAGTTTACGGAGCGCTTCGTCACCGACGAAGCGTGTGCAGCCTATTTGACTGCGGTGCGCTGGCCGGACGGCGCCATCTGTGCCGCCTGTGGCGGGCGCAAAGGATGGCCGACCAGCCGAGGCACGTACTACTGCGCGGGTTGCCAACACCAGACGTCGTTGACGGCAGGCACGATTCTTCATCAAAGCCACCTGCCTTTGCGGAGCTGGTTCCTGGGGATGTGGCTGATGTGCACACAGAAGACCGGTCTGAGTGCCAAGGGACTGCAGCGGGAGTTGGGTCTGGGCAGTTACAAGACCGCCTGGCTCATGCTGCAGAAATTGCGCCATGCCATGGTCCGGGTTGGGCGCGAGCAGCTCACGGGAACCGTGGAAGTCGACGAGACCTACCTTGGAGGCCAGGAAAGCGGTGTCGGCGGTCGCGAATTGGTCGGCAAATCGCTGGTGGCGATGGCCGTCGAATTGGAGGGCAAGAAAGTCGGTCGTATTCGGCTACGCCATGTCCCCGATGCTTCCGGCCAGAGTCTGGTCGGTTTCATCACGGACACGGTCGCCAAAGGGGCCGAGGTCCACACTGACGATTGGAACGGGTACAACCGTGTCGGCGAGGCCGGATACCGCCATCGGGTGACGCCGGTGCTTGGCGATCCGAAACGTGCTCTCAAGCACTTCCCGCATGTACACTTGGTTGCGTCCCTACTGAAACGCTGGCTCGGCGCAACCCACCAAGGCCGAGTGACGGGAAAGCACCTTCAGCGCTATCTCGACGAATACGCGTTTCGTTTCAACCGCAGACGTTCCGAACATGTCGGCAAACTTTTCCACCGGTTGGTCGAGCAGTTGGTCCTCAGGCAGGCAAAAACCTACCTGGAAATCACTAGAACAAAGTAAATAAGCAGAACATGCTCATTTCGCAAGAATATCGAAATCCCTTGGAAATTAGAGGCTATGTCAGGAGGTCTGGGTTTGGAGTCCACGCTTTAGCGTGTTTGCGGCCTCGGACACCCTAAAGGGTGGACTCCAAACCTCCCAGCCCAGCCAAAATGAGAATCGCGGCAGCTCGTGAGGCAGCTTCCGGACCACCTCCTGCCGAACCGTCTCCACCTTGTGCTCCAGCCGTGGCTACTGCTGCTCGTGCTTCCCAATCCAGGTGCGGATCGCCGCCAGCAGATCGACCTTGGACACCGGCTTGCAGAGATAATCATCCGCCCCCAGTTCCATGCCCGCCCGCACTTGCTGCGGGTTGGCCTTGGCGGTCAGAAAGATGAACGGTATCGCGGCCGTCCGCTCCTGCGCCTGCAATGTTTGCAGCACGCCGTACCCGTCCATACCCGGCATCATGATGTCACACAGAATGAGGTCCGGCGGCTCTGCCTCCGCCAGGCGCACCCCTTCACAGCCGTCCGCCGCCGTTTGCACCTGGAAGCCTTCCATCGTCAACCGGTCCGCCAAGGTCAGCCGGAGCGACTCTTCGTCTTCAATGATCAGGATGCTATGCATGAATAAGACAGCCGACCATTCAACTCAGTGCCCCCTCTCCCGGCTCCGCCGGCTGCCAGGGAATGTACAGCGAAAAAGTGGACCCCTGGCCAACCTGGCTTTGGAGTTCCACCCGGCCCCCGTGCAACTCGGCGCATTTCTTCACGATATACAAACCCACCCCGGAACCCTTGATGGCCCCCACATTCCCACCGCGCCGGAAAGCCGAAAACAGCACGGCCTGATCGGCGGCAGGAATGCCGATGCCCTGGTCCTGCACCTTGAACTCCCATTCCGCCCCCGCGCGTCGAACGCTGAAGCGGACCGGCGTCAAGGCGGGGGAGTACTTCAAGCCGTTGATCAGCAGATTGCTGAGAACGCGCTCCAGCAGACTTTCGTCCACCAGCGCCCGCACGGCCGGCGCGTCGGCCTCGAAGTGAATCGGCGGATGTTTCGGGAATGCCCCCTGGACGCGCGCCAGCACCTCACGGCATAGACCAACCACCTCAGCGGGCCGCGGCTTGAATTGGACGCGCCCGGCGTCCAATTGCCCTTGCAGCAGCACGTCCTGCAGCATGCCTGTCAGCCGCCGAATTTCCTGCCGGATCATCTGGAAATAGTTCGCCCGCTTCTCCGCGCTCAGCCGGTCGTAATAATCCTCCAGCATCTCCGCCGCGCCCAGGATCGCTCCCAGGGGCGTGCGAAATTCATGCGACACCATGCTCACGAAGGTGCTCTTGAGCGCGCTCAGCTCGCGCTCCGCTGCCAGCGTCCGCAGCAGCTCCCCCTCGGCCCGCTTGCGTTCTGTGATGTCAATCATCACTGTCAGCAAGAATTGCCGCCCCTGGCTGATGATCACTTCCCCCGAGAAATGGCCCGCCAACATCGCCCCGTCTTTGCGCCGGACCTGCATTTCAAAGTCGCTCACCCGTCCTTCCTTCTCCAGTTGCTCCGCCGCTAACCCCTGCTGCTCGGGATACACAAACAGGCCCAGTTCGGTGGAGGTCCGGCCCAGGACCTCGGAGCGGGAATAGCCGAGCGTTCTCAGGAAGGCGTCGTTGACATCGAAGAACCGCCGCTCCGGCAGAGTGCTCAGGGCCAGCAGCGCCGGATTGCTCCGGAACAACCGCTCAAAACGTTGCTGAGCCTCCACTTCGATGCTCAGATTCTTGGCGATCCCAAAAATGCACTCCGCGCCATTCCACTGGCCGAGCCAAATCCGGGTCTCTACCGGCACCAGGCTGCCATCCTTGCAGGCCAGCGGCAGAGGGCAACGGTTCTGCTCACCCCGTAACATCGCGCCAAAGATCTCCGCCGCTTCCTTCCGTCGGTCTTCGGGATGCGCTTCCAGGATCTGCATGGTCGCCAGTTCTTCCGCACGGTAGCCCAGCGTGCGGATCACCGCGGCATTGGTGAAGAGAATCCTCCCCGCGGGCGTCCCGACGAAGATCAGGTCGGTCATGGACTCGAAGAAGGTGCGAAAATTGGTCTCGCTCTCGCGCAGCGCGGCCTCGGCCTGCTTGCGCGCGGTGATGTCCTGGAACATCCCCATCACATAAGCCCGCCCGCCTTTGACCATCGGCGCCAATCCCCGCACCTCGGTCCAGATGCGTTTCCCGGTACCGGTCGTCCCCTGGCATTCCACGGCAAAGCGCTCCCCGGTGTCCAAACAACGCGTGATGCTGTCCCGCAGCGTGGGAATGTATTCCGGCAGAAAAAACTTCAGTCCCTCCGCCAGTCCAGGCTGTTTGCCCGGGGGAACCTCGAGGATCTCATATACCCCGCCCGTCAACTCCAGATAATCTGTGCGCGGATTCGCCTTCCAGCCCGCCAGCCGGGCAATCCGCTGGGTCTCCTCCAGGAATAGTTGGCTCTCGTGCAGCGCGTCCTCCACTCGCTTGCGCTCGGTGATGTCCAGGAAGGTCACGACCGCCCCGACCACCACCCCGTTGCGCCGTTGCGGATAGGACCAGTACTCCGCCGGAAAAACGGTGCCGTCGGCTCGCCAAAGCACTTCATCATCCACATGCGACGACTCTCCCTTGATAAAAGCCTTGAAGATTCGGCACTCTTCCACGGGAAAACACGTTCCATCCGCGTGCTTGCCGTGAATCTGCCAATGCATATTCTTGCCCAGCAACTCCTCCGGCCGCTCGTACCCCAGCAGCTCCAGACAGGATTGGTTGCAGAAAGTGCAGTTGCCGTCCACATCAATGCCGTAGATCGCTTCGGCGGTGGAATTCAGCAGCGTCACAATGTGCTCCTCGCTTTCTTGCAGCGCCTCCTCCGCCTTCTTCCGGTCCGTGATGTCCCAATTGGTGCCCAGCATCCGCAGTGGCCGCCCCGAGGCATCCCGCTGCACCTGGGCCATCGCGCGAATATGGCGCACCGATCCGTCCGCCCAGCGCACCTGGAACTCCGTGTTGAACTCCTTCTCGCCGCGCAAGGCCTGTTGTATTTCCTCATCGCCCCGCTGCCGGTCTTCCGGGTGGATCCCGGCCGTCCAGGCCTCGTAGGCCCCACCAAACTGGGCCCGAGTCGTCCCGTAGAGGCGGAACATCTGCTCATCCCAGATCAGCCGGTTGGACGCCACGTCATAGTCCCAGATCCCCACCCCGCCCGCTTCGGTCGCCAACTCCAGTCGCTCGGTCGTGTGCTGCAAGTCGGCCGTCAGCCGACTGGCCAGTCGCTGGGCGGTGAAACGGGTGTTCAGCAACGAGTGCAGTAAACCCGCCAGCAGCAGGCTCAAGGCCGCCCCGGTCCCCGCCA
Source organism: uncultured Verrucomicrobia subdivision 3 bacterium (assembly GCA_903912925.1). GTDB lineage: Bacteria > Verrucomicrobiota > Verrucomicrobiia > Limisphaerales > UBA8199 > PALSA-1440. The sequence goes on along the minus strand of CAIWJG010000049.1, from coordinate 215 downwards.
CCTCCCAAACGCCCCGGTACGCGCCCGCACTCGCCGGGGTGGCGCTTTGGGTAAACAGCAATGTCCAGGGCCGGCCGGCGTAGGTGATGGGCCTCTGCAACGTGAATTCCACCGCCAAACTCTGGCCGGGCTGGCTGGGGCGCATTCGCGAGTTCCCGGTTCGGTGTCCCGGCTTTAGCCGGTCTGGCGCGCCACCGCCCTGCCCGTTGGCTTGC
>CAIWJG010000048.1 GCA_903912925.1 uncultured Verrucomicrobia subdivision 3 bacterium | reverse complement strand
CGAGCATCGCCAGCGCCCCCGCCGGCTGCCGGGCCGGCGCCACGGCATCTTCCTGCCCGTGCAACCAGATCAGCAACTGCCGGGCATGCGCCTCGTCCAGTTGTTTAACCTTCTCCATGACCATCTGAACTGCGCTCATGCGGGCAGTATAGCATATCTTGGAAGTGTGGCAACCTCAGCCATTGGAAGGGTCAGTGTGTCTCCCGGCTGCTGCTACGCTCCCTCGTCACGCAGGCTCCCCGCCAACGGCTAAACAAGTGCCCAAATGCCTTGTGCCGCCGGTGATAGCGGCTGGTGTACTGCCAAGACCGCGGGATAGACGACACCGAGCAACCCCTCACCCCAGCCCCACTGCCGTTGAATCAAGGCAGAAAGGGAGCGTGGCGTGGCTGCTCCCTCTCCCCTTCCGAAGGGTTGGGGAGAGGGGTCCGTATTGGCCCCTGGGGTTCAGCGGCAGAAGAATTCATGGGGACCTCCTCTCCCCAGCCCTCTCCTCCCTCGGGGGAGGAGAGGGAGGAGCCGCCGCGAATTGCGCGGGAACACGCCGCGGTCAGCGCCGCCAGCCACCGCCCCCGGTCCTCGTCATCCTCCAAGATCGCCTCCCGCCGGTCGCCCCGATTCAGCACCTGATAAATCGCCCCAGCCTATTGAATGCGCAGCTTCCGAGCCCTGAACCCTGCTTGGCGTCACCTCGCCTCCTGGCGCAGGCGAAACATTACGATCTAATGGGTGACCCCTGCTATGGGTTATCTTCACCACCGCCTTCAACCCTGCACGAAGCTGAGTTGCGCCCTCCGCCGCTTCTTCCTGCCAAGAAAAGCTTGCCTGCTGGTCGAGGCTAGATCTATAGTTCGAGTTCAGATTCAATCGCATGAGCAAGTGGTTCTACCAAGCTGACGGTGGCGCGGGTGGCCCAGTGACAGAAGGCCAACTCCGGAGCCTGCACGCGCAGGGCAAAATCAAGCCGACGACCTTCGTTTACGAGGAGTCACCTAGCGGCCAGTGGAAGAAGTATGAGGAGGCATTTCCCGGGGCGGTCGCGTCGCCAAGCCTCGACACCGCCGCCGCCGTGCAGCCTCCTCCACTGCCACCCGAGAACTCTGCCGGCGGCAGAACACCAACACCACTCGAAGCCCGAGTGAACCAAAAATCTGCGGGGACTGCGGCGGGCAGCCAAACCAGTGGCGCTCAAGCTGATGGCTTGGGAATCCAGATGCAATCTACCGATCCCGGCTCTGGTTCCCGCCTCAATTTTCGCCGGTGGGGCTTGATCGTCGCGTTCGTGATCGCAGCCTGGTGGGGCATCTCCAAATACCGGGCTTACCGGACGGAAGTGGATAAGCGGGAGTCGATGCGGCTCGTTGGAGAACTGGAGCGTGGTGAGAAAAGCCTTGGGAATTTTGACGCCAAACCGGGTCTGGAGCCTCTTGCGTTGGAGTATTCAACCGCGATCGTCGAGGCCAAACGGCGGTTCGCTGAGGAGAGTTATGGCAAGGCAAGAGCAAAGCTTCAGCAGGCTCAGAGCCGGCTCAACCTATTGAGGCATGGAATTCAGAAACGGGCGGATGCGCTAGCACTCCTGATAAGTGTGGGTAATAAGACAAAAGAGGTTGTTCCGTCCCTCCCATGGCCTGCCGGCTTTCGCGATCAAATCCGCGATGCCCAAATATCGCTCATTGGCGTGGATTCTAACATCTTGTCTGGAAGTTTTGACCAGGCCATCATGGGAGCCAGCAATGTCCTCCAAAAGCTTGCGCCTCTCGAACCGGCGCTTGTCTCCTTCAAGCAGTTCCAGTCGCAAATGGATCGGCTATCCCCGAATGACGCCAGCTTGCTGAAGCAGTATGGCGGCACGAATGCCGCAAAGTTATTTATCGCTTTGACGAATGTCACAATCTACGGTCCAACGTGGGCGGGCATGGCCGGGTCGCTGAGCAACCTGGCAACCTTGATCCCGGACATCCTAGCTAAATCCAGAGACACGAAAGCTAAGCAGGATCAGCAAAAAGAACTGGAAGAGGAAAACAGCTTTCTTGACAAATTGAAACTCAGGCTCGATTCCGCTGGTGAGAAAGCGGCTGCTCTCGTTCAACTACGCGATCACGTCGCAGCGAAGCCAAACTATACGAACGCGGCCGCGCGGTTCGATTCTGAGGCTTCCTCACCTAAGACCTGGCTTGAGTGGGCTACAGCAGAGGCCGAAAGTGCGCAGCAAGGCCGGGCTGATGCGTGGATGGAGATCGTGAGGTGTATTCGGGATCTGAAGATCATTCAAGACTTCCAACGATCTAACGGACAATCCGACCAGGGCATTTTGGGCGAGGATTACCGCAGTGCAGTTCAGCAAGCCATTGTCAATGTCATTAATGTCGATTTTGAAAGGCGCTGGGATCTGTTAGTATTAGTCTCACAAGATTTTGAGTGTTCAACACTAAGACTCCTCATAGACCGCTGTGCTGGCTCCTGTACGTCGACCAGGATGCAAGGATTGTGGCTCGCGCGAATGGCAGGCATCGCCGATCGGCTAGGCAACCAGGAACTAGGCAACTCATTGTTCAAGACTAGTCAGTCAGTCGCAGGAAACACATTGCTACCTTATGGCGGTGGGGCCAACGGAGACCTCGCCACGTTGCTTTGGTCCGCCCGTGCAATAGGAAGATTGGATCCAACAACAGCACAATCGATAATGCAACAGAGCCCGATTAAACTGTATTGGCTGCGGAGCGAGAGCTTGCAGGTATTCGTGTGGATAGCGCAAACCGCTGCAAAGCAAGGAAATTCAGTTGTGGTACAAAGCATTCTTGATCCTATGCAGAGCGCATTTCGGTCAAGAGAGTACATTGCCGACTACATGGAAATTCTATTGTGGCAGGGGCGAGAGCAGGAAGTTTTGGGATACCGCGAACCTCTTCCAAACCGAGATGCGTTTCGCGTCCAGTCTGCAATTACCGCCTATAGGCTGCGTGCCGGGAGGATTGATGATGCGCTAGCCCTATGCTCTAAAATGGCGGACGCCCCAACAAAGGTGAGGCTGGAAGCGAAGTGTAAGATGGTGCAAAGTGGCGGGAGGCCTTCGGCTCTTCTCGCGCAGTTGCCGAACGAAAATGATCCCGCAAATCGCTGTGCGGCCTACGCAGCGATTGCGGTTTGTTTGGCTGGAATGCCACCGAAGACCCCGTAGGAGCTCTGAATGAGTATTCCCACTCCAACCGCCTGGGCAATTGACCCGCTGCCCGACTTCCTGGAGGACCACACCCTGCCAGGGAAGGCGGAGACGGAAAGGCTGCACCAACAGGCGGGGCGGTGGGTGCAGTTCGTGGCGAGCCTATGGTCATGGCGGGGGCGCGCGACGTTCGCCTTGCGGTACACAAGCCGCAACGGACACACGGACATCTACTTTCTGGCAGCAGCTCACGAGGGCGGGGAAGAGGAACGGTTAGCGCAGGAGGTGGAAGTGCTGTTGCGGGCGCATCGGTTGATCGAGCGTCCGCACACCCGGCGGCTTAATGCAACGATTCTTCATGCGGTTCTTGACTTGGAAAATCCGGCCATCATTGAGGTGTCGCAGTATGTGACGCAGTCATTGTGGCAGCCTGCCGGTGGCGCGGATACCGCGTTGTCGGCTGAACAGCGAAAGTGGCTTGCCGTGGAGGAAGTTCAAAAGCCGCGGGTGATATACCCCTGGTGGGGACCGGGGGGACCGTTCCTGATCCCGATGGAGAGCTTGGTCTCGCAGCCCGTGGCGGCCACGCTGACCATTTACCTGGAACCGACCGAATTAACGGCAGACGATTGGCGCTGGCTCGGCCTGATGGCGCAAATGGCATCATCGGCTGGGGAAGCCAGCACCACTTCGCACGGTTATAACGCACCGGGCAGGCGCGTGGACCCAGCGGCCTCACTGGCGGGACGCCTGTATGCCGCGAATCTTCGGCGCCTCTCCGCCACGCCATTCCTGGTGTCGGCCCATTGCTGCGCCACAGAGGGTCGCAGCGACGTAGCTCGCAGCCTGGCGGGTGCGGTCCAAGCCCTGGTCCACGAAGTTCCTTTCGAACGGCCCCAGCAGGATGAACAGCGGCTTCCCTCCGGGGCTCGTTTGCGTGGCGATGGTCTGAACAGCATGCCACCGGAGGTGCCCACATTCAAGCCGCAACTGCTGAAGCAGTACCGCGAGCTTCGTTTCACGGAGGAACTGCGGGGCCAAACTTTGGCCAGAATGCCTTACCTCGCGGACGCACAGGGGGCCGCAACCTTGTTCCGACTACCGGTCAGCGTGCGCGGCGGTGTGCCGGGGGTGCAGGTGAAGCAACTGCCTCCGGACTTTCACCCCGGCACACGGCAACGGGAGTGTCCCAGCCATCACCTGGAGCTGGGGCGGTATCATGCCGGCGGCGTGGCGTCCATTCCGCTGCAAGACTTGACGAAACACGCGTTGATCACTGGGTTCACGGGTTCCGGCAAGACCGTGACGGTGATGCAACTACTACACCAACTGTGGGTAGATCATGGGGTGCCCTTCCTGGTGCTGGAGTCGGCCAAGCAGGAGTACCGGGGTTTGATCCGCGTGGAGGCGATCAAGCGGAAGGAGACGAAGCTTCGGGTTTATACCTTGGGCAACGAACTGGCAGTGCCTTTCCGTCTCAACCCATTCGAGTTGCTGCCGGGGGTGCGAGTCGAGGCGCATCTGAGCAAGTTGCAGAGTTGCTTTGAAGGCGCCATTCCTCCAATTGGGCCGTCATCTTCGGTCATCACGGAGGCGCTGTTGCGGGTGTATGACCAAGCAGGGTGGAGCCTGACCGACGTGAGACCCACGGTAGGGAAACCGAGGCGGCGTTACCCAATCCTATCGGAGTTTGTGGATGCGGTTCAACAAGTCCTGGAGGACCGGCGCTACGAAGGGGAGGTGCGGAGCAACCTACAGGCGGCTATACTGGGCCGGTTCAAACCATTGCTGTTGGGAGGCAAAGGGCGCATGTTCAACTGTCAGGAGTCGGCCCCTGGCGCGGCTGAGCTTTTTGGAACACCTGTGGTGCTGGAGATGAACGATCTGAGCATCGACGACAAGGCGTTGATGGTGATGTTCCTGCTAACTCTGCTGCGCGAACATCGGGAAGCCGAACGCAGCCAACCGGGGCGGCTGGTTCACGTCACGGTGGTGGAAGAAGCGCATAATGTGCTCGAGAACGTGTCGTCTGTGGGTAACCAACAGGATGGAGCTTCGGCGGACACCCGTTACAAGGCGGTGCAGGCGTTCTGTTCGATGCTTACGGAAATTCGCGCCCTTGGGGAGGGGCTGATCATCGCTGACCAAAGCCCAGAGAAGCTGGCTCGGGACGCCATTCGAAACACGAACATCCAAATCGCACACCAGCTCAGAGATGCGCAAGACCGCGAGGCCATGGCGCGGGCGATGATCATGGAGGATGAGCAGCGTGATTACTTGGGGAAACTGCCGCCGGGGCATGCCGCGCTGTTCTTCACCGGTCTGGAAAAGGCAACCTTTGTTCAGGTTGCCATGTACGCCCCGAAGCCTGAGCCACCCGAAACCAGCTCTCCCGCTGGTGTAGGTTTGTCCGCCCGGGGTCGAGGAGCAGGTTTCCAGGCGCTCATCTCCGATACCGAACTCGTGGAATATATGCAGGGCGTGGACAGTTCCCTCGCCACGAGGCGAAAGCTCTGCCTTCCGTTCCCCGAATGTGACCTATGCACCAGCCAGTGCCAGTATCGGGACTGGATGTTCGTAGAGACCGCTGCGGCGGAGTATCGCAAGGCAGGTGACGAGTGGCTGCAACTGGCGCTGGAACGGTTGACCCAAGCTAACCCGGACGAAGTCTGGCAGAGGGTTGTCCGGCATGGGGCTTCGGTCCTGCAACGCATGCCCTCGCAGGATAACGCTCTGGACGCCATATGGTGTTTCGCAGCGCATTTTCTCGACCATGCCGTACGGGCCAACGGGGGAAACCGCACTGACTCCAGCTGGCAACTGCATCGTGATGCCCGTGAGCTAATCGAGCGACATATGGCGGGCATGGTGGCGCAGACGGAGCTGGAACCACCACCGCTACAAGAGGTGGCGCCTGATCCTGCCGCTTGACACGACCCGAATACAATTTTCCAGATAAAATCCGCATTTACAGATTCAACAACGCAACGCTATGCAACTACCGACAATCAAAATTCCGTGGAGCACGGTTGTGCGACGCCTTCGGCGGCCGAGCCTCATCATCGCACACAGAGAAATGGGAATGAAAGTGGACGGCGTGGCCAGCGAGCTGATCAAGGCCATTCAGGAAACGCCTCCGCCAGCGCCGATCAGCGTAGGCCTGTCATGGGAAGCTACGCAGCAACCGGGACGGAACATCACGCTGCGCCTGTTGCAGCATTTTCATCCGAAGCACCCAATCGCCGTGGACGTGTTGCTGAAGTCGCAGGGAGACGACCTCTATGTGAAGTTCGACCTCGTGGCGGCGGCGTGGATCGCGCACTACCAGCGTGCGCTGTACGGGGCTGCGGTGCTGACCTTGTGGCTCGTGTTGTTTGGAGTGTTCTGGATCAGCACGGACGCACATCATGCACTTGCGGTGAGTTTCGCAGGCAAATATTTCCCCGGGAATCCCCCTGCGGGTGTGGCGGTACTGGTGACCGGTTGGAATGTCACGACCAACTCACAGGAATTACTGCAGGATCCGCTGAATCCGGAGAAGGCTTTTGTCAGGGGTAAGCCTTGGTCCTTCGGGAAGTACTTTCGCGCCGATCCATTTTTGTTCCTGCAGACGGTTGCACGTACACCTGCGGTCATCATGGCCTTGGCGGCGGGGATTATGCTCCTGGTGCCGCGTTACAGTTACAGGTACGCATGTCTCTGGATCGGCTGGCCTCCTCCGGAGGACTTTGAAGTGGCGTTTGTGGCCTACCGCGCCTGGATTGAGCGCATATTCTACGACATGATGCTTCGCGAGTATGGAGTAACAAAAGCCGACACTCTCGAAATCGAGACGCCTTAGCCGAGAAGATGCCATGCTTCGCATAATCCTTGCAGCCGTTCTCTGTGCGTCGTCCGCCGCTTATCTGGTGTCGATGAGTGATGACATGGCTCGAATAGGCCAACTGGACGGCCCTGGCCCTCCATGGGCCTTGAGAACCGCCCTCCGTAAGATGGGCATGGATGTGCAACGCACAAGCGCGAAAGAAGCTGGGGCGGAAGAAAGCTACTTCATGAGCGTTCCGCAAGATGACAGGCTGGCCTATCGCCTGTCTGGCCGCGCGGATGATTACTTGGCGGCCCTGACAGCAAATCGGGAACTCGGCAGAAAGGTAGCCGTCATTCGTTTCCTGTATACGACAAAGAGCGCCTTGAATCTGCCGGGCTACGAGCGCGACAATGGCATGCCGCCGGCGCTAAGAGAGGCCCATGAGGTGTTGACCACGACGATTCAACAGGCCTACGCACAGATTGACTCAGAGGACAAATCTGATCCACGCATCGCCAGAAATGGCATCGCGTCAGGGGTCTGGGGGAATAGTGAGCGCATGATGCGTGAAGCGGGAGCCAGCATACGTCTGCAGGCGATGCAGGAGCGAGCCTCAACCGCAAGAAGGGCTGCCGTCCGGACCTTTCTTGATACCACCCTAAGTCTGTTGCCGCCGGACTCAAGCAGACTAGGAAAAAGCACAGATCGGGCACGCGTGTTGCCACTTCCTTTCAGATCCCTTTATGAGAGGATGGCTTTACGGCTCATGCAATCCCAAGCCGATGAGGCTAAGAGTCTGAGCGATTTCGGAAAGAGTCTAAGAGGTGCCCTCGATGAACCGTTCGCTGCGGATTTGTGGTACAGCACGGGGATTGGCCCGCTCGTCGAGCAGAAAAGGCTCCTTGCAAAGACCAATGCGGTGCAATTGTTTTGCATGGCAACCCGCATGAATGCCTTGCCCGAAAACACTGAGACCAGCGAGGGGACAACCGTTCCGGTCGTTTTAAAGAATCAACTCAGCGTCCTCCAAGCGCAGATCGCAGACCAGGAAGTTCAGCGGCGGTTGGAAATCAAATTCCAACGAAATAGCAGCCCTTCCGGGGGCGCTCCTTCGGAGCCTAATACTTCCTATGCCGAACTCGCCGGCAAGAAACGCGACACCGAATACGAAAAGGCTTTCTACGAATTTGCCGGTTGTACGGTGAATATGACATGTGACGAGGCTTTAGGTAGATCCGCCCCTGGTGGGCAAGCATCGTGTATGGCGTTCGCGCAGGCCTATGCCAGACTTGTGGGCAACATGGTCGTCGCGGATGACGACACCGAAATGCGCCGGATCACAACTCTCGCCGTGAACGAACGCCCCAGACCGCGACCGAGCTTCAACCCTTCTCCGGGGGGGGGGCTATTTCCAACAGATCCCAAAACTAATTCCGTGTTCCAGCAAATCTTCGAGAAATACGCGCAGGACAGGCTCGCGGCGGAACAGGACCCTCGCACGAAACAACTGCGGGAGTTTTATGCGGAAAGGGACTCGTCGAAGAAGTTGCTGGCTGAAGAGTTTATAGGGACGACGGCAACGACGCTCCGCGTCAGGTGAAGGAGCATGAGTCGCTTTGTAGAGAGCGGCATGTGCCGAGGTTGAGTCAAGTTAATCCCAAGGGCGTGAGCCCGAATTGTCTGCTGTTCAAAGCGAGAACTAATGAAGAACCATAGAGCAGGCCGCAAGCAGTAAGTTCTTACTCGGAAGCAGGCGCCCAAGGCGAGCAGGCGGCGTTCTTCGTCCACATCGTGCTGCCCCGGACAGTCTTGGCATTTCTGTCTACTGCGTCCATGGAAACATTGCCATCTTTGTGGACGTGGGCAACACAGACATAGTAGCCTTGGTTTGCGATTTTAAGGGCCAATTCTTGTTTATCTACACCATTTATGTCTTTCCCATCTTTATCCCTACCGACGGCTTCCGACAACCTACCCACAACCCAAGTATCAGAAGCTTGTTTGCCATCTTTTGTAGAACCGAGACCCGATGAGCCAAACTTGGACTCCACTACAAAATAATGCCCGTTTTTTTCCCAAATGGAGTCAATGCCTTGAGGCTTGTCTCCATGGCCGCCAACATAATTAAAGCCGCGCGCCAAGATGTTGTCATACGTGGTATTCTCGCCAAACTTGCCCTTGTCCTTATTGCTCGCACCACTGTCGATGCTCTCTTGAAGATCTCGAAGACGAGCCAATCTTTCTGCTAACGCTGTTTCGTCGCGGGCCAATCTGCCCATGGATTGATCGCTGCCTTTTCCCTGATCGGAGACAGGTCCTTTTGGGTCTGCAGGCCGATTCGATCTGTCCGCGCTGTGATCCTTGTCAGCATACCCAGACACCGAGCCGGCGGCGGCTGCCAACGTCTCGCTGGGGAGGTGGGAAATGTTGTCGCTCCCTCGGGATTGGTACCAATGCACTCCTTCTTGTGCCAGAGTGCTTGCAGTGGTTTCAGCTCTAGCCACTTGGGTAGATGAAGCCTGAGGTTCTGGGAAGTTCGCCAGTTCGTTTGGCATCCTGACAGCCTGGCCGGGCTGGTCGATTGGACGCGGGCTGCCAAATGGCCCTTGTGACCCAAAGTCCGAAACAGAATGCGTATATCTACGGTTGCTCGCGGTTTCGGTCGCCTTATCATGCGCCGTCCAGTGAGGCTGGGAAGTGGAAGAATCCAGGGTGCGGTTGGTTGGTCCGCTTGGCCTTTCCTGTGTTTGGTTCTCTGGTGCCGCTTTATCGCCACTTTCTTGTTGGCCTCGCTCAACCCGCCCATTTGAGGCAGTCCCGCTGATCTCGCCAGAAGATAAAGTTGTAGCCTTGCCATCGTGCGCTGTGGCTGCCCTATCGCTCGGCTGGGCACCAGCAGCCGACTCCGCCGGCGTCGTCAGTCTGGAATTCGTCTCGTGCTTTGAGTCATGCCTTTGCTCAGGAACGGTGCTCTTGGACTTGCCTTGTTGCTCGGCTGGACGGGAGCCGTCACCAAACGGCCCCTGCGGTCGAGAGTCTGAGGTGGAAAGCGCACCTTGGCTGGCGATCTCGCTCTTGGTGGCGCCCTCATGGGGCTCTCGGACATGGCGGGCGGCGGACGAGTCCAGATTTCGGTTTGTGGAAACGCCTAGGTCCTCTTGTGCGTGTGGGCGTAGCTCCGCAGCTTTCTCGGCACTTCCTTGCTGGGGTTTTTCAAAGTGCCCTTGCTGATCAATCCTTTTTGACTCGGCCGAAGTTGGCGACGTCGCCTTGCAGTCGGGGACTGTAGCTGGCACCTCCTTTGCGCAGCCGCCAACAGCGGACTCTCCGCGGCTGGTCGGTGCGGGGTTCGTCTCCTTTTGACGGTTGGTCGCTGCTTCGGATGACTTGCCGTCCGCATGGGCTGGTTGCTCAGCTGGGCGGTGATTTTCAAAGAATCCCTGAGGTCGGGAGTCCTCGGCTGAATGCGCACCTTGGCGCCCGTTCTCGACCTTATAGGCTTTGTCATGCTCCGCCAGCCTGTTTTCGGTAGTGGAGGCGTCCACCTTTCGGGTGGTCTTCAAGTCAAGCGGTGTTTGGGTATTACCGGATGAATCCGCAGCCCGTTCAGCATGTCCATGAGCGCCATGATCCGCGCGACTGGCAGTACCTGCCCCCGCAGTTTCAGCGCGACTTGTGGCGGAAGCTTGTTCGGCCTTGTGTTGGGACGCGTTGGTATTGTCTGTGGAACGGCCAGCGCCTGACCGCGACTCAGCCTGTGCCCCCGCAGGTGGAACATTCAGGCCGGCCAGCTCTTCCCCTGCCGCCTGCCGGCCCTTGCTACTCTCACCGGAACTCCCAACTTGCCCACTAGCCTCGAATGGCCCATGCGATTTTGGGTTTGTGTCTGTGGGTGTAACGGCCTGCCCCTTCTCTCCTCTAACGAGACTTCCCCCGTATTCTGGGGCATGCTTAGCCTCAGAAGTTGCGTGACTGCCAGTACCTGCCCCCGCAGTTTCAGCGCGACTTGTGGCGGAAGCTTGTTGGTCCTTGTGCTGGGACACGTTGGTATTGTCTGTGGAACGGCCAGCGCCTGACCGCGACTCAGCCTGTGCCCCCGCAGGTGGAACATTCAGGCCGGCCAGCTCTGCCCCTGCCACCTGCCGGCCCTTGCTACTCTCACCGGAACTCCCAACCTGCCCACTAGCCTCGAATGGCCCATGCGATTTTGGGTTTGTGTCTGTGGGTGTAACGGCCTGCCCCCTCTCTCCTCTAACGGAACTTCCTCCGTATTCTGGGGCATGCTTAGCCCCAGACGCGGCAGACTCCTGACTATTGGGAGAGCCGCCATTGAAGGGGCCAGCTTGATGGGGTTGAGCCTTCTGCTCGTAGCTTCGCTGCTCGTGATGCTGGGACTCAAGACCCACCCGGCTGCCACCAACGGTGCCCATGCCCTCACGGCGGGATGCGCTCGCATTCTTTTCAGTTACGCCCTGGCCCTCCTTGGGGTTGTCATCTTTGCCCTTGCCAGCAAACTTACGTACCGCTTCGCCTCCGAAAGTGCCATCGGCGCGGGGGACCACCAGTGAGGCTACTCCTGCTTTGTCGGAATCCCCCTTGCCGCCAAATTTCGGTGGCCCTACTTCAGCATGGCTGGCCAGGGAATTGTGGCGCTGGTCAACGTGCTCGGTCTTCTTTTGCGTGATCTCGCTCATGGTCAATGGTCTCAGTTTGACAAAACAACGGGGTTGGCTGGGTAATTATTCATCCACAGAAGAGAGGCTTACAGCCGCACCTCGTGAGGCTGTCGGCTTTTTGGCTCGCACATTGCAACATGGGGTGGGCAAGTGGTTGGGCCTCAGGGCTGCTTGAACCAGGCTATCGGAAGTTCCAACGCAACCAACCTTGCTTTGGGGTCAATCGGCTTGGACACCAAGGGCCCGGATGCAAAAGTCGTCGAACCCGGCTGCGTGGCGGTTTGCGGGCCAATTAGAGGCGCTTGGGTTGCTTTCGGATTCGGCTTAGCAATCTCACCAGGGATGTTACCTGGCGAGCCATTTGCCGACGCTTTGGTTGCTTTCGGCTTCGGCTTGGTAAGCTCGCCAACGATGTTACCGAAGCTCTGCTGAACGGCTGGATTAGCTAAGACTTCTCTCGCCTTCTGCCACCCGTACGTTGTTGGGGGCTGATCCGCCGCGATGCTGGTCGTCGGGACCAAGGCTAAACAACAGAAGGCCACCGGACCAACCGTCACAATCCAACGCTTGTGATGTTTACTTTTCATAATCGCTGTACTGAGACTTTTTGGTGCATTTGGGGAATGGGAACTGGTCAAACCGCCGGAACTCGCGGAACGGAAGGAGAAACTGTGGCAGCAATTCGCGGACATCCTCCACGACCTTGTCCGTAAATTGCTCCACGCCATGAAGCAGGTTCTCGGGGACACTTGCCGGGGGGACCGGAGAATCTGCGTGTGGCATGGGAGGCGGCGGCGCAGGGAAGTGGGATGCCAGTGCGGACGAGCCAGCGCGAATCCAGCTCATGAGGGTCGGATTCCACACCCTGCAATCGGGCAACACCTCTCCGGCGTGTATCTTCGCGACAAGATCCACTTCCGCAATCGGCCCAACAGGCTTGCGATTCACTTCGAAATGCCAGTTCATTCCACAGCGCGCCGGGCGAATAGTATCCATTCTCCCACTAACGCCAAGGGATTTCGGAAGCTGTTTCGGAAACCGGTTCGGAACTCGGTTGGCGATAAAGAGGCCCGCGCTCACGCCACCGTCCCACCCGCGCGGCGCTCAGTCCGAGCGGGCGCGAAAAGCAAATGCAATCAGTTCGATGATGATGGCTCTCTGATTTCGTCGTCCTGCTTGGTGACCGTCACGGCTGGCGTCCGTTCGGGAAAGGATGAAGGCAGAAGGATGAATGATGAGGAACTGCCGGAAGCGCCTTGGCGCGCTGTCATAATGCCACTACACAGTGTTGTATTATGACAGGCTACCTTTCCCGCGAGATCACGCCACGCCTGGAGAAGGCGCTGCGCCAGTTACCGGTGGTGGTGCTTTCCGGGCTGCGGCAAACCGGCAAGAGCACGT
>CAIWJG010000047.1 GCA_903912925.1 uncultured Verrucomicrobia subdivision 3 bacterium | reverse complement strand
GGCGTGCTGGTCGCGCCGGTGATCCCCGGGCTCACCGATCATGAGATTCCGGCCATCGTCGAAGCGGCAGCAGCAGCGGGAGCGAGCTTTGCGGCTCATGCCATGCTGCGGCTGCCTTACGCCGTGGCACCGCTCTTCGAGGAATGGCTGGACCGGCATGTGCCGGGGAAAAAGGACAAAGTCCTGAACCGCCTCCGCGCCATCCGCGGCGGCAAACTCAACAACTCCGAGTACGGCCTGCGCATGAGCGGCGAGGGCATCTTCGCCGAGCAGATTGCCCGCCTGTTCGAGGTCGCGTGTCGCCGGGCTGGCGGGCTGGACCACGAGCCGGAGCTATCGACGGACTTCTTCCGTCGGCCCGGCACCGCGCAGTTGGAGTTGGGCCTGCGTTGAGCAGAACGCGCCCTGGCTATTCCCGACACGAAACCGGTGCCGGCCTTCGCCTGCCTGCGTTGCGGCTTCACCTGTCCGGGTCAGGACAGCGCGCGGGTCAGTCCCGCATCTGCGGCGGCTCCGTTTCGTCTGGCATCCAGGCCCTCGGCCGTCGAGACCGTTGGGGCGGCCGCCAGTCGAAGGGTTGCTCCACCGCCTGGCGCATGCGGCCAAACCACCAGTCCGCACGGTTCAACTGTCGCGCGCGCGACCGGGGCGGCCCGCTGCATGGCAGGGTTTCGAAGCCCAGTTGTAATTGTCCGTTAGCACTACAGCGACTTTTTGAGTGATTTCCACTTTTTCAACTCTTTCATTCTGCGTTTGTGGTGGGATAGATATGCTTGGTAATTGCGTCGGGTATAGTAATTCAGCACGATCAAAACGTGGCTGAGTTTACATTCTAGCTCTGGAAAACTGCTCTCAATTAGCAAGCGCGCCTGCGGCAAGGTCAACGCGGGAGCTTTTTTTTAAATTTGATTTGCAGACGCAACAGGAATAGTTGCGCCAGGAAGACGAGCTGCATGTGCCGATGCCAGGCGGTCCAGGAACGGTGTTCGTAGTGGTCCAGTCCGAGTTCCGATTTGTTTTCCTGGAAACAGCGTTCAATGGGCCAGCGCGCGCCGCTCACCCATACCAACTCGCCCATCGAGGTCGGTTGCGGAGCGTTGCTCAAAGCGTATTTGATTTGGCAGTTGGCATCGTTGCGCAACAGTAACCAGCGTTGGCTCTCCGGCGTCCGCTCGGGGCTTAGATAAACCCGGATCCGCGCGAAGGCCGCTACCAGTGGCCCTTTTGCGCCCTCGGCTATTTTATGGGTTTGCCAATTCCAGAGCGACTTAACTTGGAGCAACTCTTCTACGGTGCCGCCTTGGGTCTCCAAGGACCGCCGGGAGCTGCACGCTTTGGGCCAGACTTTTCGGGTGCAGGCGATGTCCGCCAGGTAATAGAAGTCTTTGGGTAGCTGGGCCAGAAACGGTTCGTTATTGCCAAAGGAACAATCACAGGCGATCCAGTGACCGCCAAACTGTTGGGTGTCCAATAAGGATCGCAAGAGCCCCAGCGCCAGTTCCGGCTTGGTTTGGAAGAGGATCTCCTTGGGAATATCGCAACGCCGCCGGCGTTCCTCGTAGGCGGGTTCAAACCAGCATTTGGGTAAGTAAAGCCGGCGGTCCAAGAGCACGTGTCCTTTGGGGCTGGAGTAGCAAAGGAAGACGCCCGACTGGCAATTGGCCGTCTTGCCCAGCGACCCGCAATATTGCGGAGCCACGCCCACCGAGGCCGATCCTTTCTTGGCGAAATCGCTCGCGTCCAAACTCCAGACCCCCTGCGGGTCACTGAGCGTTTGGGCACACAATTCCCAGTGCCGCTTTTGCAGCCACGGCTCGTCCCATTGATAGTCGCTCAGGAACCGCTGCAGATTGCGCACGCGTGCCGGTCCGTCAAACTTCAGGGCGATCGCTTCGACGTTCTTGCGCTCGACATCACTCAAGAGGCCTTGCAGGTAGAGTTCCAACAAGGCCGCCGGTTCGCTCCGCCCAAAGGTCCGTCTGAACAAACCGAGAAACTCGTTAAGTTCCTGACCGACCGTTTCCAGATCTGCCAAGCTCAACGCGCACTGGGGCGGAAGCTTGGGTTTCCAGGATGCTAAAATCTTCTGCATTCGCATTTTCTTGGTAAGGGAGGGCTGTTCTTCACTCCGGCGCTGGGCCAAAAGAAATGCGCGACTCAATAACGGCTGCTGCTCATCCTTGTGGAGGAGTTGCCGCATCCGAGGTTCCATTACATAGACATACACCTCCTTGCGTTGACCATGATGCACGAAACGACCCTGTCGCTTGGCAAAACCCCGGGTCCAGCCGATCGCCGGCCAATTGGCCGCCCGATAGCTGGCCCCGCTGAAGCGTTGCCGATCCACGAAGCTTTCCGCCAACCACACCGGCACCCCATAGTGCCGCCGCCAATCCCGTTGTAGGATACGAAGATTTTCACTCAACATCACCGAAGCCAAATGCCGCACCTGGACCCAGGGTAACACCAGAAAACGAACCCCGTTGACCACGTGTGCCAACCCCTGGGCCCGCTGGAGCGCATTCCACCCCAACAGCCGATCCCGACAGCCCAGGTGCTGCACGGCGGACTGCCAGCCTAACGCCCCCAACCCTTCGCCCCCACGCCCATACACCAAATACTTCAAGTTCGCCCCCACTAATTGGGGCGCTCCCAAATAATGATGTTGGGCCATCAACTCCCGCCACTGACGTCGTTGCGCCGTCGTGCGGACCAACTCCCAGCGCAGCGGCCGATACTGACCCAGCGCCCCCGCCACCCGGCTCGCCTCCGGCGAAGCCATCACCCGGCCGAGGCTGCGCACCAAAACCGGTTGCGGTGGGGGCAACCGAATCCACCCTTGCCGCTCCAATTCGGTTAATATCGCCAGCGCCGAGCGTACCTTCCACCGCCCATTAGCCGCCCGCCACTGCCAATGCTCACACAGCGCAAGCGCCAAACCGGAACGTCCAACTTGCGCTTGTTCAACCAGCAGCCGTTGCACGGCCGCCACATCCGCAGCCGTGATGGTTCGGCCACGAATTACTCGCGATTCGATTATCTCCAGCCCAGCGCCATTCAATTACTCCATGTAATTTAACCGATCTCCGTGGAAGCGCAAGTCCCAAATGACGCTGTAGTGTTAACTTTCAACTGCATGGCTGGTCTTTCTGGTTGATTGGTTCGATCGATTGCAACACTGATCGAATAACCCAAGGCCAGCCATTTTTCCACTGTCCTGCCTTCCCCAGGGCAAGCGACCGTGGTAGATTCGAACTGTGGTCCGGGGGATAGGGCTCTGCAGGAGTGCAACCCGAGCACCGACCGCCCGTGGATTGCGAGAGCGTCCCACCCCGGTTCGGAATCACTCCGAACCGGGGTGGCTCTTCCGGCATGCCTTCGCAACCACGGTTAAAGCGAAAAACTCATCCTCTTTACTGTCGGCCGTTAGGCCGCTTTCATCACCAATTCACCAACGAATTGTGCGGTACAGCCTCACTTTTCTGGTGGCTGCGCGTTCGAATTGGCCGCCCCAGCAAGCCTTCACAAGCCCCACTCACAGGCT
>CAIWJG010000046.1 GCA_903912925.1 uncultured Verrucomicrobia subdivision 3 bacterium | reverse complement strand
CTCCAAGTAGGGTTGTCGGCCCACCACGGCCATCCGCCCGGACACCGCGACAATATCCGACAATGCCGTGCCATCGGCTTTCGTGGCGGCCGGCGCGCTCAGCAGCAGCGGGACGACCGCCGTCACCTGATTCGACAGCGCCGTGAAGCAGAGATTCCCCAATGGCAAAGTCCCATTTAATGTCATCCCTGGCGCGGTCGCCACGGTCACGACCGCGTTCGACGCGTTGATCATGACCAGATGCGAACTTCCAATCGCTGGCGCCACCGGCGTGAAGGCCAATCCCGTCAGGTTACCCGCCGACACCGTCACATTAAACGACAGGTTCGTCAGGCCCACGGTTGATTGCAGCGTCAGCGGCACGCAACCGCTCTGGCCCACCAACACCGCCGCGCTGCCGAGGGTCAACTGGGCTAAGTCCGGCGGCGCCAACCGGAAGAACCGCGCGGCCTCACCCAGGTTGGGCCACAGGCGAGTCTCCGGCACATTGGTAATAGTCAGCGTTTGAACGGCCTGCCAGGGCCCGGGCAGACTCGCCGCCGTCTGCAGCACGTAGGTCGTTCCGGGGATTCCGTAGAAAGTCAACTGCACCAGGTTGCTCGATCCGCGGGTTGCCTCCAAGTAGGGTTGTCGGCCCACCACGGCCATCCGCCCGGACACCGCGACAATATCCGACAATGCCGTGCCATCGGCTTTCGTGGCGGCCGGCGCGCTCAGCAGCAGCGGGACGACCGCCGTCACCTGGTTCGACGAGGCCGTGAAGCAGAAATTCCCCAACTGCACAGTCCCATTCAACGTCATCC
This sequence comes from uncultured Verrucomicrobia subdivision 3 bacterium, assembly GCA_903912925.1. Lineage (GTDB taxonomy): Bacteria > Verrucomicrobiota > Verrucomicrobiia > Limisphaerales > UBA8199 > PALSA-1440. The sequence goes on along the minus strand of CAIWJG010000046.1, from coordinate 24,639 downwards.
CCGGCGCAGTCGCCACGGTCACGACCGCGTTCGACGCGTCGATCATGGCCAGATGCGAACTTCCAATCGCTGGCGCCACCGGCGTGAAGGCCAATCCGGTCAACCGGTTTGCCGGCACGCGCACGTTGAACGACAGGTTCGTCAGACCGGTGCTGGCGAACAGCGTCAGCGGCACGCAACCGCTCTGACCGACCAGCACGGACCCGCTGCCGATGTTCACCTGGCCGTAGTCCGGGACGATGATCAAAAAGGAAACGGTGGTGCTGAGCGGCGGGAAGCCGTTGTTCGTGACGCCGACGGTGACGAGATTGGTGGTTCCTCCCTGGGCGGCGCCGGGAGCAAAAGAAAGGATTCCCGTCAGCGGATCGATATGCAGGCCCGGAGGTCCATTCAGCAGGCCGAACCGCAAGGCGTTGGTTGCGCCGTCGGGATAAGCCGCAATGTTGGTGACCGTCAAACTGCTGCCAACGCTGATTACCTGGTTGCTAATCGAATTCAGCACGGGCGGCTGGTTGGCCGAGACATAAGTCGAAGTCTTGGCGGCGAGCGGGGTGGCTTCCACGTTATTGCCGTTGTCACGGGCCAAGCTATAGAACCCATAAAAATGGCCCGGCGCTCCGTTGAAAGTCGTGCTGTTCGCGGTGGTGGCCAGCAACAACGGCACGTAGGCGCCGTCGTTATCGGACATATAAATGTCGTAATTCTGGATGCCCGAGCCGGCGGCATCATCCGCGCCAAACCAGCTCACTACGAAGTTCGTCGCGGTTTCCGCGGCGGGCAACGCCGTCATGTAGCTGGTCGGCGCGATGCCATCCACGCGGTTGGTCGCGATGTTCGTGTCAATCGGATCGTTCGTGTCGAACACGATGCTCGCCTGGTTGGTAATCACCGTCCCCGTGGCCAGCCCCGCCGCAGGTTTGATCGTGTAAGTAATATGCCCTTCCCCGATCGGCGGCGTGGTATTCGGCGCCAGCACGCCCTCGTTGATGCTCGCCACCAGTTCGCCCGTGGTCAAATCAATGGCGTTCATCGTGCAGAAAATAGCGTGGCTGAACACATTGACGCCCACGGAGATATCAATAACCACGTTGGTCGGATTCGGGGCCGGGGCCGGAATGCGTGTCGTGAAGAAACTGCGGTTCGTCGGCACCGTGACCACCGTGTTAGCTACCGCGATCTCCGTGACCCGGAAGGTGAAGATATCCAAATTCGGATCCAGTTGGTTGGTGATGATGACCTGGCGAGCGTAGGCCATGGCGTTGGATTCGTTCGCGCAATAAACCGTGTAAAGCCAAGGTTGTTGCACGCCAACGAAGGCCTGGGCGCCGTAGCCCAGCGGACCCGTAATCTCGTTGGGATCCCTCGAGGGGGGTTTGCATTCCTGGCCGTCGGCTGACCCGCCACCATCGCCTGGGCCGTCTTTCACGCTTAGCACAAACGATTTGGAACCCGGGCCCGGCCCACCGTTCGATGACGTGCCGCAAGGCGGCGGATTGTCCCGCTTACATCCTTTCACACAGACGTCGTAATGGGCGTTAATTCCCACCAAGGCTGCGGTCTCACCCGCCAAGCAAAGGCCGCCGACGGCGGCGAGACAGAGAGGATACCCTAGTGTGGCGCCGATGCACCCCACGCCGGCGCCGGCGAGGCAGATGGCGGTCGCGGCGAGGGCGACCTTTCTATCGATCTCGTAATTGTCCCGACAATCAGACAGACACCCGGCCAGATCCTTGGCTGAGAGATCCAAACCGCCTGCTGGTCCCGGAGGGACAGTTCCGTAAGCCATTAGCAAGGCCGCCTGATCGTTCGGATCCATGATCCCGGCTGCCGCATAACCCTGGCCCATCAGGTTGAGCCAGGCAATAGGGTCTGCCAGGGCGGTCGTGAACGCCGCCGGGAAGTTGGCCGAGTTCGTGGTAATGACGCCTGACGTATTCGTCGTTATGTAGGTGAGGGCGTTGGTGTCCGTGAGGAAAACCGAGCGGATATCCTCTGCCTGCGCCGCGAGTCCCGACAGGAAGTCAGCCCGCGTGTAGGCCGTTGGCCTGACGGAGTAACCGACCCCCAACCCGCTGGCATTCTGCACCGTAAACGAAAAATTCAAGGACTGGCCCGGCGCCAGATTCTGATAGAAGTAAGCCGGAATATTGGGCGCCGGTGTCACCGCTCCCACCGGCGCCGACAACAGTACCGGGTAGGTGGGCTCGGTCGTCACCGCCACCCCGAGGTAGGGAATATCCACATTCCCCACGTTCATAACATACCCATTCCAGCGGAAGGGGAGTCCGCGACGGGTTTCGAGGTTAATGAATCCATTATACGCCGCCGCTTGCACGGGCAAGGCCGTTTGGATGATCTCCGCCTGCGGCAAGGTAGCCACGGCGCTGTCGCCATTCGTCAAGACGACGTCGTAAACTCCGTGCGTCGCATTCGTCAGGAAGAATCTGGCTTGCAGGATGGAACCGTCAACCACGTGCGTCCACTGCGGCACATAGAGGTTGGTGCCGGATGCCAGGCTCAGAGCGGCGCCCGCCAGAAACCGCGCCCCGGTCACGGTAAGGGTGACCTGCCCATTGTCGCCGATATTGCCGGGCGTCACCCCGGAAACAGTGAAGGGTACCAGCTCGGCTTCCAAGGTAAAGGCCAGCGGACCGCCCGGTTCGTAACCACCCCTCACCATAATATAATAGAATCCCGCCTGGGTAGTAGGAATGGTCACGAGCTGATTTGCCGAGAACGGATCGTTGTACAGGAAGTCATAATTCCCCAGGTCGGGCACCGCGCCGTAGCGCAGGTACAATTCGTTTTGGCTTGCGCTCACCGCGCCGTTTAGGGTTACGCGCACCGTTTGTCCGGCGGGGACACTGACTTTATAATACTGCGCGCCCCCCGTAGCCACGTGGTTGGTCACCGCCTGGCCGAGGGTCATCGTTGGCACGTCCGCCAGGATGGAACTCGTAGATATTCCGATGTTATTGGCCAGATTGGGCTCGTGCAATGTGTTGCGAACGTCCGTGCGCACAATCGCGTAATAGGTCCCCGGAGTCAGCGCCGGCAGCGGGCCGCTAAATGATCCCGCGTAAGCGCCGCTGCCAGCCAATCCGCTACGAACCTGAGTGGCGATCAGCACCGCGTTGGCGTCAAAGACCCGGTTGGTGGACAGGTACACCGCATCGCTCCACGTGCTATAAATCATGCCGGTGCTGAGATTGGAGACATTCCAATTGATCGTCAGCGTTGTTCCTGGCACACCGCTGGCGGGAGCGACGCTAACGCTGGTAGCCGCCAAATCGGCGGGCGCTGGCAACGTCAAAACCATCGGGTTAACGACCCAGCCCAGGCTGTCGTTGTAGCCCAGATGCTCGAACACGCTGCCCCCGCTGTCAGCCAACACCAACATGTAATACGGGCCGGAAACCCCCGCCGGCAGCGTCACCGCCGCCGAATTGGTGTAGCTTTGGCCCGCCGCCAATTGCTGTGGCCGTCCGAACGTGCCGACCCGGGTATCGCTCGGATCCAAAACCTGGTCGAGGGACAAGTAGATGGCGTCGTTCCAGGGCGTGGCTCCAGTCGTGTCGTTGCCCGTATTCGTTACGACCCAAGCCACGGTGATGTTCTGCCCGGCGTACGCGGCGACCGGCACCTGCACCGAAGTGACTTTAAGGTCAGGGTAAAGCGTGACCGGAACAATTACCGAGGTCGCGGACACGGTAACGTTGTTGGTCTCCCCTTGGCACTCCTGCACGTTGTTGCCACGGTCCGTCACGACGGCCACATAGTAGGTGCCGTGCGTGGTGTTGGGCAAGGTGGGGGAAACGGTCTGGGAATAACCCGCCCCGGCAGCCAGCGGCTGCGTTTGCGCCATGCTGCCCAGCAGCACCGCCGTCGCGGGATCAAAGGTCGGGCTCGACAAGAGGTAAACGGAATCCGTCCAAGGTCCCGTCGCGGTGCCCATGCCCACGTTGGTAACCGACCAGGAAACCGGCAGGCCCTGGCCGGCATACGCCGTGTCCGCCGGGCTCACGCTCGCCACGGTGAGATCTGGGTAAACCCCAAAGTTGACCACCACCGGACTCCCCGACACCCAGCGGTTGTTTGCCGCGCAAGCCGCCGCATTGACGCTGTTGCTCACGTCCGTGATCAGGAAAATGTAGTAGGAACCTGACCGACAGGGCGGGAAAGGAATCGACTTGGATTGCGAGTAGGTAGCTCCGGACGCCAGGTTGTTGCTGTAGCCGAACTGGCCGAGGAAAAGGGCATTCGTGTCCCACGTGGGGAGCAGCGACGCATAAACCGCATCATACCAAGACCCGGTTGCCGCTCCGGGACCCGCGTTGGTTACCGTCCAGCCCAACGTCCAGGCCGACCCGGCGTTGATCCCCGGCGGCAAGCTCACGCCGGCCACCTGCACGGCCGGATAGCTGCTGGGCAAAACCGTCGTCGGCGAGGCGGCCACCAGCATATTATTGGTGTCGCACGAAATGTTGTCCACGGTGTTGCTCACGTCAGTCACCACGACCACATAGCCGACCCCGGCCAAGCACCGGGGAACCACCGGCGACTGTGTGACGGTATAACTGCCGCCCGCGGTCAGACCGCCCACGTGCGGATAGACGCCCAGCAGCGCCGAACCGCCCGCGCTGAATTGTGGCACCGGCGACAGGTAAACCGCATCGTACCAGGGCGAGTTGGTCGCCGCATTCGCCAGGTTATGCACCGTCCAGGACACCGCCAAGGGCGATCCCGCCTGCGCCGTGGACGGCGGGTTGACGGCGGCCACTTCGATGCGCGCCGCCTGGCTCGGGTAAAGCCACAACTGTTGGAGCGACGACGTGGCGTTATTGCCCAGCGCCCCGGCTTCGTACACCTGGTGACCGCTGTCGGTCACCACTACGACGTAGTAGCGACCCACAGCGCAGTAAGGAAGGTTGAAAAGCTGGCTTGCGGTGTAGCTGCCCCCCGCCGCCAAAACGCCAGTGTGCGGCAGATCCGCCAGGTGAATATCCGTGGCCAGATTCAGCGTGGGATTTTGGGTCAGCCAGACGCTGTCCACCCAATTGCTCGCACTCGTCGTACCCACCCCTTGATTTGCCACCGTCCAGGAAATCGCCGCAGTAGTGCCCGCCACGACCAGGCTCGGTGCCCCCACGCGCGTAACCGTCAAATCCGCCGGCACCAGCGGCGGCACGGGGGCGATGACGATCGGCGGAGCAGCCGCCCGCACATTATTGGTCCGGGTATAGTCCAGCACCGCGTTGCCCGCGTCCACCACGACGTAAACATAGTTGGTCGTGCTGGGAGAATTGGTGGGAAGATAATTGGCGGGGATGGTCAGGCTTTGGCTGGCGGAGTAGTTTTGCCCGAGATCCAGCGCGCCAAAATGCGTCAGCGCCCCCAGACTCACGCTTTGACTCACGCTAAAGGGCGTGACGGCCGAGAGATAAACGAGGTCGTGCCAACTGCTGGCGGAGGTGGCGTTGACCCCGTTATTGCTCACCGTCCAGCCGACCGTGATATGCGTGCCCGCCACCGCAGTGGCCGGCGCCGTGACGCCGGTAACCGCCAGGTCCGACGGCGTGGGCGGCGCGACGATGATCAGCGCCGAATTCTGGTCGCGGCCGATCGCCCCGCTGCCGATCGCCCCGGTTCCCCCGGCGAAGAAGTGCGTATCCACCACGGGCACGGCGTACCAATTCCCGGAAGCGGCGCCCTGCGGAATAGTGAAAGTGCCGCTGTGCGAATAGCTCTGGCCCGGGGCGAGCGTACCACCGGTGAAATAGATGTGGTGCAGGACGTCCCAATAGCCGTTAACAAAGTCATACGTCGGTGTCGGTGAGAGAGTCACCTCATCGTCCCAGCTCCCGGTAATCGCCGTCTGGCCGGTGTTTTTCACCGTCCACGTCACCGTCACCGGCTGGCCGGGAGCGACCGACGTGGGTGCCGCCGGCGAGGCTTGGACCGAAACCACGTGAAGGAAACCAGGGAGGACCTCCTGAATATCGATCGGGTGCGCCGCCCCGGCGCTGTTGTTGGCGTCGCTGGCTTCGGCCAACAAACCGGTCGAGTCTGCCTTCACTATGAAGTAATTTACCCCGCCGACTCCGACCGGAAGCGTGACCGTAACTGACTGGTCGTAGCAGTCGCCGGCCACCAAGTAACCGGGGTTGGCAAAGGTTCCGTAATCCGCCAAGATGCCGTTGACATTGGTGGTGGAAGACAGGTAGAGGTGATCATACCAGAGGGGCACGTCGGTATCGCCCGTACCCTGGTTGCAAACAGTCCATCCCACGCTAATGGTCTGACCGCCCAAAGCACTGCTCGGGGAAGTGATCTGTGAAACCACCAGGTCCGGCAGGGGGGTCAACTGAACGGCGATGGTGGCGCTGCTCACCCCGACGTTATTGGTCTCAAAGAAGCCCTCGTAAACACTGTTGGTGCCATCCGCATAGACGGCGATATAGTAAAGGCCATTAGTCAGGCCGGCGCGGTCGATGGCGACCGAGTGGACCAACTGCGCGGCCTGGCTATTGGTAAGCTGGTTCAGGAAGGGAAATTCGCCCAGCAACTGGTCGGTGTTCGTATTCAACCCGTTGGTGTGGCAGAGATATACGCGATCAACCCACGGCCCGAATGCCGTGCCTAGCCCCCCATTGGTGTCGGTCCAGGAGACATTAAATCCGGAGCCGGTATAAGCCTGCGACGGAGCCGAGATCGCTGACACCAGCAAATCGGGGGCCGGTCCGGTGGTGAATTGAAGATCGCTCGACACCGCCGACCGGCCGCAACTATCCACCGAGGTCACGCGGAAATGGTAAGACGTGCTGGCCTGCAAGCCGGTGAGGGTCACCGAATGGTTGGTCAAGAACTGGCTGGAGGAGACATTTTGTCCGTAAGCCGAGGTGGGCCCGTAGTCCACCGAACGGTTGGCCGGCTTGCTCGTGCGCCAAGTCACCACCGCGTAGTTCGGCCCCGGAGCACTCGCAAGGTTCGAAGGAGTTGGGGTTGCGGTGTTCAGAGTGAAGGTCAGACTGGTAGGGTTGGGATCAATATTACCCGCTTCATCCCGCGCTTTAACCAAGAGCACATGCGTGCCGTCAGTCAAATTGCTAATGGTCAAACTGGTGAGGCCGCTGAAAGCCGAGAATCCAGCGCTATCGATTTGAGCGGCGAAAAGCAGATTCGTCGCCGCGGTCACATCGTCGCTGCCCGACCAGGTGAACGTGACCGGGAGGGCGCAAACGGTGCTGTTCGGGCCCGGACCAGCGGTGAAGCTGGCGCGGGGCGACATAGTATCAGGCGGCGTCGTGAACGTTTGGTCGAGGGATAATCCTTCATTGCCAACGTGGTCTTTGGAATGGAGCCGAAAGTGGTAAACGGTGTTCGGCCGCAGCCCGGTAATCGTAACGCTATGGTTCAGCACGAGGGAGGGAGCCAGGGTGGTGAGGAGGCCGTAGGCGCTGGTGAGGCCGTATTCCACCTGCGAGGAGGAGGCCTTGTCGGTCACCCAAGCCACCCCGCATTGAATGACCGAGGGGGAGGCCGCGACACTGACAAACCCCGGCGGGGTGGCCTCGACCAGCAGGTTCAGCACGTTGGTGGGGCTCAGCACTAGCCCGCTCGGGTCCCGGGCGAGGGACACGACGAGGGGGTGGGCGCCGTCCATGCCCGGCAGAAAAGTGATGGGCGGGAGGGTGAAGGTGTCGTTCGCCAGGACCGTCTGACTCCAGAGGCCACCGACCGGCACTACCGGCGGGAGCGTCGCAACCGGATTGGTCAACACCACCAATGGCGCCACAGTGGTATCCATGCTACGATCGAATTGGAGCTGCAACACGAAATTGGTGGTGGCGGGCACCGGAAGCGGATAATTGAACGCCACATTGGTAATGATCGGGAGGATGCTGCTGGCGCGGTACACCGCGACATACAGCAGGTTGGTTGGGTCAAGGGTCGAAAAGGTTTTGGTGAGGCTGGAACCACCGCTCAGGGGAGCGCCATTGAGCTGGAACTGGCGGAAGTTATAGAGGTGAGGCGGGTTCGTAATGGACTGGGGGGCGGAGATATTGGCCGACTGCCCGTTGGTATAGGTGCCAGCGCCGGTGACGGTGGCCAGGCCGCTGGGCGAGGTGGTGGTGGTGACGACGTGCGTGACATTGGCCTCGGCATAGTTTGCGACGAACAGATGGTCACCAGCGACGACGTTGGTCAGGGTGATATTTGTGCCGACGATCGACACTCCTTCAGTCCAGTTGACGAACAGGTATCCGGGGGCGGGATTGGCAGTCAGCACGTTGGTTGCGCCAGAGAGATAGTGACCGGTTCCGGCGACGGTTCCGGCCACGGGCGGGTTGTTCGAGGCGGAGATGACATAATCCGCCGTCAACTGAATGGGCGCAGACCCGGAATTATTCGTCCGGGTCAACTCGAGCACGGTGTTGAAACAGTCAGCCAGAGCGATTAGATAATACGGGCCGGGCGATACCTGGGAGCTGGCGGGCAATACGACCGGTTGCGTATTGGTGTAAGCCGCCCCGCCAGCCAGCGTCGAGGCCGGGGCCGGAATGGTAAGCAACGGGAAGGCGCCCGCCAATGAATTGGGAGAACTGCCGAGGTAAAGACGGTCCTGCCACGGCCCGGTGGCCGGGTTGTTGGCGGCGTTGGTGACCACCCAAGTGACGCTGACCGTCTGACCCGCCTGCGCGTTGGCCGGGGCGGAAAGTGCCGCTAGCACCAGGTCGCCGCTCGTTAGGTGGCTACTTTGCGCGGCGACCGCCACATTGTTGTTCTCGTTGAGTTCCGCCACGTTGTTGCTGCCGTCGGCGCGAACCATAAAGTAGCGGTCGCCAAGCACGGCGGGGGGCACCGCGACCAGGCCCGTGACGGAAAGGGATTGCCCGGCGGCTAGCGACGTGGTGACTTGCAGCGCCGCCACAAACTGCGGATTGTTGCCCGCAGTATCCGACGCCAGCCAGAGGGTATGCCACCAGCCGGCCGGGGCGTCGGCATTGCCAATATTGAACAGGGTCCAAGTCACCGGGACAGTCTGGCCCGCCACGGCGGTGGCCGGAGCGGTAACCCCGCTGACAAACAAGTCCGGCCGCGCACTGAGCACCGTAAGCAAGGCACTAGCGCTGGAGACCACGCCGGCGGCACTGCTAATCCGCACGCTGTAATTGCCGCCGGCGCCGCTCGGGACATTGGTAATCGTCAGCGCCGCGTTGGTTGCGCCCGACAAATCGGCACCGTTCTTTTGCCACTGCCAACTCATGGGTTTGGAGCCGTTGACAGCCAGGTCAAAGGTGACGTTGTCGCCCACCCAAACCGTTTGTGCGGCCGGTTGGCGGGTCACCTGCGGTGGCACGAGTTGGATACCAACCGCGCCCGGCACAAACTGCACGGTGAGGCTGTTGGCATTGGTGTCCGCCAGATCGCGAGTAATTGGCACACCGCTCCAGGCAGGGACATTGGTCCCCGGTTGCTGGCCCAGCAGGAATTGGACGCGGGCAACTTCCTGCGTCCCAAACCCAAAAACCGCATTGTTGGGCTGGGCGACGACCACGCCGACGTGCCCGGGTTGGTTCGTGTTAAAGTTTAGCGCCGCCCCATGCAGAGCGCCTCCCGGCACCACACCGACGGCGGTCATTTGCGCGGGGTCGAAGTCCAGGCTGAATCCGACCGAGTTCTCATCTCCCGCGGCCAGCAATTCGACCGGTAGCTCCACGAGGTTGCCGGTCGGGCCGTTGGTAGTCCCCGCCCGCACCACGCGCTGCACGGTTAACGTTGCCACCGCGCTGGTAGCCGAACCGGCGGCATTGGTGACGATGAGGCGGTAGCCACCCGCCATCGAGGGCGTCACATGGTCCAAAGCCAGCGAGCTGCCGCTCGCTCCAGCCAAAACCGCCCCGTTCCATTGCCACTGATAACTGAGCGGCGCGCTGCCGGCTGCCCCGGCCTGAAACACGGCCGGAGAGAAGATGGGAACGGTCAGATTTTGCGGGTCCGGCGTGATCGAAGGGGCAGTCGCCAGAACGTTCACCACTCCGTCCCGGAAGCTGACGGGGCGAGGATTGGCGAGCACATCGGCCAACTCGCGCGCGATGGGCTGGTCGCCGAAGGCCAGCGTCGTCGGCCCGCTAATATTGCCGGCCATAAAACGTGCCAGCACAAGCTGGTTCGTGCCGCTGGCGAAAGTCTGGCCGGCCGGGCGCGTCAGGGCGATGCCCAGGCTGCCCGTCCCCAGGCTGTTGGTGTTGAGCAGCAGCCCGGCCCCACCCGCGCCCGACCCCAGCCTCACGCCCAGGAAACTCAACGCGGCCACATCGAAATTCAGGCTGAACCCGACGGCGCTTTCATCGCCAAACCCGACCTGCTCGACCGGCACCTCGACCGAGCCGGCGGTAGCCACAACGCTCGACACCACCCGCACCACCCGGAGGTTGGTGGCGACGGTCAGCGCGGCCGTCTGGCTAGTGACGGTCCCAGCGTTATTGCTCACTACCACCCAATAATTGCCGGCTTGGGCGACGGCAATATTCGTCAGCACCAGCACCGCGTTGGTGGCCTGGTTCAGATTCGAGCTATTGCGTTGCCATTGGTATCTCAACGGCAAACTGCCGCTCGCCGCCACGGTCAAATACACCGTCTCGCCCGTTGATACCAGTTGGCTGCGCGGGTTCGCCAGGATGGCCGGCGGAACCAGCGCCGGCAGGACCGTCAGCACCGCGACCTGGCTGGTCACCGAGCCACCGTCATTAGCCACCAGCACGGCGTAATTGCCGGCCTGGGCGGGGCCGACGTTGGTCAACGTCAAAGCGGTTCCACTTGCGCCCGCCAGGTTGGTGCCGTTCCAGCGCCACTGGTAACGCAAAGGCGGGCTGCCCCCGGCCATCACCGAAAAGGTCACATTGGTGGCAATATTCGTGATGGGCTGAATCGTCTGACTCACGGGGTCCGTCAGGATGGTGGGAAGAAACAAGGGGGTGATCACTACCTGGGCGTTGCTGTAGTTCGCACAAAGCACGGCGGCGGACGCATCCACCACCTCCCGCAACAGCGGTGCGTCGGCGAACGACACCGTGGTCGTAGCCGAGCTGCTCGAAAGCAGGAAGCGGATGCGCGCCAGCTCGTTCGAACCGGCCGCGAAGCTCTGCCCGGCCGGCTTGGCCAGCAATACCCCCAACTCGCCCGCGGAGATCAGATTCGTATTGACGAACAGGCCCGTCCCCGCCGCCCCCGCGCCAAGCGTTTGGCCCAGGTAGGTCAGCCGCGCGGGATCGAAACTCAGGCTGAAAGAAAGCCCATTCTCGTTGCCGGTTCCCACCAGGCTGATGGCCAAGGCTGTTTCCCGCCCCGCAACTCCGGTAACGCCCGCGATACTGAGGGACCGCTCCGGACAGGCAGCCAACGCCGCACCTCCCGCCAGGCAGGACAGCCAGACCATGAGAGTTACCAAATGCCTTGCGTTCATACTCGATCCTGTCGTTGGTAAAGGTTGGGTAAAACGCCAGGCTTACTGCGCCGGCGTCAGCCGGTAAAAGCGGCATTTCCCGGTCGGGGCGGTGGCATCCACCACCGGCAGAGGGGCGCTGCCGAGCACGTGGGTGGAAAGCGTCACCCAATCCACCAGGTTGGTCGAGGCCTGGAGCCGGCAGGTTTCTCCTGCGGGGCCGGTCAGCCGGAGCTGCAACCCGCCGCCGGATAGGAGCTGAACCGAGGCGAAACCAGCCGGCGGCACAATTTGAACCGCGCCGTTGATTAAAGCCATCGGCAGCCGGTCGGCCACGGTGTCCACCAGTTCGCAGATGACCGGCGCGTCGGTGAGCTGAAGCGCTGCCACACCGGCCGAGCCGACCGCGGCAAACCGTACCCTGGCCATTTCCAGGATCCCTGAGCTCAGGCTTTGGCCAACGGGCTGCGCCAGCACCAATCCGAGCTGGCCGTCATTCACCCGCTGCGCATTGACCTGAAGCCAGGCACCCGGAGTGTCGTGGCCGAGAATCACTCCCTGGTAAGCCAGACGCGCCGGATCGAAGGTCAAGCTGAATCCGATGGCGTTCTCATTGCCCTGGGCCCCATTCAGCAGCACCGGCACCTCGATTTGGGTGCCCTGCCAGGCGGTCAGCGAAGCAACCGTCAGGTTGCGCCCGAGGCCCGGAGGGGCGTAGGCGGCCGGCTTGACCAACGGGCCCACCACGAGCTGCGTCGGCCCACCGGCGGGAGTCAGCGGGTCCAGCCCGGCGGCATAGCGGCCCGCCTGCGTCCAGTCAGCGACAGTCAAGCGGCCATCGCCCAGCGTCAGATTGGTGCCCACCATGCGCGGCGCGCAGTCAACGCGCTGGAATTCGCTGCTATTGAGAACGGTATCCAGCTTGGCCACCAAGCGGCCAACCGCCACCCAATCGCTAATCGTCACGGAATTGTCCCCGTTGGGCTGGGGCCTCAAGTCCGCCTCGAACCCGCCGGAGCCCACGCCATCCACCACCAGTGTCGCCACCAGGCTGGTCGTCGCACCATAGTTGTTGGTGACGACGCAGCGGTAATCGCCGACGTTGGTGACGGCCACGCTATTCAAGCTCAACAGGCTACTGGTGCCGCCGGCCACGGGCACCCCGTTGAAGTACCACTGGTAAGCCAGCAGGGGCAGCCCGCGGGCGCTGACGCCGAAGCTGACGGCGGAACCCGAGGCAGCGGTCTGGCTCTGCGGTTGCGAGACGACGGATGGAATGCGGTCCGTGAAGTTCTTGTAGGTCACGATAGCCGAGGAGCCGTTGTTCCGGGCGCTGCTAGCTGGCCCGACGACGCCAGCGGTCGCAAACGCGGCGGTTACCTGGGCGTATTGGGTCCAGTTCGTACCGTCGTTGCTTTTGTACGCGGTAAATACACTACCTTGGCGCTGCAAGCGAATCCAGACATTGGGAAAGGCGTTGACAGCCGGACCACTGTAAGATGGCCATTCAACCCCGGCGGCCCCTGGGTTCAAACGAACCAGACCCCAGTAACGGTTGGCATTGCTGGGGGAGTTGAGACAGACATAGATCCGCCGGCTATCGGCGGCGGTGGATTCGCGCCACATCAAACCCGCTTGCGTATAGGTTTCCGCTACGGTCATCCCGGCGACCTGAACCTGCACATCGAAATCGCCGTAGCGCGGTTCATCGGCAAAATGTCCGGCATCGTAGCCGTTCCAGAAGAAATCCGAGCCGCCGGCTCGCATTTCAAAATCGGTGCCCGTAAAGGTGAGCACGGAGCCGGCCACCGCTGGATTTCCGGCCACGCCCAAATCCCGGTCTTCCATCGTAAGAATGCTCCCGGCGAAGCTGCGGTTGGTCGCGTTGCCCAGCAGGTCCGCCAGACCCGCGGTGCTCAGCGCGAAGGAATCGCCCACCAGCGCGGCCACGTCCAGCGCCACGGATTTGCCGTCCGGTTGCAGCACCACCCGCGTCGGGGTGGCACCATTGATTGTGTAAGCGGAAGCATTGGTAGCCGTGGCGGGCACGATCGACTCGTCAAAAGTGACGCCGACGCGCGTGCCGTTCTGCAACGCCAGCGCACTCACAATTCTCGGCGCCGTCCCGTCAATGATGAAGGTGCCGGTAAACGTATCGTTCGTCCCGTCGCCGCTCAGGCCGTCGCCATTCTGGTCCATGCCCAGGAAATTGCCCGCCAACTCGTTGATGTTCGGCCCGACGCTGACGGCGTAGGTACCGTCGGCGGTTTGCGCGGGGAAACTGATGCGCCAGGTGGTGCCGCTGACCAACGCCACGCTCGTGGGCGTGATGGGACCGCCCGGACCGGCGATCTGCACGTCGTTCGTGGCGAACGTCGCCGTCTGGATCGGCAGGTTAAAGGTGATGTCCACTGAACTGACGGCCGGAGTCACGGCCACCGACGGGGTCATGTTGGTGATGCTGGGTCCGCCGAAATTGGCGATAAACCCGCCGTCGTAGGCCACCGAATTGGTCCCGGCCGGGATGAGGGACCGGAGATTCACATTCTGGCCGTTGACCAGGGCATAACATTTGAGGTTGCCCAGGAGGAGACGCGACGCGGAGAACAGGCGCAGGCCCTGCCCGCCCAACCCGTAAAGGTAAAGCGATTCGGGATCTCCCCCGGGGCCACGCCCGCCGTTGTTCAACGTATCCACCAACCGGACGATGCTCTGCTGGTTCGTGTTGCCCACGACCAACTGGCCGAAACCGAAATTGCCCTGCATGGCGCTTGGCGCTGGACCGAAATCCCGCCCGCCCACTTCCAGGCGCTGCGGCACCGCGCCATCCATCAGTAAAGTCGCCAGGTCGCCCGTGACGCTATTGGTATCGGTGTTCTCGAACAGGAAATTACCGCGAATTCTCAGCCGCGAACTGGGGCCGATCGTGAGGGTGCCCGGCGCTCGCAGATAAAGCCCGGCGAAGTCCAGCGTCGAGTTCGGGTCAGTGGCCGAAAACCGCGCCCGCTGATACACCGAGAGATTCCCGAACTTCAGGGCGCCACCCGACCGGGCATTAAAGCTGAACCAATCGTCTCCGCCATTGTAGTTATTCGGATCGGCGCCATAGACCACCTGCAACGCGGAGAGATCAATGACCCCTTGGTTGGCGGCATTCGCCATAAAGTCCCAGTCATACCGCCAATTGCTGATCGCCGGATCCCACCCATACACGACGCCGTACATCCGGATCGTCTGAATCGCTGCTAGGTCCAGCAGCGAACCCGCTCCGTCCGCCGAGAAACGGGTCCGGGAACCCGGATACATATAGTAAGAATTATAGGGAGGTATTTCGTAACTCTGCGCCGCCACATGTAAGGTGCTCCCGCCGCTGACAGCTAAGCGCGACTGATAGATATTGGTCAGCGGCAGCGAGGTGAAGGCCCCGGGCGTGGCAATACTCAAATCGCTGTTAACGAACTGGACCAACCCAGGGGCGTTGAACACCGCGCCCGCGCCAAAGCTGATCGTGGTGCCATCGGCAACGCTCGTCAGGCTCGGCAAGTCCAACCGGGTCCCCGCTCCCAGCCCGAACGACACGCTGCCCGAGACCTGCTGCAGGCCTGGCAGCAGGATGTTGCCGCTGTTCTGGAGCGAGAACTGCCACGCATCACTCCCCGCCTGGATGGTCTGCAACCCGGACAGATTGACCACGCCGTGATTGTTCACCGCCACCGTATAGGTGTGGCCACTGTCACCGCTGACCGTGTTGAGCAAGCCCACGGAGGACAGGTCGAACAGCGAGCCCGCGCCGTCGGCCGCAAAGACGGTGGCGGATTGGCCGCCCGGAGCCTGGTATGCCGGAGCCGCCACCGCCAGCGTGCTGCCGCTGCTGACCGAAATGATCGAGCCATCGATATTCGTGAAGGGCGGGGTGAGGAGCACCTGCCCCGGAACCAGGTTGAGGATGTTGCTCTGAAACGAGCGGAGCTGCGGCGCAGCGAAAGTGCTGTTAAAGCCAAAACTGATCGAGCTGTTGTTGAAGTTGGTCAGGCTCGCCAGGTCGAGCCGCCCCCCATCCTGCAAGTTAAACACGGTGTTGTCCGCCGTTTGGAGCGCCGGCATGGCAAACTGCGCGGTTTGCAAATCGAAGCGCGTTCTTTGGGTCACCACCTTCAGGTTGGGCAGCAGGATATTGCCACCGCTCCCCACCTTAAAGGTCAGCCAGTAAGGTCCGTTGTTGTTGTTCTGAACCGCTCCATAAACGATCTGCAGCCCGGAAAGGTCAATCACACCCCCATTGGCCGCATCAATGTAATAGGTCCAGCCCCAATGCCAATTGTTGATCGTGGGGTCCCACGCATAACCAACCCAATAAACGCGAACCGAATTCAGTGCCGACAAATCGAGCCGTGACCCGGGACCGTCCGCCCGGAACAGGTTCACGGGGGGATAACAGTAGTTATAATCCATGGCCGGCTGCACGTAAGACGTGGCGGCGATGCGGTAGGTGCTGCCGCCGCTTACGAAAACGCTAGAGCCGTATATGTTCGTCAACACCCCCGACTCGAAGTCTCGTCCCGGTTGGATCGGAATCGTTGAATTAATGTAGGAAACCAGGTTGGTGGCCTGGAACGACCCGTTGCCCGCAATATTCACCGCTACCGTGTCCAGCGACCAGAGCCGTGGTGCCGCAAATACCGTATTGGTCGTTAGGTTCACAGTCGAACTGACCCCGGTGGCGAGGCTTGCCAGATTAAACACTGCTCCGGTGGCCGCATTGACGGTGCTGTTAGCCATCGTCGCCAAGCTGGGCAGATTGAACACTCCTCCGGTGGCCGCATTGATGGTGCTGTTAGCCATCGTCACCAAGTTGGACGCGCCAAACTCACCGGTCGTAGTTTGGTTGATCGTGGCCGAATTAATCGAGACGGCCTGCGGAAGCTGGAAGACCGGCACGCCCAAATTAAAACGCAGGTTCTGGCTGAACTGCTGGGCGCTGTCCAGCTTTAGCTGCCCGCCGCTGTCCACGTCCAACTCCAGCACCCCGCCGCTACCTGGTCCCGTCAGGTTCGCCAAACCCGACAAGTCCACCACGCCGTTGCTCCGCGCGAGGATGACGTACGTCGGGTTGTTATTGCCGTAGCTCAGCAGCATCGAGGAGACCCCGTGCAGGTCCACCACTGAATTGGTCCCAACGGCCGATAGCAGCGTGGCGCTCCCGGTCCAGCGGTCCCAGGAGTAGGTGCTGGCCCCCACCGCGATGGCCGCGCCGTTCGTGGCTAGAAACTGCGGGTTGGAGGAAAGAATGACGGTATTGGCTGGCGCGCGAAAGGCGCTGCCCGCGCCCCCGGCCTGAATCTGCCCCTTAATGACGGCCACGCCGTTCACCGTAAGCGCTTGCCGATTAGTGACTAGCAACTGACTGCCGACGCCAAAGCTCAAGGCATCAATGGCGCCCCCGCCAGACGCATCAAAGCTGAGGCTGGTGCTGTCCGGCACTACGACCGTGAAACTGGCGCCCGACCCATTCAACGGTTTCAGTTGCGGGTTCCAATTATTCGTGTTCGACCACGAGCCGAAGCTGTTCCCTCCGGTCCAGGTGACGGTCTGACCGGCCGCCCAGAAAACGCAGAGCAGGGTGGCAAATAGTATAATGATAGGCTGCGTCATGGCCGCGCCGGCTAGCGTGGCCGGTCGGCCACCACCCGGACGATAGCGGCTGCTGACGCACCCAGCCCCGATTTCTCTGGTCATCTTGTTTGAAGGTTTCATAGTGGGAATTACTACAGTTAACTGTTCTTTAGATCGTTATGATTCTCGGTGGCCTCGTGGACGGTGGCCACGGAGGGCGGTGCTCGCCAGCGTGGCGAACCTGAGGGTATGGCTACAGATTGCTCGTTTCATAGCTATGCCAAGGTTGATCGGTGTTCCGGTATTCAGTTGTTATTCAGCTTTCCGTTCCAGTTTCGACTGCCATTCTACCGCACGTTAGCTTTACTGCAAGTTAAAACAAGCAACCTTACTACTTCCTCAGGGCCAATTCACGAAGGACAAAAGGCAGGGGCGCTCTAAAGTCGGTTAGGATCTGCCTAAAACCGAAGCACCGAAACACCGAAACACCGCAATAGGCCAGCCACCCGCACGCCCTTCGGATTTCTGATTTCGGATTTCCTTCGGGTTTCGGGCATCGGATTTGAGAGCTGCTCGCTGGAAAGTGGGAGGGCACTCCCCTGAGGCTAGCGAGAGCTGCCGTCACTCATTTCGCTTAGCTCACCGGAAACCGTTTTGATCGTGACGAGCCGGCGACCATGACCTGGCAAGGACAAAACGCGGTGGTCAAATTGCCAGCCGGCCACTTCGCTCACCGACTGAACGGCAGCAACGTTGGCCAGCAGGAGTCGCACGGGACCGGGCGAATCAAACTCCACGATTAAATCCTTGCCGCGACGCCAGGCTTGATAGACGCGCGTGTCTGCCGGTTCGAGCTCACTGATCAGCGGACCTTTGAAGTAGTCGCGGGGCAGCGGGCGATGGACGAGGTGACGCAAGTTCGAGCCGTGCCGCACGAGTTCGGCGATGGTCACGTTGGCCGTGGCGCCGATGCGGTATTCGTTGGAGCAGTTCAGGAAGGCCATGCCATTGAAGTTCATCGCGTAATACCGGTCGAGCCATTGGCGCAAAAGCTCGGCGTGCTTCGCATCACCGCAGGCAACCGCGGCCGGATACAGGAACGACGCCACGGTGGGCAGCGGCAGCGCCAGAGCAAGACAACACGCTGACGCTTGTTCCGGCGGAGGGGCAGCGGCGTCGGCGCGGCGGGCATAGACGCTCCAATCCACCCGCCGAGCGGTCTCCTGCCAGATGCTTGCGGCGTGGCCAGCGTCGCTCGCCCACGGATGATACCAGAGCAGCGACCAGCCGTCCAAACCCGGATGCCCGGCGGGGATAAACGCGCGTGCCGGCAGGTAATAGGCCAGCCGAATTCCACCCTGGCCCAGCAGCGCGGCATAGCTGTCGAGCGCCCAGGTTTCCCACTTCCGCCGCTCGGCAGACCAGTTGCCCAAGCCCAGCTTCTCCAGCAGCAGCAGCGCCAGTTGGGGGTGATTGTTGCACGGCAGAAACACCAAGCCCGGCTCGCAGGCCACACCGCCGCATGCGTTGCGGCGCATCTGGCGCACGATGGCTTCGGCAAGGGTCAGCGTCGTGTAATGAATCCGCGTCTTTTCATCCCAGACGAAATCGAAGCCCTGGGTGCGATAGCGGTCGTCACCGGTCATGGCCTCGTACATGACCACGAGCTGCAATAGATGGCCGCTATACATGATGTTCTCCTCGCTGACGGGATCGGGAAACCACGGTTTGTCTTTCCAGTAACCGCTCACATAAGCCCACGCGCGACGTTCGAGCAGGTGATCAATCGCGCTGCGCAACCCCGCACCCGTAATAGCCGGACAGGCCGGGATGCGCATGCCGAGCGCGGCGAAGGCGTAGCCCGCAAAAGCGGCCTGGTAACGAATTGAGAACACACCGTGTTGCTGTCCGCCGACGTTCCAATGTTCCATCCAGCGCTCGCGTGGCAACTGCCAGGTCACCGAGGACAAGTACTGCACATAGCTGGCTTCCGTGTCAGTAATGGGCGGTGGATTCTCCCACCAAGCGGGCGGCGCAGGTTCGGGGCCCGTTGAGCCAAGCCGCGGCAGCGGATGCCGGATGAACGACAGCCAAACCACCGCCACAATGAGGAGCGCCAACAATGCTGCGAATCCCAAGAGCAAGCGAAGGATACACGTGCGCTTTCGGGACGCCACAGGATGAATTGTAAATCCTCCAGCGCTCATCATCAGGTTGTTCTCACGGATGTCTCTCGTACAACTTCCCGGCGGCCCAAGCAAACAAGATTCAACGACGCAACGCCACCCGGGCTGGGAAATCGACGCCCACTTGCTTTCCCTGCGGCTGGTTTTTGCTTGCAGGAGCGGGCCGAATTGCCCCAGGGTGAATAGTATCGGCCACCGGTTCAGCGCGGAAGCCGATGGTTTCCGCTGGCTGCACTACTTGGCAAAGATTCACAATGAACAAGTCCGGTCTCTTTCGAAGGGCCAACCGAAGCGGCGGCTGGTCCGCTGCCTCAGGTTTCACCTTGATTGAACTGCTGGTGGTCATCGCCATCATTGCCATTCTTGCTGCCTTGCTGCTGCCGGCTTTAAGCAAGGCGAAGGAGCGAGCCCGGCGCATTGCGGATGTGAGTAATCTGCACCAATGGGGATTGGCCTGCACCATGTATGCGAGTGATTTCAGGGAGTATCTGCCGGTGGGCATCCGGACCGGTGCTGCGGGCAATCCGGGCGCGGACGATTTCATTTGGTTTAACGGCGATACCTGGAACGCACT
The DNA here is from genome assembly GCA_903912925.1 of uncultured Verrucomicrobia subdivision 3 bacterium. Lineage (GTDB taxonomy): Bacteria > Verrucomicrobiota > Verrucomicrobiia > Limisphaerales > UBA8199 > PALSA-1440. The sequence goes on along the minus strand of CAIWJG010000046.1, from coordinate 4,820 downwards.
CCGCACCTATGGGGTTACCACCAACATCGCCTATTGCCAGAGCTGGCTCACTCGCCCGGACATGGTAGCGCAGGTGGGCACACCGGTTTGGGGCACGCCCGACGTCCTGCTGGGTTGGGTGTATTGGGGTGGTCGCGATCCGATCGGTCCGAAGCCCAACTACACCTACATTCCTCCCAAGAAGACCACTGACCGTTTTGAGCCTAGCTCCGAAACCTTGATGACCTGCACGTGCTTTGATTCCCGCCCATATGGTTGGTCTTCCTGGATGCCGCACGTGCGTGGTTCTGCCCTGGTGCTGTATCCCGCTCAAGCCAACCCGTTGCCGTCGCCTGACGGCTTGGCGGTCGCGCGCGTGGATGGCTCGGCTAGCTGGGTGAAATGGACGAAACTCGTCCCGCTCAGACAAGCGGACACGATCTACTATGAACGTCGCTGAGCAGATTAATCCCGACAGAGCCTGCGCGGCGAGTGGGTTTCCGAGACCTCTGGCGGCGGCAGCTTTAATTATTGCATTTACGCGAGGTAGTGAAGTCCGCAGCTCATTATGCCCTGTCACCCCCCGCCGGGTGAGGGCACCCAAGGCCACTAAGATTTGGGGCTCTGAAGCGTGCCGAAGGTATTTGGGTCGGTAGCGATCGTTCGATGCCATCGTTCCCCCTCACCCCAGCACTCTCCCCATCGGATGGGGCGAGGGAGAAGATGGGGACGCCGACGGAGTATGCTGAGCACGGGGATTTGCCCGAGGACGTCCGTGTCCTACTCCCTCGCCCCGTCGGACGGGGAGAGGGCTGGGGTGAGGGGGAAGGGCGCACTCGGCCTGCTATACCGCGTGCAGACGAGCTTTGCCCCCCCAGACAACCTTCCAAATCTTAGTGGCATTGGGGGCCATCACCCGGCGCCTCCATCTATAATACTACGCCCTTGGGTGCGCCGCGTCGTAGGCTCGCTTGAGCCGTTCTGTGGTCAGGTGGGTGTAGATCTGGGTCGTGACCAGGTGCGCGTGGCCGAGCAACTCCTGGACGCTGCGCAGGTCGGCGCCCGCGTCAAGGAGGTGGGTCGCGTAACTGTGCCGCAGCTTGTGCGGCGTCAGGTGCGGGTCCAGGCCGGCAAGGGCAAGGTGCTTCTTCAGGCGCAATTGCAGTTGGCGCGGGGAGATAGGTGTTAGCTTCTTTGGGCCGGCCAGGAAGACCGGGGATTCGCCCGCCGGCGCTTGGGAGAGCAGGCTCCAGTAACCCCTGATAGCCTCCATCGCGGGCTGGCCGATGGGAATCAGGCGTTCCTTCTTGCCTTTGCCGCGCACGCGCAGGAGGCACTCATTCCAGTCAATGTCCTGCGCCACCAACCCGCAAAGCTCGCTGATGCGCAGCCCGCAGGAGTAGATCGTTTCGAGCACAGCCACGTCGCGCCGGCAGGCGAAAGCCACCGCCGCCGTGCCGGAATCTGTATCGCCCTGCGCCGGCAGAAGCTTGAGCGGCGCGGTCAACAATTCGGCCATCTGTTCCGGCGTCAGGAATTTGGGCAGCCGCTTTCCGAGCTTTGGCAGGGAAAGGTTCTTGATGGGCGACGTGGCCAACGCCCCGTGCCGAATGAGGAACTTGTAAAACGTCCGCAAGGCGCAAAAGCGGAGCTGGATGGCGGCGCGGCTGAGATTGTGCCGTCCCAGGAAGCGCAGATAAGCGCGGAAGTCATCCCGCTGCAATTGCTCCCACTCGGGCGGCTGCTGTCGCTCCTCCTGGTGCCAGCGATGAAATTCCCACATCGCCTGGCGGTAATTGCGCTGCGTGTAGATCGAGGCGCCCCGGTCCGTAGCCAAGTGCTGGAGGAACTTCTTAATCCACTCGTCGTTGACAGGTAGCTGAGGGTCAGGCGGCATCAGTTCGCCGGAGCCGGATTTCCCTCGCCTTCACGCGGGGGGAAATCAAAGGTTATCTTCCCCAGGTCATCCATCACCAGGTAGGCGGGGAACGGCCGGCCGCTCTTGGCGGAAATGAACTCATGGAACAAATCCGACTTGCCTTTCGACAGCAGCCGGACCGCTTGTTCCCGGTCAATGGGCTGCTGCAGGATCACTTTGTTGATCTTGAACTTGCAGGGTTTCTTGTCCGACTGCGATTGTTCGCACACGTAAGCCGCGCCGCCCTCGAACACCCGCTTGGCGCACAGGGGACACTTGCCCATCGGTTGCTGGCCGGTGAAATCAACCTTGGGCTCCGGTTCCGCGGGCTTTCTGGATTTGCCGACCTGCTTGCCGGTCTTCGGCTCGCGGGGCTCGAACTCAAACTTCACGTCGCCATCCTTGGCGACCAGGAAGGCCTTGAAAGGCCGGCCCTTCTTGGAGATGAACTTCTCCAGCAGATCGGTCTTGCCGGTCTCCAGCAGCTTCAGCATCTGCTCGCGCTCGATGGGCCGCTGCAGGATGATCTTGCCCGATCGAAAAGTGCAGGTGCGGTTGGCCCCGGCAGCCTTCTCGCACATGTAGTTCATCGGGGTGTCGAAGACGCGCGCGCCGCATTTCGGGCACTTGCCTAGCGGTTCCTGTCCCGTGAAATCAACCGGCGCTGCTGCGCCCGCCGAGTCCGTCCGGTCCTGCCCGAAATCAAACTTCGGCTCCAGCGCCGGCGTTAGCACGATGACGGCGGCAAATGGCCGGCCCAGCTTGCTGCGAAAACCTTGCAGCGGCCCCACCTGGCGCTTGGCAATGAGTTCCTCGACCTCGGGAATCTCAAGCTGGCGGCCGGCCACGATCTTCCACAGGCTGAAATCGCACTTCTGGCACTGAAACTTCTTATAGTTCTCGTGTATGTCGCCGCCGCACTTGGGACACGGCACCTTCAGCGTCCCGAAGTCACCCGGCACGGTGTCGCTCTCATGCAGCTTGGCCTTGGCGACGATTGCGCGGGTCATGTCGGCGATTTCCTGCATGAAATCGGGTCGCTTCATTTCCCCGCGCGCCATGCGGCGCAGCTTGAATTCCCAGTCGCCGGTCAGTTCCGGCGAGGAGAGCTCGGGGATGCTCAACCCTCGTAGCAGCGTGATCAGGGAAAACGCCTTGGCCGTGGGCTGCAAATCGCGTCCGTGCCGCAGGAGGTATTTCTCGTAGATCAGGCCCTCGATGATGGAGGCGCGCGTTGCGGGCGTGCCCAATCCCTTTTCGCGCATCGCCTCGCGCAGTTCCTCGTCCTCGACCAGTTTGCCGGCGCCTTCCATCGCGCCGAGCAACGTCGCTTCCGTGAAGCGGGCCGGTGGTTTGGTCTGGGAGGCGATGACCTCGATGTTCGTGGTCTGCACCGTTTCCTTCGGTTCTACCGCCACCAGCGTAGGCGTGTCGTCCGTCTGGGCTTCCTTGCCATAGACGGCCAGCCAGCCCGCGTTGGTCATCACCTTGCCTTCGGTCTTGAAGGGCTCCGCTTCCACGCGCGTGATACGGGTGGTGACGAGGAACTCCGCCGCCGGATAGAACACGGCGAGGAATCGTTTGGCGACCATGTCGTATAGCTTGGCTTCCAGTTCGTTGAGCTGTTTGGGCGCTATCGAAGTAGGGATAATCGCGAAATGGTCCGAGACCTTGGCATTGTTAAAGATGCGTTTGTTCGGCCTGACCCACCCGCTCTTAAGAATCTGGCCGGCGAAGGTGGCGTAGCTGGTTCCCTCCAGCATCCCGAGCGTCGTCTTGACCGTATCGAGGTAATCTTCCGGCAGGGCGCGCGAGTCGGTGCGCGGGTAGGTCAGCACCTTGTGCCGCTCGTAGAGGGCCTGGGCCAATGAGAGCGTCGTCTTGGCCGAGAACCCGAACCGGCCGTTGGCCTCGCGCTGCAGGCTCGTCAGATCGTAGAGCAACGGCGACATCTGTGTCGTCGGCTTGCTTTCCTCGGTAACGATGCCCGGCTGGCCGAGGCATTTGGCGCGGACAGCCTCGGCGAATTTGGCATCCCAAACGCGCTCGGGCTTCAGATCGCTTTCGCCGTCCTTCTTGGCAAACTTCTCGTCGAACCAACGGCCGGGGTATTCGCCGGCTTTGGCGGCGAACGTGCCGTGGATCTCCCAGTAATCCTTCGAGACGAAGTTCTTGATGCGGTCCTCACGCTCGACCAGGATCGCCAGCGTCGGCGTCTGCACGCGGCCAACGGTGGTGAGGTGGAAGCCGCCGGTCTTCGAGTTGAAGGCGGTCATCGCGCGCGTGCCGTTGATGCCAACCAGCCAGTCGGATTCAGACCGGCACACCGCCGCGTCGGCCAGCGGGCGCATGGTGGCGTCGTCGCGCAGTTGCTGAAAACCCTCGCGGATGGCCGTGGGGGTCATGGATTGCAGCCAAAGGCGTTTGATGGTCCTCTCCGCCTTCGAGTATTGGACGATGTAGCGAAAGATCAGCTCGCCCTCGCGGCCGGCGTCGCAAGCGTTGATCAGCGTGTCCACGTCCGGGCGCTTGATCAGCTTGAGCAGCAGCCGCAACCGCGACGCATTCTTGTCAATGGGCAGCAGGTCGAAGTGCGGCGGAATGACCGGCAGGTGGGCAAAGCTCCACTTGCCGCGCTTGACCTCGAACTGCTCCGACACGCACAACTGCAACAGATGACCGACGGCTGAGGAGAGGACGTAGTGGTCGCTCTCGTAGAAGTCGTCGTGTTTCTTGAAGCCGCCCAGCGCCTTGGCGATGTCGCTGGCGACGGACGGCTTCTCGGCTATAATTAACGCCTTACCCATATAGTTGGTTCACACTTACACCTTGTCCGCCGTAGGGGCAAATCCAGGTAAGTTGCCGCAAAGTGGGCCAAACGGGCCTCCATGTCAAAGATTTCTGGGCGCAAGACAGGATTCTT
>CAIWJG010000045.1 GCA_903912925.1 uncultured Verrucomicrobia subdivision 3 bacterium | reverse complement strand
CAATTGCGGATGGGCATGGGTTTGACTTTAGCCTTTAGCCTTTAGCCTTCGTTCGAGCCGCTTGGCCACCCAGGCGAGTCCCAGCAAGCCGAAGCTTATCGCCGCCCATTCCGAGGGCTCGGGCACCACCGACAGCTCCAGATGCAGGCCCCAGCTATTCACCGTCATCACATCCACGCCATTCAGATCCGCCACGAACAGGCGCCAGTCTCCGTTCGGATTCAGCCCCAGAAAGGAATTAAACCCGGCGCCATCCGGCTGCCAGACGCCTGTCAACACCCCAGCCCCGTTGCCCAGGTACGTGTGCAGACCCGGCGTTCCGTCAGCGCTGAGCGTCACCTGGACCCCCTCGCCCGCGTTGCCAGACGGATGGGCTTCCGACACGCCCACGCGATTGAGCAGCACAGTGAACCCGCTGCCATACTGCACGTACGCATACAGGTCCCCATTCCACCCGCCCGTGAGGTCCAGGGTCACCGCCAGCCCGCTAACGGTTCCATTGAGCCCGCTCAACGTCCGGCTGTCCACCCACCCGTTGACATTGTTGTCCGGCACCGCGGTCCCGTTGGCAAATCCCCCGCTCCAGTTGTAGTCCACTACGGCCGCGTGGATTGAGCCAGCCAGCAGCAGGCTGGCCGCGATTCCAAGCTTCGTTTTCATTCTCATTCTCTCTCGATTCAAGGGTTCAGGTTCACGGTAGATACCGGGTGCGCCAGAAGTTGTTCGTAGCCGCATCCGGCGGCTCAACCCCAAAACCCGCGTCAGAACCCGCCGGAGCACCCACGCGGACAGGAATGTCCGCGCTCCTTCCCATTGTAGCCGCCATACCCAAGCGCGGACCATGAAATACGAGTGGAGCGCGGACATTCTTGTCCGCGTCCGGTTGCTCAACCCCAAAACCCGCGCCCGAACATGCTGGACCACCCCGGCGGACAAGAATGTCCGCGCTCCTTCGCGGTGTAAATGGCACACCCACGCGGACAAGAATGTCCGCGCTCCTTTGGGATGTGAATGGCGCACCGCGGCGGACAGGAATGTCCGCGCTCCTTTGGAATGTAGTTAGATGCTTCATATTCATTCGGCCTTACTTAACCCATGTAACCCATGCACCCATGTAACCCATGAACCCCATGCAACCCATGCACCCATGTAACCCATGTAACTCATGCAACCCATGCAACCCATGCACCCCATGTAACTCATATAACTCATGTAACCCATTCAACTCATTCAACTTCAGGGATACACAGTCCGGTAATAGCGCGACGGCTCGGACGATCCAGCCGAGTCAATCACCTCGAACATCCCGTTCGTCCCAGCAGTGGCGGTCTTCAGGTAGGTCCACAGACCTGTCAGCGAGCCCGCCGTCTCAATCGTATATTGAAAGCTCGGGATGCCCGCGAAGGTCACCCGGAAGGTTCCATTGCTGTAGGTCGGCGGGGAAACCACGTTCGGCGAAACCCCGCCCGCCGAGGTCACCGTCACCGTTACCTTCGGGGTCACCGTCCGGCCATAGTTGTCGCTGACCGTGTATGTAAAGCTGTCGGCGCCGACGTAGCCGGTGGCGGGGGTGTAGGTGATCGTGCCCGCGCCACTATTCAGGACTACGTTACTGGCCGGTCCGTTGGTGCTGGCGGGGCCGGCCGCCGTGACCGCCAGGATGTCGCCCGCGTCCGGGTCGCTGGCCCGAGCCAGCAGCTTGTCCAGGGCCAGCACCAGCGGATGGTTGGCGGTGGTGCTGGCAGTGATGTCGCGCGAGGTCGGCGCTCGGTCCAACACCTGCACGACGCGGTTGGTGCTGGGCAGGTAGTTGCCGTCGCTGACGTACTCGGCGGTGACGGTGTTCGAGCCGTGCGGCAGGAGCGCGGTGCTGAAGGCAGCTTGGCCAGTGGCGTCCAGGTAATTGGTCGCCGCGGGGATGCCGTTGGTCAGGAACCGTATCTGGTTGGTCGGGATGCCGCTTCCTGGCGCCACCACGCCGACCGTGGCGGTGAAGGTCACGCTTGCGCCCGGCAGAGACGGATTGGAACTGCTGATCAGCACGTTGGTCGTGCTGGCGGGAGGGGCGAGGCCGGACGTGAAGTTCAGATAGATATCGTTGCCCGTTTGCACGATGGAAAACGTATTACTGGCCAGAAGGCTGTTCGCGAACCCGTCGGTATTCAAAGTGAACTTGTCTGCGGAGAAGTCGTTCACGCCACCGGAAGCGGTGGCGATGCGCCAGGAATACGCCAGCCGGTTGTTAAAATGGGCGCAGATCCCGGCCGCACTCTCGCTCAGCGACACTACTTTGATCGTGAACTTGCTGCCACTGGTGGCGGTCACGGTCAGCGTGCCGGTGGTGTTCAACAAGTCCCATCCCGGATTGCTGCCAGCCGTGCCAGTGGCATCGTTCATCTGCCACTCGTAGATGCCGCCCGGGGCCCAGGTCTGAGTGCCAGTGTTCAACGTGCCGACACTCGCGCCGGGGGCGAGGGTGCCCTGGATGGTCACCGGGCCGGCAATGGCGCCGGTGCCGCCGAGCGTGGCGGCGGGGGCCACCGTGACCCCGGAGTTGCCGAGGCGGCCGTTCACTCGCAGGGTCCCGGCGCTCACGGTGGTGCTGCCGCTGTAGGAATTCGTGCCAGCGATCGTGACAACGCCCGCGCCTTGTTTGGTGACTGATCCGGTGCCGGAGATGGTGTTGGGCAGCGTGAGATCATCGCTGCGGTTCAACACCAGCGAGGAATTGTTCACGACGTTGCCGCTGCCCAGCGTGCCCTCAGTGCCGCCGACGCCGACCTGCAAGGTGCCAGCGTTAATCGTGGTGGTGCCGGTGTACGAATTGGTTCCGTTGAGGATCAGCGTGCCCTGGTCCACATAAAGACTGCTTGACCCGGTGAACCCGCTCACGGACAGCGTGCGGGCGTTGCTTTTATAGAAGCTGATGCTGCCGCCGAGGGTGGCAGCGCGGCTGTTGCCGCTCACATCCGCCAATGGGGCAGCCCCCGTCGCGCCCATCGGGTAGGCCGCCAGCAAACCCGCTTCGGGTCCGGCAATCGAGCCGATGCTCCGGCTGGCTTCAATCTGCGCCTCTGTCCGGGCGACATTCCATATCCGCACATCGGTCAGCGCGCCATTGAGCATCCCGCCGCCGCTGCTGGAGCGGCCGATGAAGTTGGCGGCACGGGTCACCGCCGGTGGCAACGGGGCGGCCACACCGGCGGCCATCTCGAGGCCGTTGACGTAAAGGAGAATGACGCCGTTGGTCTGAACCACACCGGCGAGATGCGTCCAGGTGTTCAAGGGGATCGCCTCCGGGGCGGTCACGGAGCCAACCACCGCCGCGCCGCTGCGAAAGTAGAAGCGCGGCTTGCCCGTGGTCCCCTCGCTGGCGCACAACACGAGGTTGTTGCTGTTCGAACCATTACCCAGTTCAACTATGACGGCATCGCTGACATGGGTCTTGGGATATACCCACGCCTCGATCGTGGTGGCGCCGCCCAAACCGGTCATGGCCGGGAGCGCGCAGTAGCCGACGCCGTTGAGGTAGGCGGAGATGGGCGCAACCACCGGCGGTCCCACGACGGCCTCGACCGTCCACGAAAACTGGCGGGTGATGATGGACACGCCATCGCTGACCCGGAGCGTAAACCAGTCCACACCATGACGCCTGGGCTTGGGAGTGAGGCCGAGGTAAATCACATTACCGACGCGGTTCATGGTCAGGTTTTCCGGCGGCAGCAGCACCGTGTTGGTGTGGGTCAACTCGATGGTCAGGTTCTCGGTGGCAGTCTCGGGATCAGTGACGAGAATCGCCATCAATACCGGCTCGCTTTCGAGCGTGGTCTGATCGGGAATCACAGAAACCGTGGGCGGCAGGTTGGCCGCCAGGTTGGTATCGCCCGTCACCGGCATGGCGCGCCCGTCAAAAAAGGCCGTCCCGTCGAACTGTCCGGAGTCCGTGGCGGCTGCGGGCGGCCAGGCGCGGTAGGTCAGGGCGGTCGGCGACGCGCCCGCCTCCATGATCCAGCGCACGATGCCGTTGGTGGCGTCGAAAGAGCCGCCGTGACTGATCGCGTCTGCCCGCCAGCCGGCCGGCGGCGTGTCAAGCACCGTGAGGAACACCACGTTCGTATCCGTCACGACCTCCACGACCACGACAAGCGGGAGGCCGGGGACAAAATAGGCGGGCAGGCTGCGGGTGGCGGTGCCCCCGGGCTGGAGCGGGATATTCGTCGAACCGCTGGTGAGCGAGGTAACCTCGTCAAAGCTCCCCTGCCCGGCAAAGCGCGCCTCGCCCGTGGCGTCGCCGGGCGGGGTGATGGTGTAGGTGAGGTCGCGCGGGAGCCCGTCCAGAAACAGCCAGCGCACCTTCCTTTCATTGGTGAGCACCTGACCGCCGCCGGTCACGCTGGCCGGATCCACCGTCCAGCCGGACGGAAATACGTCATCAATGCCTTGCGCCGCCACGTCCTCGGCTGGCGTCACCGTGAGCGCCACCGTCAAGGATTGCGGCGGCAGATAATAACGGGGCAGACTTCGGACGACAGAGCCGCCGCTGGGCCGGTGGGCAGTGGTCTGGCTGTCGCCGCCCGTTTGGGTGCTGACCGTATCAAACTGGGCCTGACCGATGAAGACCACCGCGCCGGTTGCGCTGCCGGGGGAAATCAAGTCGCAGGTCAGCGTGCGCGACGTGCTGTCTATGAACGGCCCCCACTTGACCTGCTGAAGCGCCTCGGAGTAAGAGCCGCCATCTGAGATATTGCTCGCGGCCCAACCGGCGGGCAGCGTTTCCGATACAATCCAGAACTGGGTGTTGGTGTAGGGCAACCCCTGGATCGAAAGGGCAAAGGGGGTGCCGGGGCGGAACTGCGCCGGGAGGTCGCGCACGGCGCTGCCGCCCATCTCGGGCGCATTCACCACATTGGTGTCCCCGGTCGTGGTCACCGAAACCGAGCCGAAGGAGCCGGTCCCGCGAAAGACCGCATTGGTGCTCGCGCCCGCAGGGGCTTGGACCACATAGGACAGCGCCCGGGAAGCGGCATCCACAAAAGGCCCCCAGCGGACCGTGCCATTGGTGAACACGCTTCCGGCGTGGCTGACCGTGGTGACCGTCCACCCGGCGGGCACGATTTCCTCGACGGTGTGCAAGTCCACGTCCGCCTCGGGAGTGACGGCCAGCGTCACGGTGAAGGCGACGGCTCCCCGATAGGTGTCCGGCAAATCGCGCACAACCGTTCCGGAAGGGGGCGGCGCGGCGGCCAGCCCCAGGAGGCCGCCGACGGTTAGGTTCTCGCCGTCGAAGGAGGCCGTCCCGCTCAGCGTCACCAGGCCGGACGCATTGGCCGGTGCGAGCAGGGTAAAGCGGAGCGGGCGCACCTGGTTATCGAAGAACATCCAGCGGATGCTGCCGCTCGCCACGTCGAATGAGCCGCCGTCGCTGATGCCGCTGGTGGTCCAGCCCACCGGCACGTGCTCGGTGAGGGTCTGCATCCAGACGCTGGCCAGAGGGGCCAGGAGGTTGGTCAGGGTAACCGTTTGAGCGGCGCGATAATAGGCCGGGCCGGACCGGGTGCTGGTCCCGGAGGGGAAAGGCTGAAGGCTAAAGGCTAAAGGCTGAAACTCGGAGGGGAGGGAGGGCGTGCTGGTGCCAGGGACGGCGCCCTGGAGCCAGAAGGGCGCAAGCACCGCCAAGCCGGCAAGCAGGATCCAGATCCTTCGGAGGACGGAGGACGGAGGACGGAGCAACCCCTCACCCCAGCCCTCTGAACCTCGGAAACATTCAACATCCAACATCCAACGCCCAACATCCAATCCCAAGGGGAGAGGGAGTAGCCGCAGCAGCTTGTGGTCAGCAGACACGGATTTCACAGATTGGCACGGATAGTTAGATTAAATGAAAGCAGAAATGCGGAGAGCAGAAATCCAAAGGCCCGGCGCTTTCCATTCCGCCCCTGCTTATTTCTGCTTTCTGCTTTCACAATTTCTGCTTTCTTCTTCGCGTCTTCGCGCCTTCGCTGTTAAACACGGATTTCACGAACATAACGCGCTCAAGGTTGGACGAGCCGGGCGCGGTAGAAGCGTGTGACCGCGGCGGTCGGGTCGGGGTCGGCCAGTTCGGCGCGGCCCTGCTCATCCGCCGGCGCCTGGCTGACCGATTCCCACTTCTGGAGATCGCTGGATGCCTCCAGAGCGTAGGAACCGCCAGGCACGGCCTCGAGTACCCAGCGGGTGGCGTGGCCGTTGGGTTTGAGAACCATCCGGGCCGTCAGAGACGGGGCGTCGGCCACAATCCGCACGCCCGCGACTGCTATGCGATGGCCGTCGTAGGCCGCGGCTCCGGGCATCGACTGCAAGCCATTCGCGCCGGGAGGAGGGAGCACCGTCAAGACCAGATCGCGGCTGACGCGGTCGAAGAACGGCCCCCACTTGGCCTTGCTGTTGGTCGAGTCCCAGACGCCATTGCCCACCGAAACGAGGGTCCAGCCGGGAGGGACGAACTGTTCCACCGCGTAGGTGCGCAGGCCGGTGGTGACGGAGACGCGGTTGGTCAGGCTGATCGGCTGGCCCGCCCGATAAAGCACCGAACCGAGCGTAACCACACTCAATGGGCCGTCCGAAGAAACCGCATTCAACGGGCCGTCCGAAGCGAGTTCCTTGGCCATTACTGGGGCGTCCAGGCTCGCTATCATCGCGGCATTGGCAGGTGCCGGCGTCGTGATCCACCAGAGCGGCGCGGCGTTGGTCACGGTGAGGTCTTGCTTGTAGTAGCCGCCTTGCTCCCAGAGATACGTGGCGCACGTAACGTATTCGAGCGTGATATTCGTGGGCGCAATGGTCCAGGCCTGGCCCTTTTTCCACGCGCCGTAGTAGGCCGCCAGCTCCGGAACGCTGATGACCCAGTCCTGGTTCAGGTCGGCGGGATGGCGCCCATCGGCCCGCGAGGGATTGGTGCCCAGCCGGTATTCATCGAGGTTGCTCACGCCGTCATGGTCCGGATCATCACCGGCGCCGGACTGCAGTCCGAATAGATACGCCTGTTCCCAGCCGTCGGGCAGGCCATCATGATCCGTATCAATGTTGCCGAAGTCCAGGCGCTTGACCGCGCCACGCTCACCCATGTCATATTCCAACTGGTTCTTTACCATCGTGCCCTTGAGCACGGTGAGATAGAGCGTGGTGCCGGTTTCCGCCGCCTGCATGATGTCATCGGGCGCGGGGCTTTCGAGGCGAATCTTGAGCGCGTAGTAGTTGCTGGCCGAGGCCTGGCTGCCCATGCGGTAGGAGGCGATGGTCGCGCCGGTGGGCAGGCGGCGGGCCTCGACGGTTACCGTGGTGTCCGCCGCAGTCACCCAATGGCCGTCCATCTCGATGGCGCCGTAGATGAGGTTGTAAGGCTCCGGCAGGGCGGCACGGGCGGCCGGTGCGGAGAGGGTGAGGGCTAAGGCCATGAGATAGATAGCCGGAAGGAGGAGCGGGGGGACGGTGCTTCGGTGCTTCGGTGGTTCGGCAGGACGGAGCAACCCCTCACCCCTGCCCTCTGAACCTCGGAAACATCCAACATCCAACATCGAACGCCCAACATCCAATCCAAAGGGGAGAGGGAGAAGACTCGGCAGCTTTGGGTGTAGTGCTGGCCGGGGACGGGGGGCGGACGGTGCTTCGGTGCTTCGGTGCTTCGGTGCTTCGGTCGGACCGGCCGCGGATATTTGTAGTGCAGGATTCAATTTCATAACAGGCATTTTAGATTAATGATCGAACTCACGTTCGATGCTACGATGGAAATGTGAATTCACGTTTCACGTTTCACGCCTCAGTTCCCCGAATAGGCATAGGTTTGGAACAGCAGTTTAATGTCGCTGACCGACGCCGCGAACGCCTCGAGGCCGGAGTTGGGATCGCTCAGAAGCGTGCCGCCGGGGATGACGAGCATCCATTCGGTGTTCCAGACGGATCGTCCTATCAGCCGACTGTCGGTGACGGTTTCGGATGGATCGAAATCGCCGCTGTCGTGGTAGGCGCGCAAGGCGGAGAACTTGCGAATTTCGACGAAGCTACCGCTCAGCGAATCCATGACCGGGATGAAGCTGGGATTGCGGATGTCGGCCTGGCTGATGGGGAAGGGCATGGGAATCTTCTGATCAATCACGCGCCACATCCGGGTCTCAAAGTTATTGCCGTTGGGCGAGCGGAGGACATCCGCGCCGACCGGCACCAGATAGACTCGCGGGGTCATGCTCAAGCCATTGCCGTTGTAGCCGCTGAACCAGATGCCGGCGGCGGCGACCTTGGTGGCGTATTGGCTCGGGTCGTAGGCGCTGTCGCCGCCGCTCAAGGGCCAGCCAAAGTAGTTGAGCCCGAAGGTGACGGTGCTGGGGAAGCGGATGACGATGGCGGGTTGCGCGCCCAGGGACTGCGGGGCCATGGGCCGGCAGAAGCGCTTGAACTCGGGCACCTGCCACAAGTCCGGCACGCGGCATTTCTTCAACTGCTCGCGCCACAGCTCGTCGGCATCCGTCCCGGTGCTCTTGATGCGGAAGAGTTCGCGCCGAAGCGAGAAGCGCCCCGATTCGAACTGGGGATTATTGAAGCCCATCTGGGTCTTCATGACGGCATAGTTGGCCGCCATACGAGCCAAAGGATCGGCCAGGCCATACTGGCTGGCGACCGGCACGCCGTCCACGATGGCTCCCAAGGCGCGCTGGCGGACGATGTCGGTGAAGAATCGGCGGCCCGCCTTGCCGTCATTGCCGATCAGGTTCGACTCGTAATCGTAGGCGGCGGCGGCCAGATAGACGTAGCGGGCGGCCAGATCGAAGCTGGCGCGATATTTCTGGATCGCGTCGTTGCGGAAGATGCGATAGGCCATGTCACGATAGCGAACCTTGGTGGCATCGCCGGCGGTCTTGCGGCGGAAGGCGTTGCGCTCTTCGACGAGGCGCTGGCCACCGGCCATGGCAGCAAGATAGCGTCCGAACGTCTGCTCCACGACTTCCTTTTGCGTGTGCATTTCCAGGCGCAGGGCTGGTTCCTGGCGCAGTTTGGACTCCATCTCGTTCAAGGTCTGGCGCATCTCATATTGGGATTCGAGCGTCTTGAGTTTGATTTCCTGATTGATGCCATCAATCTCCTGGTCGGCTGCGACGCCGGCCATCGCGATGCCCAGCCCGTCCGAAGTCAGATCGGCGGCGAACTGGCCAATGGTGGCGGCCATTTTGATGGCTCCGCGAGCGGGAGCGGTGACGTCGGTGGCCAGTCCTGCGACTTTAGGCATCGCCTCGACCATACCGTCCGTTATACCGGTGATGATGGCGCTGGCGCGGTCCGCAACAATACGGGCGCTCTCCATGGCTGCCAGCGCCTTAACGACATCCTTCTTCTTGTCCGCGCTCTTGTTCAAGACCTCCAGCTCCATGTCGGCATAGCTGCTGTATTTGCTGCCCATGTTATCCATCGGGCTTTTGATTTCCCAAATGAGCGCGTCATAGTTTTTGACCGCCTGTTTGAGGCGGGCGTCGGCCTGGACCAGATCGGAAAGGATGGTCTGGAGTTCGCCGGGGGCGCGCCGCTGGCCCCAGTCCGCGGGAGCTTCAAACAGATAGGATCCCGCCGAGAGGGGGTAGTTCACGCCGGTAACATTCTTGGTGCTGGTGCTGTAGGAACTACTCAGATCCTCCCGCAGACTGTTCACATCGGCATCGAGCGAGACGCCCGCGTTGGTGTCCGCGTCGGTCATGAACTTAAAAAAGCCTTCGAGTTGGGCCGAGGCTTGGGCCATGCCGGGATTGATCTCCGCCGTGTTGACATACATGTAGTGCGTCAGGTCCGGGCCGTCGTAGCCGGAGGGATAGAGTTTGCCGGGGCCGATCTCGCCTGGGTAAGGGTAGCCGAAGGTTTCAATCAGCCGGTTCTTAAAGTCCTGTTCCTGTTCTCCGACCTCGCGCGCAAAGGCGGCTGTCGAGTCCTCGCCCGCGCGGATGGACTGGCTCATGCCATTCACCTCGTTGAAAACTTTCAAGGTGTTGCCCAGCGCGTCCTGGGCGCGCTGGAAAACCTGCTCGAAGTGGCCTTGCCCGCCCGAACCGCTGGACGCGAAGCTCGGATCAATGTCAAAGGGCACCACGCCTTTGGCCAGCCCCAGCGGGTTCAAGCCGCCGTCGGAGCTGTCTAACTTCTGCACGATGGCTTCCATCTGGGTGGCAACCTCGCGAATCTCGGGGACGGTCGCCCGGTCAATGCGGTCCAGGCCGGTGTGGCTGGGATCGGGGTCCACGGCGGGCAGGATGGCGTTGAGGGTGAACCAATCGAACATCGCCCCATGCGCGGCGCGCTTGGCCCAGTCATCCACCCCCCAGGCGCGGTCGGGATCGGTGTCGGTGTAGCCCTGCCATTGGGCGTCCGGGTCTTCCACGTAATTGCGGCGATAGGTTAGGTCCACGATTTCCGCGCCGACCTTGGCCTTGGCGGCGGCCGCCACGGCGAACTTGCGCTCGTCGAGGAAATCCACTTTCACCGGCACCCCGGCCACCAGCACGCTTTCCGAGCGCGGCACCCAGGTGAAGTTCGGATTGCGCAGCAGGTTGTAATAGGTCGTGGTGGCGGTGAGATAGTGGCCCCAGGCGTCCCCGTGGCCTTGCGGGTAGAGGATGCGGGCATCCTTCTCGTCAATCTTCCCGTCGCCATTCTGATCGGTCATGTTATACGCGTTCACGTAGGCCACCTCGCCGTCCCCCATAGTGAAGTTCCAGAACAGACGATTGTAGAGCGGCGTGCCCTGCACCCCGGCCCCGGTGTTATCGCGGCCCCGGAGCAGGCACAACTCTTCTTCCAACAATGAATCCACCTGGTTCATGAAGGCGAACATCGAGGAAGCCACGCTGCCATAAGTGTTGATGTTCGGATTGTCCGTGGTGAAGCCCACCGTGGGGTCCACGGCATCGGCATAAGCCTCATTGCCCAGCAGGCTGTAAAGATCGGCGATGCGGCTGGCCACCAGCAGCAAGGCATTGTTGGCGGGCTGGAAATTGACCGCCGGCGTGCCGTCCGTGCTCAGCGATCGAGCGCGGCGCAAGACGGTCTCGTAAGCCTCGATGAGGCCGATGCGGTTGAGATTCTCCGGGCTGGGATTGAAGGCGATGTCGCCCTCATAGCGCGCGCCCGCCTGCTGGAGCATCGAGGTCATCGTGCTCGCCCCGGCGCCCGAAAGATCACTCACCCGCTCGTCGAACGGGTTCAGGCCCCGAATGACCCGCTTGACCCACCCCTCGGCCAGCATCGGCCACGGCTCGCTCTTCGAGGAAGGATCACCAATCCACGGACTCCAGACATTCTGGTTCGTGCCGACGTTGTATCCGCGGTAGCGGCAGATGAACCAGTTATCCGACATGGTCAGCAACCCCGACTCACCGCCCTCGCCAATCGTGATGGTGTTCTTACCTTTGCCGAAGCCGCTGCTGTAGGTAATCCAGCCGCGGGAGTCGGCAATGGCCCCGGTAATCGGGTCCACCGTCGGCAGTTCGCGTTTGAGGAAGTTCGGCGCGTCGGACTTGTAATACCACTCGAAGTCGAATTGCTCGGGCGCGGCGCCGAAGTCACTGCTCACCCGCAACGTCAGGCGTTCGTCGAATACGTTGTCGGGATACAGCACCTTCAGATCGCCCGCAAATGGGCCGGCACCGATCTGGATAATCTTCACCGTCACCGGCAACCCGCCCAGTCGGGCATCGTTATTCTCCATGAGCGACAGGAACCGGGGCGGGATGCCCCAGGGTTGGCCCGCGACACTGGGCCAGGCGATGCCGCTGCCCACGGCGCGCGCGGTGCGGTTGTTGCCGCTGCTGTCGCGCACAATGCCGGAAGCCTCGTCCATCTGCCAGTAGCCGGCCAGTCCGGGCGTCTTGGCCAGCAGCGTCTCATAGCGCCAGCCGGCGATCGCCGAGTAGCCGCGGGCCGTATCGGTCCAGATCCGGACCTCGTCGAGGTTGCCATAGAACCCCGCCCGCGGATCACGGGCGCTACCGCTGCCGATGCGCAACTGCCCCTCCGGCTCCCACGGCACGGCTTCCGGCAAGTCCGCCTGACCGACCAACTCGCCGTCCCGGTAGAGATACATGGCCATCGCGGCGGCGTCGTACACGCCCGCCCAATGATGCCACTCATTCAGATCCAGATGTTTCGCGTCCGAGACCAGCGTTACCCCGCCGACTTGGAAATAGAAGTAACCATCGTCGCGGAAGCCCGCTTGCAGGCGGCCAGAAGTCTGGCCCCAGGAAAGCACGATGTCTTCGCTATTGACCCCTTTGCGCTGCACCCACGCCTCCCAGGTAAGCTGGTCCTGCGCTGCCGTGGGCATGTTCGTCACCGCCAGATAGTATCCCGTATCGTTGTTCAAACCCAGCGCCCAGCCGGGACTCGGCGGGGCCGCCTCGTTGTTCGCAATGGCCGCCGTCAGCGCCTTCGGTCCGGCCGGCAACGCCTCGTAGTCCAGATAATCCTGGTCATAGATATTGGCCCAAACCCCATTAGTGAAAACGGTGCTCAGGACGCGATACTGCAACCCCACCAAGAGCGACTTGTCGGCTTGACCATCCTTGTTCAGGTCCAGTTCGTTGGGATTGCGCGTCATCCAATACAGACTCGTCACCGCCGTGTCGAAGGCGGAACTGTTGTTCTTCCCGTCCAAATCCTGGATCCGCGTCAGTTCATCCTGACTCATCACGTTGAGCAGCACCAGCGGCTCACCAATCCCCGTCTCATCCAGGTATCCCTTGAAATACAGCCATTTGTTCAGCGGATCATAACTCAGCCGCAGCCGCAAAGGGTAAGGCAGATCGGCAAACACCTGCCGGCCCTGGGGCGCGGCCCAGAGCCGAATGCTGCTCGGCATCACAAACGTCGCCCCCAGCTTGACATAGCGTTCACTCAGCGGATCAAAGAGCCGCGCGAGGTTCGTGGGGGCCTGGGTCATGAAACCCTGCCCAATGCGGAAGTTGTTGGCGTTGCTCTCGTCCGTCAGCGCCGGATTGGAACTGTCATAGATCAGCCGCACGCTGGCCATGTCCATCACCCCGGGCAGTCCGTGCTTCGGACGCAGTAGCGTCTCGCCGATCTCCAGCACCGCCGCATCGTCCGGCCAGCGAATCTCATAGCGCACCGACACCGGCGTCCCCAATACGCCGTTCGTTAGCCGGTCCAGCCAAGGCATCCAAGTCTTGTAAGTCCCGTATGCGCTGCTCCAGTAGAAGTCCGGCTGCATCGGATAAAAGTAGCGCAAGACCAGATTTGTGTTCAGCCCCCCGCGCGCGCCGGCGGCCCGCGCATAGATCTTCCCCTTGTAATCCTTCAGCGCAATGTCGCGGCCCGAGGCAATCGTGTTGTCCGGGCAAAGCGGCAGCACACTCAAGGGCAGCGGCGGCTGCACCTCGGTGCCGGCCACCCCGGGATAGTAGAAGTAATAGGGGTCTTCCTCCGCCACAACTTTATACACCCAGCACCGCCACTCGCGGGTGGTTCGGTCGCGGTACTTCACCAGCACGTACGGCTCCGAGTAGTCGCAGCCCTTCACCAGATTATTCAGGTCGCTGCGCAGCGCGTAGGCAATCTCGCCCACCATCAAGGCGTGCTCTTCATTCGGATTGAAGCCCGGCAACGTACCATCGGGCTGATCATAGAGGCGAGCTTCTGGCGCCAGCGCCGAGGAGAGCGGGCCATAAGGGCTGGTGCCCAAGGCGCTGGCGATGATCAAATGCGGCGCGTTGGTAGGCCAATAAGGCTCGTAGCGCAACGGGCGCTCCGCCCACGCCACCCCCACGTTGTTCAAGCCATACCACACCACCACCAAATCCTGGTCATTCCAATTCTCGCCACTCACCAGCGCGAGCCGCCGGTTCAGCTTGTTCACCGGCAGGATCGCCCCGCGCCGCTCCTCGCGGTTGTAGGCGGCGTCGGAGCCGACGGCGTCGTAGGCGGACTTCTCGTAGAAGACGAAGCCGTTGCGACCCGAGAATTCCTTGTGGTCCGGATCGAAAATCCCCGTGCCGATCGGCCACGGCACGTCGGTTTTATTGGACAGCAGTTGCGGCACGGTGTAGGTGCGGACGACGGTGAAGTAGTTCGTCTGGGCGTTCGGGTCCACCGGCAAACCGTCCGTCCGCAAATAGTGCCACACGGTATAGCCCGTGGAACTGACGGGGGTATTGAACTTCTTGACCTGCTGATCCAACTCCCCGCCCGGCACGTCGCTATAGGCTTGTTGGAAGAAGGTGTAAGGCCACGGCTGTTTCTCCGGCGCCACGATGACGGGCGCGCCGGCGGCGTGAACTTGCGGTTGTTTGGGCCACAGGTTGGCGGCAAAGACCGTGATCATGCGCATATTGGTCGAGGACATATCCGTGGTGGTGCGCCAATTAATTCGGGCCGTGACGGGCCGCACGGCATACAGCGTCTTCTCCTTCTCGCCCCAGATGAAGGACTGCTGAGGCGTGTCGGTGGGCTTGCTTACGAGCAGGTCAATGGACGGGGGCAACGCCACCGCCCCCAGCGGCCGGGGGATGGGCAGGCCGATGACATTGCCCGGCACGGCCAGAAAGGCCCGCCGTTCCCAGCCGCCGCCGGGGAACCGCCGCACGCCCACACCCGCGATCTGGCCCAGGTTGTTGATGGCGGTGGCGCGCTCCAAGGTCCAATCGGTGTCCGGCGCCAGCAGGTCATTCAAATTATAGATCTTATTGTTAAAAGCGAGGAAGGCATTGGTCACGCCCGCGCTGCTGGAGGCTTCGCCGACCAGTTGCCGGCCATTGTTGACGCTGTAGGCCCGGCTGGAGAGCCAGTTGGTGTTCAGCAGCTTCCAGGCCGCGCTGCTGCGGAGATAGAGCGCCGCCTGGGGCCGGTTATCCGCTTGCCGCACTAGCTCGCCCGACACGGCGGAGCCATCTTCGGCCACGCCCGAGGGACGCGAGGCGCTATAGCCGGCCGGCGGGGGCAGGAAGACGGTGTTGCTGTCGTAAGTGCGATAGATCCAACCCAGGTCGGCGCTGTTGGTGCGGAAGTAGCCGACGATGTTCTCCTGGGAGTCCAGGGCGACGGGGGTGCCACGGGGAAAGGCGGTGATGAGCCACGGTGTGGTGGCCAGCTTGTTGATGGAGCTGGGCAGATAAAAGGGATAGGGCAGCCCGTTGAAATTGGTGGCCACGCCCACCACCGTGCCGAACCGGTTCACGGCGGTCGCTTCCGAGCCGTAGGTCCAGTTGAAGTTCGTTACCACTCCGTCCACGCGCCGATAGGCGTGGCTTTTGCCGGCGGAGCGGTAGAAACCGACCTCGTAGGCGGGCGACCCGCCCGCGCCCACCGCCAGACCCGTAAGGCGATGGCTCATGGTACTGAGGCCGGTGTCCAGCAAGGAACCGCCCGTAAGCAGATTGCCGAAGAGCAGCCCTTTCTCACTCGTGCCCGTGCCGCTCCAGCCGCCCGCGCGGCCCGATTCGTCCACCGTGACGGCGAGGGTGACGGGATCCTGGGAGAGTTCGCCGAGGTCAATGACGTGGTACACGAGGCTGGGGATGAGGGAGACGGTGAAGGTGGCCACGGTGGTGGCTTCACCGTCGGTGGCACTTACGGAAATCCGCACGGTGCCATAGACCGCCGCCGGCGGCGTGATCTGCAACTCGAGCCCGCCCGCGCTATTCGTGATGAGGACGACGTTGGTGGCCTGCAAAATATTGCGCGGATCCAGCCGAATGGCACTCACACTTGGAATGTCCGGGCCGTCCACGTCGGACAAGAGGATCGGCACCGTCACCAAGGTCTCACCTTCCGGCAGCACCAGATTCGGAATCGGCTCGATTACCGGCGGATCATTGATGTTCAGCACTTCGAGGGCGATCGTGCAGGGCGCACTTTGGCCGCCACTGGGATCGCGCACGGCATAAGTGAAGGCATCCGGCCCCGTATAGTCGCGGCTGGGCAGATAAGTCACGATGCCGGCCGAGGGATCCTTCAAGGCCAGGGTGCCGTGCGTCGGCCCCGTGGTGATGACGAATTCCAGCGCATCGCGCGTGCCGGTGGCGCGGCCGGGATTGCGGTCCACGTCCGAAGCCGCCAGCGCAATCTCGGTCAGGGTGTCTTCGTCCACGTAGGTCGTGAGGGTGCCCGTCCGCGCGGTCCAACTGGTGGTGCCGCTGATCCAGGCATCCAAAGGCGGCGGCCCGCTGGTGACGGGCTTGACCGAGTCATAAGCAATCACCCCCTGGCCTTCGTCAAAGCGGTAATAGGCCAGCAGGCCAAGCTCGTTGTCACGGTTATCACCCCGCAGCGTCCGGCTCATGAGGGCCAGAATCTGGTCCGGCGCCACGGCGCGGTTCCAGATTCGCACTTCATCCAGGCCCCCGCGGAATTGCTTGATACTCTCCGCCGCCAGGTCGGTCGCGCCGAGTTTCACGTCATAAGCGCGCTGCGTGACCAGGACCGTCTCCTCGCCCGAGCCGCTCTCCTCGGCCACCAGCGCGCCATTGAGGAACAGCCGGCGCATCGAGCCATCAAACGTGGCCGCCACATGCGACCAGGCGGACAGAACCACATTGGTGCCCGTCATGAGCGCGCGATCGCTGCGATCCGCGCGGTAGAAGCGCAGGCAGTTATTGGTGCCCAGCCCAAAGTAATACTCCCCACGCTTGCTCACAATCGGGCCGCCGGCGGTGGTGGGGCTGATCCAGGCCTCGAGCGTGAACTCCTGGTTCTGCGGCCGGGACAAGGCCGCCGCGCTGCCGGCGATAGTCACCAAGCCGCCATTGAGCGTCAGACTGGCCCGCGTGTCCGCCGTCGGCAGGTCGTTGACCGGGAGGACGACGATATTGACGCGCTGGGGGGCGAGGTTGGTGCCGTTGACCTGCCCCAGGACGGTGAAGCCATCCGGCAGCACGTCGCCGGTGCCGCTATTGAAGTCCGGCCAGGGCAAGTAGGTCAGGGCGCCGGGGAGGCTGCCGTTGGTGCTCGAGAGCGTGCCGAAACGCGGCGCGTCCTGGAGCGACCAGGTGCCGCTGCCATTACCCAGGCCGAGCGTCACACTCTGACCGGAGGAATCCTCTTGAATCCGATAGTCGAACGCGTTGGGCACGCCCGCGGTCCACTTCGGGTAGAGCGCCTGGCCATTGCCCGTGCCCGTGCGCAGCCCGTGGATGCCCGCCGCCTGGCTTACGGTATTGCCGGTGCCGTCGTTCAACGGCCAATAGCCGACGAGATAGGAGCTGGAGGTAAGGGGAGTGGCCGGGTTGGCGGGGAACCGGGACTTGCGGAGCTCATCCTCGGTGCGCGCGACGCTCCATAACCGCACTTCGTCTATGATACCGTCCACGAAGCCCGCGGGATCCAGCGACGACTTGCCGATGGTGTTGACCGAACGCTCGACGGGCGAGGGCAGCGCGACACTGCCATCCGCCACCAGCTCGCCATCATAATAAATCCGGGCGCGCCCCTTCTCGATAGTGGCCGCCACATGCGTCCAGCGCTGGAGGGCCAACCCCCGCGTCGCCACGCAAGTGAGGGTGCCCCCGCCCTCGTTGCCGATGAGGGCGGCGCGGCCGGTATTGTCGTTATAGGAAAGCACCAGCGTGAGGCGGTTGCCAATCGGCCCGTTGCCCAGTTCCATCATCGCCGCCCACGGCTGGTGTTTGCGCAGATAGACCCAGCCTTCCATCGTCAGGTCGCCACCGACCCAGACGGACTTGGGCAGCTCCACCACGTCATCCCGGCCATTGAAGCTCAAGCCCGGCGTCGAGTTAGCCCATTTCGGCTGGCTGTCGCTCTCTTTGTCCGCGCGCACGTCCACCGTGAAGGTCTGGTTGGTGGTGTTGCCATCGCTGTTCGCGACCGTCACCGTCACGACCGAGGTGCCCGGCGTCGCCGCGGCGGAACTGACCGTCATCGTGCGGTTCGAGTCGGTGCCCGCGAAGGTGACCGCGCCGGCCGACAGCACGGCACTGGTGGCGGACGCCGCGCTCAAAGTCAACGTCCCGGGGGTGGGGTTCCCAACCGTGACGGCAAAGGTCCGGCTGGTCCCTACACGGATGCGGCCGTCACTCGTGCCGGAGAGGGCCAAAGTGGGGAAGACCTTGGGCTTGGGCGGATCGGCGGGCTTCTCGGGCGGTAGCAGCTCCTGAATGACCTTGACCGTCAGGTAGATCGTCTGGCTGTCACTGCCTTGCGTGAACTTAAGGGTCAGCTTGGCGTCTCCATACTTATTGGCCACCGGCGTAATGTTCACCGTCACGTTGGTATCGTTCATGACCAGACTGACCTTCGCCTTGGGCACCATCATCTCGTTGTCGCTGGAAAGCACGCTGCCACTGACGGCCCCATCCGGGTCCAGGGCGGTAAGTTTGACCGAGGCAGTGGTATTCCACGTCATCGAGTGGGTGGTCGTTTCTTTTTCGGCGATCAAATCCCCATCCTTGTAGATCTCTAAGGGCGAGTTGTAGCGCCCGAACAACTTGTCCGCCAGCGGCGTGCAGAGGAGCCGCACGTCCTTGTCCATCCACCCAAACCCGTGGTTCACGTTCCCGCTGTCGTAGTTCGTAGTGCCGGCCGTGCTCCCGTCGTACATGACAAACTTGGCCGCGAACCATTCCGAGTCCCAGCGGTCCTTGTTCGTCGTATTGTAAAAGCCCGCCGTGCGCAGCGCCATCACCGCCGTCGCGTAGGCTAGGGGCGGGTCCAGCCGCAGCCAGGTATCCACCGTCCAGGGCTCGCCGATGTATCCGTCGCCCGTGTTATTTGAGCCAATGCCGACGTTCGCGGGCTGGCTGGCGACAATCCACCCCTCCGTGAATTGCTTATCGTCTTTGTAGCCATTCCGGTAGCCGGTCACGGAGGCCTTGAATCCGCCCGTGTCCAACCGGAACCCACTCGCCCCGGCGTCTGAACGACTCTCCGTACGAATCGTGATCCGCACATACTTCACCTTGGGATAGGCGAAGGCGGTGAGGGGCAGCAGGCAGACGACCGCCAAACTAAAGGCTAAAGGCTGAAGGCTGAAGGCTGAAATCCGGATGGGCCGGGGGGCGGACGGTGCGGCGGTGGGGCGGTGGGGCGGTGTTTCGGTGTTTCGGTGTTTCGGTGTTTCGGTGGGGCGGTGTTTCGGTGGGGCGGTGT
>CAIWJG010000044.1 GCA_903912925.1 uncultured Verrucomicrobia subdivision 3 bacterium | reverse complement strand
GCTCCCTCTCCCCTGGGGAGAGGGCTGGGGTGAGGGGGAACTGGGCCGCCGGACTGACGATGCCAACCAAAACGCCTTTGGCGCGCGTGAGGCCGAGCCTCAACTCCTAGCGGCATTAAGCATTAACACTGCCTCAATTCCTGGAGCGAGCCACCTTCCGGGGCTGCGGCTTTAGCCCCTTCGGATCTCGGATTTCGGCCTTCCTTCGGGCTTCGGCCTTCGGGTTTCGGATTTCCTCAACGGCCTCCCTGCATCACCATCTCGTAAGCCGGTATCCGCACCGTCTTCCCATTCGCCAGCCGCACCTTGGCCGCATGCTCACCGAAGTTGAGCAAGGCCAGTTGCTGATTCTCGAGCACGCTCCAGAACACCGTCGGCGGCTTCTGCATCCTCAGAGCGTCGCGCGTCTGGGGCCGGATCGTGGGCGTCTTGAGCAGCAGGTCGCGCACGAACTCGGCATACGATCCTGACGGGACCAGATCCCCCTGCCACTGAATCACGCCGCCTTTGCCGGTGTCCCCCGCCACCCATTTCTGGGCAATCGAGCTATCGCCTTCCACCGTCTGGGGAAGGCCGCGCGGGCGCGGCGCAAATACCAGCGTGCCGCCGTTGCGCACCCACCGGTCCATGGCCTCCAGCACAGGCTTTTCCATCACCGCGCCCCACAGGAACAGCAGCACCTTGTAGCGATCCAGCGCGCCGTCCAGGATCATCTGCTCGCTGGCGTAGTCAAAATCCACCTGCTCGCGGATTCCGCGCGCCACGGTGAAATAGGTGGATGCCCAGCGGTAACGCAGCACCTCGTCATCCAGCTTGATCGCGGTATCGGGGTAAAAGGCGGCGACATCAATCAGTGGTTTGGCGCGCTGGTCGAGCGCGGGCGAATACTTCAGCCACGCCGCCAGCGCCTGGTCATTGTCCGTCAGGTTGCCCAGATAATAGAAGAGATGGTCGGCGCCGGTAGTGACCGCATTGAAGAGCCGGGCTATCACGCCGCGTTTGCTGCCGTAGCCGCCTGGCTCATAGCCCAGCGGAATGCCATAGAATCTGGCAGCGGACGAAGCCATCCGCGTAATGGTGAAGTTGTCCGGGAAGTCATCGCCCTCGTTGGTGAGGCGCAGGCCGCCGTGAACCTTCGCCATGCTGCTCGCCTGGTAGCTGTAATCGGTACCGATCTGGACCGGCCCCCAACCGCCCGAGGATTGATAGATGGGTGTGTTTGGCAGTGCCGCGCGCGACCAGATGGCCCACTTCTCGCACCACTCACTCATGGCCCCCATATACCAGTCCGCAAAATCCAATCGCTTGCGGCGCGTCACAGCGGTTATGGGCAGGAAGGTGCTGATCTGATCGAACGAATCATACCCGCTCTCCCACGCGTTATTCAGGCTGGTGATGGCCGCGTACTTCTTCTTCAGATGCGACCGGAAGTCGCCCTGTGCATAGGCATCCCCCGCCCAGTAACCAATGTGCGTGTGCCCCTCGCGGAACTTGTACCCCGGACCTTTGGCGGGATATTGCGCCTCGCCGTAGTCGCCGCTGGGTCCCAGCCGGATGCCGAGCAGCGACGACCGGCTGCCATAGTGCTTGCCGAACTCCTCAATGAACCGATGCGCATACTCGGCCTGGTAGGGCTGGAAAATGGACTGCGTATCATGCGCGATCCCATGCTCCAGGCACTTGAAACCGACGTTGTTGGTGGATTCATAGAGCCAGGCAGGCAGGGCATAGCCGGAGCCGGCCAGCAGCATGGGGAACCACTGCAACCCGTGCTTTTCGATCTCCGCCAGCAGCGCGTCGTAATAGCTCCAATCATAGACGCCCGGTTCGTGCTCCACCCAACCCCAGCGGACATAAGACTCCACTGCATTGAACCCGACGGCTCGGAGCAGCGGTAACTGGTTGCGGAGACCAGCCAGAGCCTCCGGGGCGTGATCGGGATTGCCACCGTCGCCGCCTGCCGTGGTCACCCGCTGTGAGGGCACGGTGAACTTCACTGCCGGCTCGACCAACGGCGTCTGCTCGATTTGAGGTTGCTGATCCTCCAGTGCGACCGAGCGCAGATAATCCAGCCCCTGAATGCTGAACGTCTTTGGCAAATGGCCGCTGTCGTATTGCAGCACCGCCCGCCGAACACGGCCAGTATTGACGCGCGCCATCCCGCACTGCTTGGTTTGCGGCACCCCGGGTGAGACCGTGGTCAGCCCGTATCCGCGGTCGAGAAACTCCAGCACCAGCCAGACTTTTTGGGTTGGGGCAGCTGCCATCGAGAATTGGTACGCAGCGCGCGAGTAGTAATCCTCGCTCGGCTTCAGCCGCGCCACTTTGCCGGATCCCACCTTCTCGCAGTACCAATTTAAATTGGTGGCTTGTTCAAGCTGGATGCGTTGTCCCTGGGTCGGGGCGCCGGCGTCCCATCGTGCGATGGTCGCAGCTTGTGATGCCGTGGTTGAAACGGCGAAGAACAGCCACACAACTGCATGCGCAATTAAGTTTGAGGCCGGCCTGACAACAGACAATTCTGCTGAGATCATACGTGACTATTTGTGATGCTGTGGATAGAATGATTCCTCGCGCGCGTCGGAGGACACGGCCTACTGCTTACCTTGCATACTTGTTGGGCTGCAGGTTTGACGACACAATAGAAATCTCTCTAAGCAATACCTCCGGGAGCCGGTCCCCACCTGAGTAACCACCCTGCTCATTGGTAAATTGCCTCCAGTTCTCGCGTTCATAGAAGCGCACAGACAATCTCGACATATTTCGATTGGTCGTCTGCCATTCTATCATCGCCGAGAGCACTTCTGCCTGTCGAGCCGCGTTCGTAAGGCCATACACGTCGAGCCGCGCCGAGTTCCGTCGCGGATGCCAATACAACGGCGGCCGGTCTGGATCCGTCACTGACTTACTATCAAAGGCTACTCGGCTTACGACAAAACGGGCAAGACTGGAGCTCTGCTCCGCATCCGCACCCGTAGGAATATTATGCATAGCCGTCACGAGCGGCTTGAGGACAAAAACGTAGCAGGTTGCCAAACACGCCGCCGTTATCAAGCACACCAGCAAAACGCGCGGTGGCCGTCTCATAGCGGCTTATCATCGGGCGGATTGCACGGTAGGTTCATGCCTGCGAGTATAGCCCCCCTTACCCAAGTGCCAAGGTCGAACGCCTCGTTAAACAAGCGTATCCAAGATGTACCACAAGCATCGATGCCTGCGTAAGCCGGAGTGCGCCCGTCCCCGGGCGCAGCAATGCCCTGAAGCCGCAGGACCTTGAAGGCTCACCGCGTGGTCCGGAACTGCCGCGCCTGGGGACGGGCCCACTCCGTTGGCCGGCTCAGTGAATGGCGCTATTCTCCAGCACGATGTTGTCGAGATAGAAGACCGTCTTGGCGTCGGCGTTGCTCACAAACCCAAGCCAGTCCAGTTGCTTCCACTGCGGATTACAGGTCAGATTGCCAAAGGTCTGCGGCGCCTGCCCGGGCAGAGTCACGTTCAACTCCCAGGTCCCGCTGGATCGGTCGCCCAGCCCAGCGCTGATTTCGAGATGCACCCATTGGCCCACAGGCAACTCAGCCAATGGCTTGCCCGCCACGCTCAGCTTGCCGCCCACAATCCAGAGGCTCGGGCCGACGCGGTAGGGGCTCGAGCTGTCCCGCCACTCGTGGTAGAATTCCGCCCCAGCTTCCACCCGGAGGTCGAACGCGCAGCGGCTCACGCCCTGCTTGTGCCTGGGGGAGAAATAGAAATGCGGGTTGAAGCGACTGTTCAATCCCGGCGCGTCCGTCACTTTCAGGCTGCGCTTGCCCAAGGCAGCCGTTTCCTCCGTCACCCCAATCGCATCCCCTTTGCCCTCGACGCTCACCGTGGCGTCCGCCGGACCCGACCCCGGAGCCGAAGACTCAAAATCCTGCCGGAACACCAGGGGCGGCGGCGGTGGCGGTTCGGGCGCAAACTGCACTTTGGCGTAGGTGCGCGCAGCGGCCAGGTTCTTCCACTGCGCGCTGCCATACACACCAGCCTGGGTGTAGTCGAAGGGCTTGAAACCGATCTTCTCCGTCGGCGAACCCGGCTTGAGATGAAAGTCACGCTGCTCTGCGTTGACAAAGAGCGGATCGGCCACCAGCGAGCCGTCATCCTTCCCCAGCTTCTGCCACTCGGCCAGTGATAGGCCCGCAAACATCACCGGCTGAGCAGGTTCAGTACACCAATAGAGATTGTGCGAGACCACCACGTTGGTGTCATTCCAACTGCCGCCCAGCAACGGGCTGCTGGCCCAATAAACGATGTTGTTGCTGAAGAAGAAGGAGATGTGCGGCTCGACCCGGCTGCGCTGGAGCTGATTATCCATGCTGAAGGCCAGAATGTTGTTCCGCACGACGTTCTCCCTGCCGTAATGTTGGTGATACATGCCCGTCTTGACGTCGTGAACGAGGTTGCCCTCCAGCACAATGCCGGTGCTGCCTTCGTCGTTGTAAAGGCCCCAGCCCCCGCGGCCGTAGCGGTCGTAAGAATACACGTCATGGATGTGGTTATGGCTGACGGTGGTGCCCTCGCTGGGACCGAGCGTATAGACGCCGCCCATGTCGCTGAGAACGCCCCAGCCAATGTGGTGGATGTGGTTGAAGTCAATCGTGTTGCGCTTGGCAAGGCTGGCGTCGTAGCCCCAGCGCCAGCCCACCGAGATGCCGGTGTAAAAGAAGTCGCCGATATCATTGTGCGTCACCTGATTGTCCCCGCTCTCGCCGATCCAGACCCCAATGCACCCCATGAAAATACGGCCCCCGCTCTGAATGATGTTGTTGTCCACGGTGCAGAAGCCAGTTGGGTCGGTCCCGGCAGAACCCTCGCCGATGCGCACCCCGCCCGCACCCAGATCGTGCAGATGGCTCCGGATCAACCGGCAATGCTGACAGGCATGACGGAACCAAACTGCATAAGTGCCGATGTGCCCGACCTCGCAATCCTCGATGGTGATATGCCGCGCATGGTCGGCCATGATCACCGCGGGGATGCTGAACGCCGCCTGGCCGTCGCCGTGGCCTTGGGCTGGGAGCACGTACTGGCTGTGCTCGAAACGCAGGCCGCGCAAGGAAATGTGCTGCACCGGCCCGTTGGTGCCACCGTTGAAGTGAATGAAATCGCCCGTCACCGGTGCCACGACCTGGGCCGTCGTCATGTCTTCGCCCGGGCGCGGCATATAATAGAGCGTGCCGTCGCGATCGAGGAACCACTCGCCTGGGACATCGAGGGCTTCGCGGAAATTCTCCAGGTGGTAGCGCGTCGGGCCGCCCCACTGGAAAAAGGCCCACGGCGCGCCCGCGCTGGTGATCAGCGTGCTCGCATCCTTATCAACCCCGGCCAATCGGTGGCGGGAGGATTCCCAGGAATGATAGACGACTGCGGTCACATCGCTTAGCCGCTCCTTGGGCACGCGAAAGACAGGGTCCAGTTCTGCCGGGCGGCCCACGATGGCGCGGCTGGCCAGATCGGCCTCCTTGCCGGTGAGCGGATCAATCCCGCGATCCACCTTGCGCACCATGTAATAGTAGAACTCGTTGGGCAACCGCGCTCGCGTGGCCCGTTCGCCATTCACCCACAACTGCTCGAAATACCACCGGCCGGCCTTCACCTCCGGCACCGAAGCGGTCCAAATACCGTCCGCCCCGCGCTTCCAGTCGGTGATGATGCGTCCGCCGGTGAACAGCGGCTTAGCCCCCGGGGCAGCTTCATAAACGACCGGCGCCGCCTCGGTGCCGCTGTCCTCAGCCACGAATTCCACCGGCGCAGCCAGCGCGTAAGTGCCCCCGGCAACGCTGACGCGGACGGGTGCGCCGCCCACCCCCTGCTGCTTGAGCCGCCGCACCGCATCCCGCGCCCCGGCTAGCGAGCTCAGCGGCCCATCGGTCTTGGCATCGTTGGGCCGCTCCAGTTTCCCGGACCAGGCATCGTTGCCGTCCGGCGCAACATGAAGGACGACGGGCGACGCGGCTTGCGCCATGAAGCTCAGCAGAGCGAACAGTAGTATGGACACCAGCGGACGAAGTGAAAGGACGGCGGTTTTCATTGGGATCATCGGATTGTGATTCTATGCCAGACTCCTTTTGCATCCTCAGGCACTGCCTTGTCGAGCAATTATTTCTGCTTGGCGTGGCGCCGTGCGCATCTTAGATGTTTCCAACGTTGTTGGCACGGGCGACTGGAGCGCGGACATTCTTGTCCGCCT
>CAIWJG010000043.1 GCA_903912925.1 uncultured Verrucomicrobia subdivision 3 bacterium | reverse complement strand
TCTGTTCACAGAGGTGTCGGGCCAACTGGCGCCGAGAGCAAAGCCCCGCCATCTGCTTGAGTTCCTCAAGCACTTCGCTCGAAACCGGACGTCCCGCCACCAGTAGCATGGCCAAACGGTGAACCAAGGCGTGCCCAGTGTCCCGCACAAAAGATATGGCACACGTTCAGCCCCGGAGGAGAGGGAGAAGTATCCGCCGCGCTACGACCCATTGTGGCGTTGGGCCATTCCCAGCGGCGGGCCAGGCACCCTCTCCTCCGGGGAGAGGGTAGGGTGAGGGGGAATGGGGCTCACTAAGGGTGAATGCAGAAGGAAGAAGGAAGAATGCAGAAAGGGGAATGGCTCCCGTTCAGCCTCTGTTTTCATTCTGCATTCTGCATTCTGCATTCTGCATTTCCACTCCGCTCCCCCGCCCGCTCTCCTGCGCCAGGCGGGAGAACATCTGCGTCTGCTGTAGCAGCGCCGGGTCTTCGTCCAACTCCTTAACGGTGCGCGGCAGGCGATAGGACCAATTGGCCGCAGCCACTGAACCGGGGGTGTTGAATCGTGCCGTCATGGCAAATATATCGGTGATCTGGAACACCACCAGCCACGACGACGATCCCAGCACCGCCCGCGTAAACCCCTCCTGGAGCTGGCCGGAGAACTGGCGAGGTGGCTCGCTGGCCCCCAACCCGGCGAACTCCATCATCGCGCGCAGTTCGTAGCGATTGGCTTCCACGCCCTTCCCGGCGTCGATGTTCTGCCAGCAC
The DNA here is from genome assembly GCA_903912925.1 of uncultured Verrucomicrobia subdivision 3 bacterium. GTDB lineage: Bacteria > Verrucomicrobiota > Verrucomicrobiia > Limisphaerales > UBA8199 > PALSA-1440. Next base: position 1,603 of record CAIWJG010000043.1, on the reverse strand, counting down.
TCAGCCCAGGCGGCGGCCAGCGGCGGATGGTCGTGCGTGGTGGGCTGGGCCAGGGACAGGCGCGGGTAATGCTTCGGGTCCGAGTATCGGCCGCCGTGATCACGGAAGAACATCGGGATGCGGAAACCCGGCACGCCGAGCTTTTGTAGCGTGGGATGCACGTATTCGGGCACTACGCCCAGGTCCTCGGCCACCACGGTCGTCTCGCCCGAAGCTTCCAGCACCACGCGCAGGATTTCTTCCCCTTGCGCCTGGTTGGCGGCCTTATGCTCGGGCGTGTCGTCCGGATACTGTTTGAACCCGGGCAGGCGCCCGCCCGTTTTCTCCGCCGCCTGCGCCTCCGTCAACGGCAGGAACTCCGCGTTCCGGTCCGGCGTCCAGGGAAACGAGTAGATGCGGAAGAACCCCAGCACGTGGTCAATGCGATAGAGGTGGAACACCTTCTGAATGTTCCCGACGCGCGTGCGCCACCAGTCGAAGCCGCGCCGGCGCAGCACCTCCCACCGGTAACCGGGAATGCCCCAGTTCTGCCCCCATTTCTCCGTGAAAGGGTCCACCTTGAACGCCTTCTCCGGCGGTGCGCCTCCGCTCCAATCGAGGTCAAAGATGGCCCGGTTCGCCCAGACGTCCGCGCTGGCCCGCCCCACCCCGATGGGGATGTCGCCCATCAGATTGACCTGCTTCAAGGTGCCGTAGGCCTTGAGCGCCTGCCATTGATCAAACGCCAGCCACTGGACATACATGAAGAAGGTCTGCTTGCGCTTCAGCTCGTCGCGGCGCTGCTCGGGGAGCGACTGCAGCCACTTCCGAGCGCTGGCCCGCGAGTGGTGCTCCGGCACCCAGCGGTTCCAGGCGGGGGAGCCGCCGTTCTCTTCCATCAACACGCGGAACAGGGCATAGTCGGACAGCCAATCCTCGTTCGCTTTCAGGAACGACCGGAACTGTTGCCCCCGCTCGGTTTCCTGCCCGGAATGCTTCTGGTCGAAGTTCTCAAACGCGGCCTCCAGCAACCTGCGTTTGAGCGCCTTCACCTTGGGGTAGTTGACGGGTCCCTCGCGCAACTCAGCCAGCAACCCCGGCGGCGCGAGCGCCTGGAACCGCTCCGGCGCGAGGTCCGGGACGGTGGCGGGGGTTATCGCGATTGTGGCCGGCTCGATCGCCAGCGAGCTGATCGCATTGTAGGGGCTGTTGTCGTCGCTGAGTTCGTTGATGGGCAGCGTTTGCAGGATGGTTAGCCGGTGGCGGGCGCACCAGTCGATCATCTGCCGTACGCCCTCCGTATCGCCGATGCCGAGGTCCGCTTCCGTGCGCATGGCAAACACCGGCTCCAAAACGCCGGCCAGAGATTGAGTTGGACTCAGTTTCATATGCTAAAGCCTGGCAACTTGGACGCAACCACTCCCCCGCGTCAAGTGCCGCGGGTTGCACGTCAGCAATTCTCATTATGGGCAAAAGTCAGGGGAAACCGTTGAAACGGTTGGACCGCAGCGGGGGCGTGGTTCACCCAACTGAAGTTGGGTGTTAATGAGAGGAAGACTCGGACTACGGGTTTCGGATTCGGGAACCGGGCTTAACGCCGAGACGCAGCGCGGCCAAGCCGCAG
>CAIWJG010000042.1 GCA_903912925.1 uncultured Verrucomicrobia subdivision 3 bacterium | reverse complement strand
TCTGTTCACAGAGGTGTCGGGCCAACTGGCGCCGAGAGCAAAGCCCCGCCATCTGCTTGAGTTCCTCAAGCACTTCGCTCGAAACCGGACGTCCCGCCACCAGTAGCATGGCCAAACGGTGAACCAAGGCGTGCCCAGTGTTCCGCACAAAAGATATGGCACACGTTCAGCCCCTGGGGAGAGGGCAGGGTGAGGGGGAATGGGGCTCACGTCATTTCCACGGGCTCAGGTGGTGCGTGGTGCCTGTTCGGATTTCGGCCTTCCTTCGGGTTTCGGGTTTCGGATTTCTACCAGCCTCGGCAGCTTTGGGTGTAGTGTGTGCAGGGAACTCCTCAGTAACCTAAGGCGGCGGCTGGCGGCCCCCGACGGCTAATGCTGCGCGTGAGGCCCCGTCGTCTCTTTGACCGCTTGCGCTAGCTGGCGGCTCAAGTCGGCGGCAAGTTTGCTTAGCGTGGAAACGGCGCCCGACGGGTCAGCGTTCGGGGGAGGGCCTTGGGATGTGAGACGACTCTCGCCCGCTTTGAGGATTTTCTCTCCACCCGGGGAGAGGATGCGCCACCACGCGACGAGCACTCCCTGGCCACGGGCGTCCACGTCGAACCGGTCAATGGCGATATAGACTTCCACTGAAACGTCCACGTTCTGCCAGGCGGAGAGGCGAATCTGATCCGTGGGGAGCAACGTCGCCAAGTCCGCTGCCAGCACCCGCTGGAGGCCAGTGTCCAGGCGCTCAGCCCAGAGCACCGACGGGAGATAGTCAATTTCATTGGTGCCATTGCGGACGGCGAAGGAGGTGTTAAACAGATAGGCCGCGAGTTTCACCGGCCCCATGCCTACGGCGACTGAAGCGTGAGGCGCGGCGGCCGGCGCGGCGGCCGGCAGCGAGGTCAGGACGAAATGACGCGCCGAGGATTTGTCCGGCTTGAGAAAGCCGAAACAGCCCGTCAAGCTCAGGCCGGCAGCGAGAGCGAGCAGCAGACAGGCGAGAACTGGGGGCCGAAAGCTTCTGCCTTCTGCCTTCACTCGGGGGGGGGCGGACTTTGGGTTTTGACTTCGTGTTTCATGGCTTCTTGGGGAGGATTTCGCGACCGGTGATGAGGGCGTTAGGATGTTGCTTCAAGAACTCAACCAAGCTGGAAATGGATTCGGCGGTGCCGGCGAGTTCTTGCAGGAGTTGGTCGAGGTCGGTGCGCACCGGCGAATCGGGCCGGAGCATATTCCGCAGGTTATCCGCGGCACCCCGCAATTGCACCAAGGTGCGATTGGCCTCGGCGAGCGAGTTGGTGATGCTATCCGCCAGCGGATCCACGCGGCTATTGAGGCTCTGCCCGAGCGACCGGTACTGGTCCAGGGTTGTCCGCACGGCGACGATGCTGTTGGTGATTTCAGGCGAGGAAACGAGCCGGTCAAGGGAACCGAGCGTGTTGGTAATCCCGGCCGTGACTGCCACCAGGTTCAGGCCGTTGAGGACAGTGTCGAGCTTGACGAGGAGGGCGTTAATATTCGTCTCGATGCCCTTGATGTCCAGGCTGGCGAGGTTGTTAAACAACTCCTGGATCTGGGTCGGTTCGGTAGGGACTTCGGGATAGCGTTCGACCAATTGATGGAAAACCGGTGGCGGCGCGGACGGGATGGGGCGGACTTCGATGTAGAGGACCCCCGTGACCAGGCTCTCGGCCTGCAAGGAGGCGCGCAGGCCAAGTTTAATCCGCTCCCTCAGGGCGCTATCCGTGAAGATTTCCGTCTGGTCGCCCAACCGCTCCCGGATGAGCTTCTCTTGCAGCTCGATGATCACCGGCATGGTGTAATCATTAGTGGCCTGGTTGAAGTGCGCCATCACGCGCTTAACCGAGCCGATGGTGACGCCGCGATACTTGACCGGTGCGCCCTCGCTCAGGCCGTTCAGCGACTCGTTAAAGTAAGCGATGCAGACGCGGGTCTGCGTGAAGAGCTTCGAGGAGCTGAAGAGCAGGAGGCCGGTCACGCCCAGCGTGGCGCCGATCACAATAAAGAGTCCGATGGCAGTGGGATTGGGTTTCTGGCTCATAAAGGGAATCAGGTTAGCGCGGTTGGGCGGCCGGGGCCGGGGCAGAGTTTTCGCCGCGCGTGAGAAACTCCCGCACGGCAGGATCGGTGGAGTGCTTTAGCATTTCGCGCGGGTTCCCCTGGGCGCGCATGGTGCGGGTGTTGGGGTCGAGGAAAACCGAGTTGTCGGCGATGGTGAAGATGCTGGCCAACTCGTGGGTGACGACCACGAAGGTCGCGCCGAGGCTGTCGCGGAGCTGCAGGATCAGCTCGTCGAGGTTCCGCGAGCTGATTGGGTCGAGGCCGGCCGACGGCTCATCGAAGAACAGAATCTCCGGATCGAGCGCGAGGGCGCGGGCCAGCCCGGCACGTTTGCACATGCCGCCGGAAATCTCCGCCGGATAGTAATCCTCGAAGCCTTTCAAACCGACGAGTGCCAGCTTGAGCCGGGCGATGTCCGTTATGTCGGCCGGGGAGAGATCGGTGTATTCGCCCAGCGGCAGGCCGATGTTCTCCGCCAGCGTCATGGAGCTCCAGAGGGCGCCGCCTTGGAAGAGCACGCCGAAACGCCGCAACTTCTCCGCCCGCGCCTCCTCGCTGGATTGCCAGAACGGGGTGCCATCGTAGAACACATCGCCCCGTGCTGGCTGCTTCAGCCCGATCATGTGGCGCAGCAGGGTGCTCTTGCCGCAGCCGCTGCCCCCCATGATGATGAAGATCTCACTGCGCTTGATCCGCGCGTTGATGTCCCGCATCACCACAAACGAGCCGTAGGCCATCGTCAGGTCGCGGATCTCGATCTTGATGTCGGCGTCGGCGCTCACGGTTCAGATGTGCAGGGCATTGCAGATCACGGCAAAGAGGCCATCCGAGGCGACGATTGTGGTGATGCCCGTGACGACGGCCGAGGTGGTCGCCAGGCCGACCGCGGCGGCGTTGGTGCCGCATTGCATCCCGCGCAGACAGCCGGTCAAGGCCACCACCACGCCGAAAAAGGTCCCCTTGCAGACGCCCAGCAAGAACGAGGCCAGGCTGATGGCGCTGACGGTGCGGCTCAGGTAAAGCTCCGGGGTGACGTGCAGCATCAGCGTCGAGACCACGAATCCGCCGGCGATCGCGATCACGTCGGCAAAGATGCAGAGCAACGGCATCACCAGGATCAGCGCCAACATGCGCGGCAGCACGAGAAACTCGACCGGCGAGATGCCGAACGTCTGGAAGGCTTCAATCTCCTGGTTCACCTTCATGGTGCCGAGCTGGGCGGCAAACGCCGCGCCGGTGCGGCCGCACAGAATGATGCCGGTCATGATGCAGCCCATCTCGCGGACCGAGGCGACGGCCACGAGATCAGCCGTGTAAATGGACGCGCCGAAGCGGGCCAGTTCGGTGGCGCCGACAAAGGCCAGGATGAGCCCAATGAGGAAATTAATTAAAGCCACGATACCCAACGCCTGGGGGCCGCATTCCTGCATCGCCAGGAACATGTCCGCCCAACGAAACTGGGCCCGGCCGCGCAGCATCTTCAGGAACGCCAGGACATTCTCGCCCACGAATCTCAGCATGCCGGCCGCACCCTCCCAGACCGCCTGCCCGGAAACGCCCACCCGCTGCAGGAACGGCGGCCGCGCCGTGCTCCGCGCCGCATCCTTCTTCTCGGGCACGGCCCGGGCCAACTGGATCAGCTTGGCCATGCCGGCCGGCAGCGTCTCCGTGCGAAACTCGAGCTGGTTCGCTTCGCACATGCCCAGGCACTTGAACAGGAGCGCCACCAGGCCGCTGTCCCAGCGCCCGAGTTCGGAGGCGTCAAACGCCAGCGCCGTAATGCCGCCGCCCGCCAGTTCCTTCTCAATCGCCCGCAGTCCGGGAATGCTGGACTTAGCCACCCAGTCCCCGGCCAGCTCGACGAGCAACACCCCGTCCGTTGTTCGACGGACGGTCAAGCCGGTTGCCGGTCGTTTGTCACTCATGGCGAAATCAGGTTAGCTGCGATAGTATCCTGTGGCAAGGGAGTCTAACGGGTCTGAGGTGTCTGGCCCGCAAGGCCGATGAACACACCTACGGTGGACGGAAGAACGCCGCCAGGGGACTGAGGTGCCTCAGGACCTGGCGGGGTTTCGATAGGTTCATCGTGACGCGGGGCGCAACCGGATGTCGCCGGCGTTGACAACGGGTGCCCCATCGGGCGCATTTGTGATGGCGTGGACGGCGGTGAAATTAGTGCGCAACGTCGCATACCCCTCGCGCTGGAAGGAGACCGTCACCGAGAACCAGACCGGCTGCTGGAACAATGTCAGATCACGCTCGGCATCCAGTATAAACCTGCCCTGCTGGTCTGTTCGCACGCCGCCCGCTGATTCCAACTTCTGCCCACCCTTGGCCGGGTCAACCAAATCTTGATTTGCTGTGGGATTGACACGCTTTACCTTAACATTGGCGATGGGTTGCCCGGTGTCGGCGGCCAGCACGCGGCCCGTTACACGCGGCGTGATGTAATTCGAAACCGACTTGCACCCCGTTAGGGCAATGGCCGCTAGCAGAAGCCAGAACTGTCCGCCAGAGCGCCGCTGGGTACCCACGTGTATCCGGTATAACCCCGCGGGGCTATTGGAGGTTGATCGTGCCGAAATCACCCTTCTGCATCAGGCTCAGGCGCTTATCCCACCGCTGTGCCCACCAATTGTAGGCCACGGTGAGATCCTCCCAGTGAGAAGGAGGTCTGCCGCTCAGGGCCATGGCGCCGGGCCGGGCGTCCACGGCGGCGGCGACCCGCTGGCCACTTTGGCCGTCGGTGAAATCAGCTTCGATGACAGCTTTGCCCACGCCGAGGTCCACTCCGGCCAGCAATCGATGCTGCCAGCTCGCCACCTTCAGGGGAAAATAGCCATTGCACGTGAGGTTGGGTACCGGTTTGGATGCCCCCCCGTCCGTGAGCGCTGCGCGGATCACCAGGACATCTGGCCCACCGTGGTCAACCATCTTAAAGTTGTTCGTCAGGGCTTCATGCATGGCGGCGTAAAACGTGTAAACCAGCTTGAGCTGGCAATCCTGCGACATCCCGCCGAGCGGCGACTCCGGATCGGTGGAATGCCACAATTCGACGGGTTTGAGCCAGACGCTGGTGTACTTAGCCCAATCCGCCCCCTTGTTGATGTAGAGAAAATTGTCTTCCTTGCCCACCCCCTGCCGCAACCCGGAGTAGTTGCCCAGGAATCCGGACCGCTGCCCTTGGGTGACCTGGGTCGGGGTGGCGCAGCCGACTAGACCAAGCAGCACGCATGCTGCCAGGCTCGGTGCCAGGACCTTTACTAGGACTGTTGTTCTCATTTGTTCTGCCTTTGATTCTCGTGGTTCAATTTGCGTTCGCCACTGATTGCTGACCGCTCGGTGGAGCCGCTTGTTCGAAGGAATGACCTTAGCTGTTTGAGCATCCTCCCGCAAGTGGATTAGATTGCCGATTAGATTGCCCGTCCGCCGGCTCGGCTAGGGTTGTGATCACGTCGTGCCTGGCGGTGGCTGGTGGGCACGCGTCAACCGCGCCGCGATGAGCCGGTAAACAAGGCCCGCGAGGACTGATCCAGCCAGGAGAACCACAATCAACACCAGGCCGAGTCGGAACCCGTGCTGGATTACTTCCTTGGCATCGGCGGTGGCCTGGCGGCTCAGGCGGGCGGCTTGCGACTCGCTCTGGTTCACCGTCTGGATCAGGGTGGTGAGATTGGTGGCCATGGCCCCGATGTGGCTGGCGGCGGTGCCGTAGTCGAGCACATTGAACGGATGGCTGTTCGTGTCCACCGCGGTCGGCGCGGGGTTGGTTTCGGGCGGCGAGACGTATTGCACAAAAGCGTCGAGCGACTTAATGGCGGCGTTGACCGAGTCGGCCATCTGGCCGCCGGACTGGAGGGTTTGGCGCGCTTCGCTCAGCAGGCTGCGCACCTTGGTTTCCTCGCTCCCGAGATCGGCAAGAATATTAGTACGCTCGACGGCGAGGCGGTCAAAGATCTGGTTGATGGCGGCCTGGCGCTGATCGTTCAGGAGCCGCGGCAGCCCTTCGGCGGTCTGGGCGAAGACCTTGGTGGACTGCGCCACGTCGGTGAGGTTCGACAGAACTCCTTGCGCCTCGGGTTGGGCGGCGAGGTGATAAAGGGTCAGCTCGGCTTGCCAACTCCAGAGCATCGGCATGCGGTGCAGGTAATAACTGACCCGGCCCGCGAGGAGGCGGGTTTGTTGAATCGCCTGGGTGGTGGGGTCAAGCCCGGCCAGCGGGTTGAGGTTTAGCAGGGTAAACAGGTTGCCGGATGGTTGGTTCGCCTGCTCGGTGTGCGTCCGGCCCAGCTTCTCCAGCAGTTCCGGGAACCGGGCCGCCGCGACATAGCGCAGGTTGGGAAACTTGCGCTGGTACTCGCGAAGAATCTCGCGGACCTCCTCGATTTGAACGGGGGTGAGCACGCCTGCCAGGATCTGCCAGACATTGGTTTCCAGCGTGCGATGCACTTCGAGCAGCGGACGGGCCGCTTCGCCGAACTTCTGGCCCACCCAGTAGTCCTCGACGACCCGGCTCGACACCGTGGCGAGGATCGCCATGTCCACCACGCTGACGATAGGGTTTTCGCCGGTGGCATCGATGTATGCCGCGGTGGCCTCCATCAGCTTCCACTGCTGGGCGGCGTCACGGGCTTCCGTGGTGCGCACCCGGGCGCGGAAGTCATCCGTGGCCTGCGCCACGGTGCCCACATACACGTCCGCGCCACGCATGAGATCGCTTTGGAGCACCACGAGCGCGTTGGTTGGATTGCCCTTGCCTCCTCGGCCCGCCAACGCTTGGAGGACCAACTTCGTGCCAGTCGCCTCGTGTTGAACCATCGAACAGCCAGCCATGAGAACCACCAAGGCGGCCGGCGCTGCCATCGTCAAACCCGCGAGCCACCGAGACGTGAAACGTGAAACGTGAAACGTGAAGGGAATCCGTAAGCGCAGCCAGACAAAGACGCCCGTCCCGAGCAAGTGCCAGACCTTCTTCATAATGTGCCCCACCATAAGCGACCGACCCGCGGGAGGCAAACTTTTAGCCTGAAAAGAGCAGTTGAACCAACGCAAAGGCGCAGCGCGGCGGAGCCGCAAGGGTTTCGGCTGCTGGGCATATTCCCCTTCACGTTTCACGCTTCCCTCGTAGCATTAATGATCGAAATCACGTTCGATGCTACGAGCCCCGTGAAGTATTTCCCTTACGCCACTGGGCTCGAGTCTTTCCCTTACTTCACGGGGCGAGGGCAGCGTGAACGAACGTGAGTTCGATCATTATCTGACTGCGCTTACGGATTCCCTTCACGTTTCACGTTTCACGCTGCTTCAGGTTTAGCCGTCAATCCCGGCTTGTCGGGCTTGCCCGAAGGGTGTACTCGATTGCGCCACCGTGATCGGGATCGAAACAACGATTAAAATTCTGACCACCTGCGCCCTGGCCGGACTGCTGGGCGCAGTGGGCTTGCGGCTTACCTGGCACGAGGTGAAGGCCGCCCTGAAGCAATGCCGGTTTACCGCCATTCTGCTGGTCAATTTCATTGTGATCCCGGGCCTCGCGGTCGTGATCGCGAGCGGGTTTGGGCTGAAACGCGAGGTCGCCGCAGCCATGGTTCTGCTGGCCGCGGCGCCGTTCGCGCCCGTCGTGCCCGTCTTTGCGCGGATGGCCCGTTCGGACCTCGCGCTGGCGGCCGGGCTGACGGCCGTGTTCCCGGTGGCGTCCGCCCTGCTGACGCCGCCCGCGGTTCAGGTCGCCTTGCGCCTGCTCGCCGGCGCGGACAACTTGCACTTCAACCTGCTGACCAGCCTGGCGGTGCTCACGGCCACGATCACTCTGCCGTTGGCGGCCGGAGTGTGGGTCCGGCATCGCGCGCCGAATCTCGGACAACGTCTGCTGCGTCCGGTCGAAGTGATCTCGGAAGCGGTCGGCGCAATCTCGCTGGCGTTTGTGGTGGTGGTGGAGTTCGGATCGATTGTGAATCTTGGCTGGCGCGCCTGGCTGGCGATGGCGCTGCTCAGCGAGATCTCGATGGTGCTGGGTTGGAAGCTGGGCGGTCCCGCCCGCGGCACGCGGCAAGTCGTTGCGCTCGGCACCAGCAATCGCAACATCGCCCTGGCGTTGCTCGTGGCCATTGAGAACTTCCCCCGCACCGAAGTGGTTTCGGGGGTGGTAGGCAACGGACTCCTGCTCATTGTGTTTGGGCTGTTGCACGTTGGTTGGTGGCGGCTCCGTGAAAGAAGAAGGCAGAGGGCAGAAGGCGGAAGGCAGAATGAAGAGGCGACCCGGCGTTGGTAAGGCGACAGTTCCAGGCGGACACGGATTTCACGGATTGGCACGGATGGGGAGGTCCCCGGTAGTGATTCTTCGTAGCATCGAACGTGAGTTCGATCATTATTTCAGCCCCCCCGCCGGCCCAGCCTTTCAAACCCCCTCGGCAACTGGC
>CAIWJG010000041.1 GCA_903912925.1 uncultured Verrucomicrobia subdivision 3 bacterium | reverse complement strand
TTCGGGCGGCTTGCGCGGTTGATGAAGGACAACCCACCTGCGGCCGCCGACGCGCCGATGGTCAGGAAGCTGGGGAGCATCGGCATCGAACCCGGCAAGGATTTCAATATCAGTCAGGCGGAACCTCGCATTGCCCGCGCGCTGAACCGGTCCATGGCCGCCTTCAGGTTGCTGGAAAAAGGAGTGCACAAGCTGAAAACCAAGGACGGCTGGATTGTCATTCCGAAGGACTTTGCCGACTACGGCACCGATTACCTCACGCGCGCCGGAATCGCCATGATCGGACTGGGTGGCATCCAACGACCGGATGTGGTTTACCCGACCGCGTTTCTGGATGCGCATGACAAGCCACTCGACGCCGCCAGCCGCTACGTGCTGCATTTCGAGAAGAATCAGTTGCCGCCCGCGCAAGCCGCCTGGTCAGTGGCCATGTACGATCCGGACGGCTATTACGTGCCCAACGCCATCAGTCGGTATGCCCTCTCCGCGTGGATGCCGCTCAAATACAACCCCGACGGCTCGCTGGAGATCTACCTCCAGACCGATTCGCCAGGAGCAGACAAGGAAGCCAACTGGCTGCCGGCGCCGAAGCAAGGCCCCTTCAACCTAACCATCCGCGTCTATTGGCCGAAGCCGGAGGTCCTGGATGGCACTTGGACTCCGCCGGGCGTAAGGGTCGCCAGCCAGCCATAAAGACTTCGTGCAACTCACCGTTCACAAACCAAACAACAAACAAGCAACAAACAACAAACAATATAACAAAAATGAAATCAAAAATTACCGTGGCCATCGTGCTCCTGCTGGGCATCGTCTCGTTCTTCGTTTATTCCAAGCTGGTCGTGACCCTGCCGAACGACGGGGCTGACGCGAAGCCGTTCACCTTCAAGGACACGCGCGGTCACCGCTACACCGAGATGTTCCTCATCGGCGGGAACGCGATGACCAAGGACCTCAAGGCGAACGTCTACAACACCTGGGGACTCAACGGCGGCGCCACCACCGGGGATTCATGTCCCGCGGCGCTCCTGGACAAGGTCGATATCAAGTCGGTGAAAGAGCAATATGGCGTGCTTGCCTCGTTCAAGAACGGTCCCCGCATGTGGACGCTGGACTGGATCGAGGTCGAGATGGGCAAGGAGCTGGACTTCGGCGGCATGAAAGCACGCTGGGTGAACTGGCTGGATCTGAAGGGCCTGAGCACGGAGCCGGGCGCGGCCGACTACAAGAACATCACCGTCGGGCGCCACACCAAGTTCGGCTTCGACAAGGGCAAGCAGGTATTCATCCTGGATGACCCGGAGGGCAACTCGTGGGCCATGAAGTCCTTCAGCCAGATCACCTATCCCGACCAGAAGTTCGAGGAGCTCCCAACTCTGGGCAGCCGCCTGAAACTTCCCCCCGGCTGGAAGTTCCGGGCACCGGTGCTGGAGCAGGATCTGGTCCTCACGCCGGACAAGGACGGCATCGCGCACATCACGCAGGACAACTTCGGCAACACCTATGACCGCGTGGGCGGCCCCTACAGCAGCTACAAGCCGTGACCCGGCGTCCGTTTGTGAACCCCGCGGGCTGCTTCGCCAGAAGCGATTCACACCGCCGAAAGACACAAAGAACCCCGAAATCCCAAATGAAGCAGAACCAGCTAACAAAATCACTAGAAACTGTTAAACTGATCGCCGCATGCGGTTTAGCATTGTGGTGTCCAACGTTGCTTAACGCCGACGTGGTGATCCTGGAAAAGGGCGGTGTGCTGACCGGAAAGGTCCTGAAACAGGATGACGACGGCGTTCTCATTCAAATGGAATCCGGCACGCACCGTTATCCGCGCTCCTGGATCAAGGAGGTGAAGAAAGAACCAGCCGCCGCCCCCCATGTTTCCAACAACGGACAACGAATTCCCGATTGGGCCCAGATCGTTACTCTGCTGGCAAACACCACGTGGTCGGATGGGCTGAAACAGGTCCCGGCCACGATGATTGAAACTGGCATCTGGAAAAATGTGCCCTACATCTCGTTTCAATGCCAATTCGCCGGCTACGAACTCAACATCTTCGGTGACCTGGGCAAGCCTGCCGCCGTCCAAATCGGCACCATGTCTTTTCTCAAGAATAGCGATGAGGCGAGGAGCAACTGCGTGAGTTTAATCTGCTCCGTGCTGGCCAACGCTGACGACCGGAAAATGATCCGCGCCTTGAGCTGGCAGCAGAAGGATGTGCAGAAAAACAAGGGGATGACGTTTGAAACCGTTATGCCGGATGAATGGGGGGCGTATGGCGGATGGTGGGTGTCGGTTTATAGCGAGGAGGCACTGGCAGCCGCGCGCGCCTCGGATGAGGAACTGTTGACGTTCACCCAACCTGCCATGCAACCCACCGTTGCTGTTCCCCAGCCCGTCGTGGCAAACGCTCAACCGGCCGCCGCCACCGCCGGCGCGGTTGACCAGTCGGCCACGGCTCCTCCGCCACCGGCAGCGACGACAACTCAGCCGCCGCCAACCACGACCACAGCCTATGCAACGTATCCCACGTGGTCAGACGAGGAACTTGCGTATGCCCGGCGGGCCACTCCGGGGCCTCCAGGTACTCCGGCTACACGGGGACCTGTTCCTGCTGCGGCTTCACCCGCCAAGGTGTATCCACGGACCTATTCGCGAGACGGCGGAACCTACCGTCAACCTGAAGCGCGACGGCGATAAACGGCTCCTCGAACGGGCGCGCGCGAAATAAGCGGTCGGACTCATGCATTCAACAGCGAAACACAACTTGAGAATGAATAGGTAAACTATGAAAACGCACTATAGATTCAGCAAACTCATCGCGCTGACCGGCGCGCTCATGGTATCGTCCCTCGCCGTCGTGGCCGAGGAAAACGGTATCGCACACTATAATCCCGGGCAGACGGCGGACTTCATCGACACCCTTCCGGGATACCCGTCGTTCGCCTACATGAATATCTTCACCTACTACGACGGCAAGGTCGGCGGCGGCCAGCCGTTGCCAGTTCGCGATGGCCGGGTGGCGCTGAATGTGAAAGCCACCTCGTATAGCGACTCGTCCGTTCTTCTCTGGGAAACGCCGCTCAAGGTTTTGGGCGGCGATTACAGCCTCTTCGCGTCCATTCCTTACACCTGGGTGACCGTCTCAGGCGACCTCCAAACCGGGCGGGGGACCGGCCAGACCAAGGACTCTGCGAGCGGCATCGGGGACATTTACTTCGTGCCGGCGGCCCTTGGGTGGACCAACGGCGACTTCAAATGGGACGGGCGGTTCGGCATTTACGCCCCGAGCGGCGAGTACGACAAGTCCAGCCTCGCCAACCCGGGACTGGGCTTCTGGACGTTCGAGCCCGAAGTCACCTTCAGTTGGTTGAGCAGCAAGATTGGCACGGAAGTCAGCGTCTTTGCCGGAATGGACTTCAACACCGAAAACACCGCGGCCCATTACACCTCGGGTGACGTTTTCCATATCGATCTCACTGTCGCGCAGCACCTGCCGCTCTTCGGTGGTTATGTCGGCGTGGGCGCCAACGGCTACTGGATGAAGCAATTCACCGGCGACAGCGGCTCGGGTGCAGTGCTCGGGGCCTTCGAGTTGCAGCAATTGGGCTTGGGCCCGGTGGTTTCCTACATCCGGAAAATCGGCAAGACCGAGCTGGCCGTTGATCTGAAATGGGTGCCGCAGATTGATGTCCAGAACACCATGAAGGGCAATTACATCTGGGCGAAGGTTGCGCTGGTGTTTTAACGCAGCACTTGAAGCCCCTCGCCAAGCGGAAGGCCTGAACATGAAGAACGAGCGCATCCCACTCACCCCAACCCGGCAGCCTTGCACCGCGCCTGCCCGCATCATGCCAGGCTTAGGGGCCTTCTTTTTCGCAGCCTTAATCGCGTTCGGCCAGGAGCCAGCGCATCCCCTCAAGCCGCCCGACCGGTCGAGTCCTCGTGCCGCGATAAAGACGTTCCTCGACTCCGGCGATGCCCTTGCCACATTTCTAGCCCGAGATTACCTGCCGTCTCCCTCGCGCGCGGAATTCCACCGGCTGGCCGCACTTGGGGACGCCGTGGTGCAATCCCTGGACTTGAGCGAAGTGGCGCCGGCAACTCGCGTCAAGACCGGCCGGGGAGCGGCGCTGGCTTTGTATGATACCTTAAACAGGATTCAGCTCCCGCCCTCTGACGAAATCCCCACCGCCGATCAATTGAATCCGCTCGCGGGCACCAATGCCGCGCGCTGGGTAATTCCGAATACTGAAATCGTCCTGGTGCGCGCGCCGAGCGGGCCGCGGAGCGGGGAGTTTCTGTTCAGTGCGGAAACTGTTGCCAGAGCGGACGAGTTCTACGAGCGAGTCCGCGGGCTGGCTTATAGCTCCCTCTCCCCCTTGGGAGAGGGTCGGGGTGAGGGTGCCAGGCTTAGCTCCCTCTCCCCCTTGGGAGAGGGTCGGGGTGAGGGTGCCAGGCTTACCCGTCCAGTCCCCCTTGAGAACATGCGCGAGATCGTGATCCGCGGCGGGGGCTGGCTGGTTCCTTACGCCTGGGTTAAGGCGATGCCGGCGTGGCTCCGGAGTCCGCTGGCCGGCCAGGCAGCTTGGAAATGGCTGGCCTTGACCCTGATCCTCGGTTTCTTCGCTCTATTGCTGCGCCTGGCTTATCGCCTGTCGCGCCGGGGCAGCAATGAACACCCGTTCCGGCGGGCGCTGGCGCAGATGGCCTTGCCGGCGTTCTTCATCATCGCCACGCCGGCGGTGGCCTACCTGGCGCTCGTTCAGATTAACCTGCGCGGCAGTGCCGCCAATGCCCTCGAGCTTGTGGCAACGGCGGTGATCTACCTTGCCGGAGCCTGGATCTCGTGGCGCCTCGCTCCGGTGGTCGCCGAAGCGGCTATCGCATCACCCCATATCCCGACGGACAGCGTTGACGCCCATCTCATTCGCATCTGCACCCGCTTGCTGGGCATGGTGGCCGGGGCGGTGTTGCTGGCCATGGGTGCTGACCGCTTGGGAATACCCGTGTATGGGATCGTCGCGGGCCTCGGCGTGGGCGGCCTGGCCATCGCCCTGGCCGCGCAGCCAACCGTCGAGAATCTGATCGGCGGCCTGAGCTTGTTCGCGGACAAGTCCATCCGAGTCGGCGATTTCTGCCGGTGCGGGACCGATGCAGGGACCGTCGAGACCATCGGCATCCGCTCGACGTGGATTCGGGGCGCCGACCGCACGCTGACGACGATTCCCAACGCGGCGCTTTCGAAGATGTCGGTAGTCAATTTCGGTCGGCGCGATAAGATGCTGATCCAGTCCACCATCGGCGTGCGCTACGAGACCAGCCCGGAGCAACTGCGCTATTTGCTCGCCAAGATCCGGGAAATGCTCCTGGGTCACCCGCGCATCCACCCCGATGCTGTGCGCGCGCGGTTCATCGGGTTCGGGGCCTGCTCGCTGGACATTGAAGTGTTCGCTTATGTGACGACCACGGTCCGGGCGGAATTCCTCGCCATCCAGGAAGACGTATTGCTGCGCGTCATGGACCTCGTGGAGCAGAGCGGAACCGGTTTTGCCTTTCCGTCGCAGACCCTCTACTTCGGCCGCGATGACGGATTGGATGCCCGCCGGACCAAAGCCGCCGAAGCCCAGGTGCGCCAATGGCGCGACGAGGGCCGCCTGCCGTTCCCGGACTTCTCGCCCGAGCAAGTGCGACAAATGCGTGGGGCCGTGGCCTATCCGCCGCCGGGGTCATCGGAAGCGTCAACTGCCAAATCGAGCCCGTCAGCCCCTTCGGCTGAAGAATCAAACTCCGCTGAAACAATGCGTGATGAGCTGAAAACATGAGAGAGAACCCACCATCTGACTTCTTACCAGGCATCACACCATGAATATTCATCAAACATCATTAACCGGGCGCGGGTGGCGGCGCGGCTGCACGCCATCCGCCTCTCGACGCTCAACGCTCAACGCTCAACGCTCAACCTTTTCGCTGTCTGTCGCCAGCCCTGCCCTGGCTCTCGCGGCTTTGCTGCTCGCCGGCTGCGCCGCCCCTATCGGCGCCGATCGCGTGACCACGCGGCAGGCCTACGCGCAGGTGGAGGCCAATGCGCTGCGAACCGGAAAACCCAGCGGGGAAACGGTCTCGATCTTGCACCGTTACGACCTGGATCGCCTGGCCGCCCGCCAGCCGGACCAGGCGGTCCGCCAGCTTCATCAGATGGCAGTCGCCACTGGCGAGCGCGACCTGCTGTTCGCGCTGGCGGAACTTAGCTACGTAGCAGGCGAGCAGATTCGGCGCAGCGTCAAGCCGTGGGATCCGCGCGATGCGCGTGACTACTATCTCGGATCGGCGGTCTATGCCTGGCTATTCCTCTTTGGCGAGGGGAAGGATGCGCCGCCCGGCGCGTTTGATCGCCGTTTTCGCGAGGCGTGCGATTTCTACAACTACAGTCTCGGCCTGGCGCTCACCGGGCGAAGGAGCACCAACGCGGTCGTTCATCTGGAGAGCGCCCGACGCCAACTTCCCGTGGGTGAAATCGAATTACGGGTTGGGCAAAATGAATTGGCGATACGGTTCAGTCAGTGCGAGCAGATACTGCTCGTGGATCAATTTCGTGTCCGCGGCTTGAGCGTGCGCAATCGTGAAGCGGGCGTGGGGACTCCATTGATGGCAGTGTGGCCAACCGATCCGACCTGGGGCATGCATCGCACCGTGCCGGCCACGGTTTTGTTGCGGCTGCCTGGCTCTCTGGCCGCACTTACGGCGAGCCGGAGCACCGCCACGCTGGAACTCTTTTCTCCCTTCGAGGATGTAAACGTCACGATCGGCCAGGCCACGGTGCCGCTAGAAAACGATCTCACGACCTATCGCGCCTACACTTTGAGCCAGTCCACCATCTGGAAGCTCGGCAAGATGGATTTCCTCGCTCCGGCCGAGCACATCCCCAGCCAGTTGATCCTGAATCAACCCTTCGAACCCGATCGCATCCCCGTGGTGTTTGTCCATGGCACGTTCTCCAGCCCGGTTACCTGGGCGGAAATGGCCAACTCCCTGACGGCCGACCCGGTATTGCGTAAACGGTATCAGATCTGGAGCTTCATCTACGGCAGTGGCAATCCGCTGCTCAAATCCATCGCGGAATTTCGCGGCGCGCTGACGGCCGAGGTGCAGCGGCGTGACCCACAGGGGACGAACGCCGCGCTGCGCCAGATGGTGGTCATCGGTCACAGCCAGGGCGGCCTGCTCACCAAGTGCGCGGCCGTTGAGTCCGGCGACCGTCTCTGGCGCGTGGTCAGCACCAACCGGCTGGAGGATTTGAAGATCAGCGACGCCGAGCGCGCGCAACTCCGCCGCATGTTCTACCTCGATCCGCTGCCCTTTGTGAAACGCGTCGTATTCATTTCCACCCCGCACCGTGGCAGCTACCTGTCGGCTGGTTTCACGCGCGGGCTGGCACGACGTTTTGTCTCGCTGCCGGGCACGTTGATGTCTCAAGGAAAAGACGACATGCTGCACTTGGTCCAAGGCTCCGAGGCCGGGAAGTTTTCCCAGGGCCACCTGCCCACCAGCTTGGACGGCATGTCACCGAAGAACCCCGGGCTGCTGGCTGTGGCGGAAATCCCCGTGGTGCCGGGGGTGAAAGCGCACTCGATTGTTTCCATCGATGGTGACGACCGGCCGCCCAGGGGCGGCGACGGAGTAGTCAAATATACCAGTGCGCATGTGGACTACGTCGAGTCGGAGCTCATTGTTCGGAGCTACCATACCTGTTTGGATAAGCCCGCGACGATCGCGGAAGTGCGGCGAATTCTGCACGAGCATCTCAAACAACTGCCAACCCCGTGAAGTTGCACCCAATTTTGAGTGGGTTGTTGAAGCCCAACGGATTTGCAGGGCGGGTCAATTCGCGCTTAAGAAAAACCTGTAAGGCTACCCAATGAGTTCCTCCACAGCCAGTTCACCCGGCGGGCCGAAACGCATCAGCGGCGTGGTGGTGCCGAATACGCCCTCGCGCGGACCGCGCTACGTCGTGCAGGATGGCGTGATGGCGCTCGCGCAGGTCACCGGCCTGCCGATTGTTCCCTACTCCTTCCAGCTCGGTTGGAAGACCCGGGTCAAGAGCCGGGACAGCTTTCAAATCCCGCTGCCTTTCTCGCACTGCGAAGTGACCTTCGGCAAACCCATCCGTGTCCCACGCGAGGCCACCGATGCGCAGCTCGCCCAATTGCGCGAGGAATTGCAGGGCGGGTTATTGGCGGGAGCACGAGGGGAGTAATCGGCCTCATGAAAGACGCACGAATCTGACCGTCTTAGCAAGACGATGGCCGAGCGGGTCAAGGCGGTGAACGGGGCGTTGGCGTCGGTGAAGCAGCCGGTGACCGCCGCCGATGTGGCGAAAGGCTTTGCCCGGGTCAAAGTGGCAGATGTGGGGGAGATACTGGAAACGCTTTGCACCATGGGCCACGCCCGGCGGGGCCAGGCGGAGGGGACGTTCTTGCCCTAAACCGGACCGCACCTGGCCCCTCGCCCTTTGCCGGCTTCCCCCACCTCGGCGAGCCCTTCGGATCTGGCTTGGCTACGTGAAAGACCCACCTTTTGCCCCGCACCGTTCGCCACCTGTCATCAGCCAGCCCTGCGGATACGTCGGTAACCCCGCCGGAGTCTCACCGTAGTACCTCTGATCACCG
>CAIWJG010000040.1 GCA_903912925.1 uncultured Verrucomicrobia subdivision 3 bacterium | reverse complement strand
CTCAGTCCCAAACCGGCCCACAAGCCGGAGTTGGTCACCCGGTCCGACTTTTATGCGGAGATGCTCGCCACCCGGGAGCAGATCAACGCCACTCACCTGGCGATCCTGGACGAGCTGGCCGCCAATCACCGGGAGCTGCTGGCCGCCCTGGAGCGGCAGGTCGTCCGCATCAACTCGCTCGAAGTCGGCCTCGCCCGCGTGGACGAGCGCACAAGAAAGTGAAACCACCGATGGACACCGCTGCACACAGATTCAGCAGGCCAAGCTCCGCTTTGGTTTCACCTGAGGCTTGGTCACTTCTCAGTGAGAAGCTCGTCGGCGTGGGAAGAGGTGTGTCGGAGTGGTTTTCATCCGTGTGCATCTGTGTCCATCGGTGGTTAATCCGATTCACTGTCCTCCCGGGCAAACAATTTTGGCGCGTGCTAATTGGCTGGCTGTGCCGGCCACGCGCGCCGTTTCAACAACAAAACAAAGAAAGAAAGTAAGTAAGTTATGAAGATACTAGACATCCCTCAATCAGGTAAACGCGGGCTGAACGTCTCGCAGAATAGCCCGTTCGGGCAGATCAGCCGGACGGCGGGCCGTGTGACCAACCCGCGCACACCATCACAGATGGCGGTGCGCGACACCATGGGCCGTGTGGCCGCCCACTGGCGGGCGCTGACGGAGACCCAACGGGTCGCCTGGATCGTGGCGGCCAAGAGCGCCAGGAGCAACCCCCGCCTCAACCAGAGTGGGAGCCTCAGCGGCTTCCTGCTCTTCACCAAGATCAACTGCACCCTGGCCCGGTTTGGCCAGGAACAGGTGGACACCCCGACCGAGTCACCGCAGTTCCCCGACCTGGCGCCGCAGAACCTGGTCATCGCTAACACGGCTGGCGAGATCACGCTCAAGCTCACCTGCCCGACGAGCCCGGGCGAGACCACCATCATCCGCGGCGCCGAGCCGCGCAGCCAGGGACGCGAGACCTGTAGCGACTACCGGCTCCTGGGCACGTGCCCGGCCGCCGTGCAGGGCTCAGCGGACATCACCAGCCTCTACACGGCGCGCTTTGGCGTGCCGCCGGTGGCCAAAAAGGTGTACATCCAGGTCAACCAGGCGGTGGATGGGTGGGAAAGCCTGCCCCGAACCTTCTGGGGCATCGTCCCGGCTACGACCTGATCCACTCCCGTAGTGGCGCCGGCGTCTCGCCGGCGTTTCAAGCGGGCAGGCGTTCTTCGGAGCGCCTGCCCGCCCTTTGCTGGGCAGCCAGCCACACCTTCGGCTCTGGAAGGCCGTCCAGTTGCCGATGTAACCAATCCGGTTCTAGCCGGTCATAAATCATTATGGCATGTTCGCGTCTGTGAGTGTCATGCCAGAACCGGAATTCGATGTGACGGCCTGCGTGAAGCGGGTGCGCCTGCGGGACGAAGAGTCCGCGCGGGCGCTGTTCCGGCATCTGTATCCGCTGGTGGCGCGGCTGGTGCGTTCGCACCTGCCCCGGCGCACTAGTGCTGAAGATTTAGTGCAAACTGTATTTATGAAAGTGTTCGCGAGCCTGGACAGCTTCTCCGGCGCGGTGCCGCTGGAGCACTGGGTCTCGCGCATCGCCATCAACACCTGCCTGAACCAACTGGCGGCTGAAAAGGCGCGCCCGGAGTTGCGCTGGGCCGACCTAAGCGAGGAGCAGGCGCAGGCGCTGGAGGCGGTGACCGCCGGGCAGGCCGAGTTGGACCCGACGCAGAACCTGGCCTCGCGGGAGATCGTCGAGAAACTGCTGGCGCAGCTTGCCCCGACGGACCGGCTGCTGATGACGCTGTTGCACCTCGAAGGCCGTTCCGTGAACGAAGTCCGACAGATCACCGGCTGGAACGTGCCAGTCATCAAGATCCGCGCCTTCCGGGCGCGCCGGAAGCTGCGCAAGCATTTCGAGACGCTGATGGAGACGAAGGGTTAGGAACTAACGCAATCTCGCAAAGCAGCAAACATGAAATCAACCGACGACACATTCCGACGCCTGCTTGACGCCGCCGCGAAGGCGGCCCCCAAGGCCTCACTCGCGCCGCCGCTGGGCCTCGAAACCCGCA
The DNA here is from genome assembly GCA_903912925.1 of uncultured Verrucomicrobia subdivision 3 bacterium. Classification (GTDB taxonomy): domain Bacteria; phylum Verrucomicrobiota; class Verrucomicrobiia; order Limisphaerales; family UBA8199; genus PALSA-1440. The sequence goes on along the minus strand of CAIWJG010000040.1, from coordinate 43,770 downwards.
TCCTCGCCCAATGGCGCGCGGAGAGCGTGAACGACGACTCCGTTTCTCTGTTCGCGTTTCTTCGCCGCGCGACGCTCGGCGCGGGCCTGGTGCTGGCGTTGTGCGCCGCCTGGAGCTTCGCCGACCTCGGCGGCGGCGCGCCCGGCGACGAAGCTGCCCTGCTCAACTACGACATCCAAATGAGCCTCAACCCATGACCTCCCTCGGCAAACGCAAGCTCGCGACCTACGTGCTGGCCATTTTCCTGGCGGGCGCCGCCAGCGGCGCGCTCGTCGCGTGGCAGGTGTCCCGGCGCACGCCGGTCGCGCCGCTGCCACCGGCGGAGATCGGCGCACGGCTCCGCGCCCGTTTCCAGTCCCAGCTTGCATTGACTCCGGATCAGGTGCAGAAGATCGATCCGATGATTGACCAGGCGATGCGCCGAGTGGAAACCATCCGCCAGGAAACGGCGAGCCACGTGTTCGCCAACGTCTCCGCCCTCCACGAGCAAATGCTGACGGTGCTGACACCGGAGCAAAAGGCCAGTTTCGAGGAGTTGGAACGTGTGCGGCGCGATCACCTGCGCCAGAAGTTCGGCCCGGCGACCGACGCCCCTTGAATGGGCGGGCCCCGATTCCAGTCCAATCACGCACCAGTTAAACGAAGCAGATCAAATGACAAAACAGCAACACCCTGACTCCCCCTCCCCGGCAGGCTCCGGCCAACCTCCTGGCCCCGTTTCCCCGCCCGCCCCCGCCCGCATCGAGGCCACCGAGTCGTCCGGCTGGAAAATGACGATCATCTTGGCGCTCGGCGTGTTGGTGGTGGGCGCGGCAGTGTGGTTCGCGCGGGGGCGTGCGGCGGGCGCGGAAAAGAAAGGCCCGGGAGCCCGCTCAATGGAGCTGCCGCCCGTCCCGGTCATCGCCGGCACCGTCGCCCAGAAGGATGTGCCGATCTATCTGACCGGCATCGGCAACGTGCAGGCGTTCAACACCGTCACCGTGCGCGCCCTGGTGGACGGGCAGATTGATAAGATTGCTTTCACCGAGGGGCAGGACGTGCATGAGGGCGACTTGCTGGCGCAAATTGACCCCGACCCGTTCCACGCAATACTGGCGCAGGCCGTGGCCAAGAAAGGCCAGGACGAAGCGCTGATCGCCAACGCGCGCGTGGACTTGAAGCGCTATGCCGACATGCTGGCCAATGAAGGCGTCACCCAGCAGCAGTACGACACGCAGAAGGCACTGGTGGACCAGTTGATCGCCACGGTCAACTCCGACCAAGCGACCATTGACAGCGCCAAAGTCATGCTGGCCTACACGACCATCAATTCCCCCATAGACGGGCGCATCGGCCTCCGGTTAGTGGACAAGGGCAACATCGTTCGCGCCAGCGATTTGACGGGCATCGTGGTCATCACCCAACTCAAGCCGATCTCCGTCGTCTTCCTGCTGCCGGAACAAGCCCTGGGCCCGATCCAGCAACAGTGCCAGGGGACGGACCCCAGCCTCGCCGTCCTGGCCTTCAGTCAAGGCGATACGAATGTCGTGGGCGAAGGCAAGCTCGCCGTGATTGACAATCAAATTGATCCCTCCACCCGTCAGTTCAAACTCAAAGCGACATTCCCCAACACCGATCTGCGGCTCTGGCCGGGCCAGTTCGTCAACGCCCGCTTGCTGCTGACCGTTCAGAAGGGTGCCATCGTGGTGCCGAAAGTGGTCATTCAGCGCGGCCCGGAAGGCGACTTCGCCTTCGTCATCAAGGACGACCAGACGGTGGAAGTCCGCCCAGTCAAAGTAGCCACTACTCTGGCGGTTCAGGTGGACCAAGGGGATGCGATTATCGAGGCTGGTCTGCAGCCCGGCGAGCGGGTGGTAGTCGAGGGGCAGTTCAAGCTGCAACAGGGGTCGCGCGTCAGGTTGGCTGACGCCGGGGGCAAACCCGAAGGCCGAGGTCCGAAACCCGAAGGCAAGGCGAAAGCCGAAGGCCGAACTCCCAAGGCCAAGAGCTAATGCGACAAGCGGGGTAAGTTATATGAGATGCATCGGTTACATGGTTACAAAGGTTACGACGCCGGACTACGGCTCGACCCCATGTAACTATGTAACCGATGCAACCCATGTAACCCCTGTAACTGATGCCTCTCATGTAACCCATGTAACCCATCTAACTGATCCAACCTAATTAAGTGAGCATCTCCGAGCCATTCATTCAACGCCCGATCGCCACCTCGCTGCTGATGGCCGCCGTGCTGCTCATGGGCGCGCTGGGCTATAGCCTGCTGCCGGTCTCCTCGCTGCCAAGCGTGGATTTCCCCACCATCCAGGTCACCGCTCAATTCCCCGGCGCCAGCCCCGACGTCATGGCCTCGTCGGTGACGACACCGCTGGAGCGGCAATTCGGCCAGATCAGCGGACTGGCGCAGATGACTTCGATCAGTTCCTTCGGCAACGCCACCATCACGCTGCAATTCGTGCTCGATCGGGATATTGACGCCGCTGCCCAGGATGTGCAGGCGGCCATGAACGCGGCCAACGGCGTGCTGCCGAAAATGCCCAACCCGCCCATCTACAACAAAGTCAACCCCGCCGACGCCCCTATCCTCACGCTGTGCATCACCTCCGACAGCCTGCCGCTGGAGAAGGTCAACGACCTGGCCGACACCGTCTTGGCGCAGAAGCTAAGCGAGATCACCGGCGTTGGCCTGGTGACCATTGAAGGCAATCAAAAGCCCGCCATCCGCGTCCGCATCAACCCGGGGGCCCTCGCTGCCCAGGGGCTCAGCCTGGAAGACGTGCGGATCGCCCTGATGCAGAACAACGTCAACGCCCCCAAGGGCAGCTTCGACGGCCCGCGCCAGTCCTATGCCATCAACGCCAATGACCAAATCTTCACCGTCACCGAGTTTCGCGACGTCATCCTCACCAGCCGGAATGGCGTGCCCATCCGCATCCGCGACGTGGGGGATGTGATAGACAACGTCGAGAATGTCCGCCTGGGCGGCTGGGTGGACGGGCGGCCTGCAGTCATCGTGGACATCCAGCGCCAGCCCGGCGCCAACATCATTGAGACGGCCAACCGCGTCAAAGCGTTGCTGCCCCGGCTGCGCTCGATCTCCCCCACCTCGGTCAAGATTGCCATTCTGACCGACCGTACGGAAACGATTCGCGCGTCAGTGCGGGACGTGCAGATGACGCTGGTGCTCGCGGTGGCGCTGGTGGTGATGGTGATCTTCGTCTTCCTGCGCAAATTCTGGGCGACGGTTATTCCCAGCGTGGCCCTGCCGCTGACGCTGATCGGCACCTTCGGCATCATGAAGCTGGTCGGCTTCAGCCTGGACAACCTCTCCCTCATGGCCCTGACCATCGCGACCGGGTTCGTGGTGGATGACGCCATTGTGATGATCGAGAACATCGTGCGATACATCGAAAAAGGCGAAGCACCCATGCAGGCAGCGCTCAAGGGCGCCAAGCAGATCGGCTTCACCATCATTTCGTTGAGCGTCTCGCTCATTGCGGTGTTCATCCCGCTGTTATTCATGACCGGCATCGTGGGCCGGCTGTTCCAGGAATTCGCCATCACCCTGAGCGCCGCTGTGGCAGTCTCGGCCATCATCTCCCTGACGCTCACCCCGATGATGTGCGCGCGGCTGCTCAAGGCCGAAGACAAGACGAAGCACGGGCGGTTGTATCTGCTCACCGACCGGATGTTCCAGGGCATGCTCGATGGCTATAACCACAGCCTGCTGTGGGTGCTGCGGCATCAGGCCTTCACCCTGGGCGTGGCGGTCATCACCCTGGTCGCAACCCTCTGGCTCTACGTCATCATACCCAAGGGCCTCCTGCCGCCCCAGGACACCGGCCTCGTCATCGGAGTCACCGATGCCGCGCAATCCATCTCCTTCAAGGACATGGTCACTCGCCAGCACGCCATCGCCGACCTCGTGCGGCGCGACCCGGACGTGGTGAGCGTGGCCTCCTTTGTCGGCGCTGGCAGCGTGAACCCCACCGTCAACTCCGGCCGCCTCTACATCAACCTCAAGCCTCGCGACAGCCGCAAGGCCAGCGCGGACCAGATCATCGCCCGCCTGCGCGCCGCCACGGACTCGGTGCAGGGCATTTCCCTCTTCATGCAGGCAGCCCAGGACGTGCAGATTGATAGCCGCATCAGCCGCACCCAATACCAATACACGCTCACGGACGCCGACGTCGTGGAACTGTCGGAATGGGCGCCCAAACTCCTGAACGTGCTCCGCAAGCGGCCAGAGTTGAGCGATGTCGCCTCCGACCAGCAATCCGGCGGCTTGCAGGTCAGCGTCGAGGTGGACCGCGAGGGAGCTTCGCGCCTGAATGTGCTCACCCAGGCCATTGACGACACGCTTTACGACGCCTTTGGCCAGCGCCAGGTCACCACCATCTTCACCCAGCTCAACCAATACCGCGTCGTGCTGGAGGTGGAGCCGCAGTATCAGTTCTCCCCGGATTCGCTGAATAAGATCTACGTCAAGTCCAGCACGGGCCAGATGGTGCCGCTGAGCGCCTTTGCCAAAGCAAGGATTACCACGGCCCCGCTCGCGATCGTTCACCAGGGCCAGTTCCCGGCCGTGACGTTGTCCTTCAACCTGCGGCCCGGCGGGTCGCTGGGCGCGGCGGTCGAGGCCATCCAGTCCGCGCAGAAGGAGATCGAACTGCCCGACACCGTCGTGGCGACCTTCTCTGGCAGCGCCGCGGAATTCCAGTCCTCGCTCAAGAGCGAGCCGTTCCTCATCCTCGCCGCCATTATCGTGATCTACATCGTGCTGGGGGTGCTTTACGAGAGCTACGTGCATCCCATCACCATCCTTTCGAGCCTGCCGTCGGCGGGTGTGGGCGCGCTGCTCGCGTTGCTGCTGTGCGGCGAGAACCTTTCCCTGGTCGCGCTGATCGGCATCATCCTGCTGATCGGCATCGTGCAGAAGAACGCCATCATGATGATTGACTTTGCGCTCGACGCCGAGCGCACCGAAGGGCTGCCGCCGGTGAAGTCCATCTACCAGGCCTGCCTGTTGCGCTTCCGCCCGATCATGATGACCACCATGGCCGCGCTGCTCGGGGCCTTGCCGCTGGCGTTGCAGAAGGGCACCGGCTCCGAGCTGCGCCGCCCGCTGGGCATCGCCATTGTCGGCGGCCTCCTGCTCTCGCAACTGATCACCCTCTACACCACCCCGGTCGTCTATCTCTACCTGGATCGCCTCGCCCGCTGGGTCCGCCGCGGCCGCCCGGCCGCCGACATGCGGGAAGAGGCCCCGCCCGCCCTGGGTGAAGCGCCCGGCCCTGTCACACTATGAAGGTACCTAGGACGTTGATACTCATGAGCGAGTTGGGCAGGGAAATCCGAAATCCGAAACCCGAAGGCCGAAGGAAATCCGAAATCCGAAGGCCGAATCGGTCGTTGCCCAGTGATCAGGCGAGGGCGGCCATTCGGGTTTCGGATTTCGGACCTCGGCCTTCTTTCGGATTTCGGGTTTCGGGTTTCGGATTTCCCCCACTCCGCGCATGAACATCTGCGCCCCCTTCATCCGCCGCCCGGTCGGCACTTCCTTGCTGGCCATCGGCCTCTTCCTCTCCGGCATCGTGGCGTATCACTTGATGCCCGTGGCGGCGATTCCGCGCGTGGATTTCCCCATGATCAGTGTGGGCGCATCGTTGCCCGGCGCTGACCCAGCCACTGTCGCCTCCTCCCTGGCCGCGCCGCTGGAACGGCGCCTAGCCCAGATCGCCGGCGTCACCGAGATCACCTCGGCCAGCTCCCTGGGCGGCTGCTCGGTCACCGTGCAGTTTGACTTGAGCCGGAACGTGGATGGCGCGGCCCGCGACGTGCAGGCGGCCATTAACGCCGCCGCCGCTGATCTACCCATCAACCTGCCTGGCCCGCCGACCTACCGTAAGATCAACCCTGCCGACTCCCCGATCATGATCCTGGCGATGCAGTCGGACATCCTTCGCCCGGTGCAGGTCTTTGAATATGGCGACTCCATCATCGGGCAGCGGTTGAGCCAGGTCGAAGGGGTTAGCCAGGCGATCATCAGCGGTGCCGATAAGTCCGCCGTCCGCATCCAGGTCAATCCCGGGGCCTTGGCTTCGACCGGCATGAGCCTGGAAGACGTGCGTTCTCACCTCAATCAGGTGAACGTGGACTTGCCCAAAGGGAGTTTTGACGGCGACCAGCTCTCCTACACTCTGGTCAGCAACGACCAACTTCTCGAAGGCAAAGGTTACCAGAACCTGCTCCTGAGGAGAGGGAGCAATGCGCCCATCCGGCTCAGTGCCGTGGGCCGAGCCTTTGACGGCACCGAAAATACGCGCGTCTCCGGCTGGTCCGGCACCAACCGCGCCGTGCTGGTCATCATCTTCAAGCAGGCCGATGCCAACGTGATCGAGACCGTGGACCGCATTCGCGCCGTCCTGCCCCAGCTCGAGAAGTGGATTCCCCCGTCCATCAAAGTGACTGAGATCAGCGACCGCACGGCGACCATCCGCGCGTCGGTCCACGAGGTGCAGTTCTCGCTGCTGCTCAGCATCGCGCTGGTGGTGATGGTCATCTTCCTGTTCCTGCGGCGGTTCTGGCCGACCTTCATTGCCAGCATCACGGTGCCGCTGGCGCTGGCCGGCACCTTCGCCCTGATGTACTTGTGCCACTACAGCATTGATAACCTCTCCCTGATGGCCGTCACCATCTGCGTCGGCTTCGTGGTGGACGACGCCATTGTAGTGATCGAGAACATCCACCGCTTCATCGAGCGCGGCGATCCGCCGATGCAGGCGGCATTCAAAGGGGCGCGCCAGATCAGCTTCACCGTCATCTCCATGAGCACCTCGCTGGTCGCGGTGTTCATCCCGCTGCTGTTCATGGGCGGGTTGATCGGGCGGCTGTTCCACGAGTTCGCCGTCACCGTCACCCTGGCCATCTTCGTCTCGGGCGTCATCTCGCTGACGCTCACCCCGATGCTCTGCTCGCGCTTCCTGCGGCCGGAATCGAGCTACCGCAAGCCCGGCCTCTTCATTCAGACTTGCGAGCAATCTTTCAACTGGCTCCTGGGCCACTACGAAACGGGGCTCAAATGGGTGCTGCGCCATTACCTCTTCACGCTCAGCGTGTGGGCCCTGACGCTCGTAGCCACGGTCCTCCTTTACCTGGCCGTGCCCAAAGGCTTCTTCCCGCAGCAGGACACCGGCATCATCATGGGCACCACCGACGCTGCCCAGGATATTTCCTTCATTGCCATGAAGGAGCTCCAGCAGAAGGTGGCAAAGGTCGTCCTCGAGGACCCGGCGGTGGCCACGCTGGCCTCCTTCATGGGCGGCATGGGCGCCTCCACCGTTAACAACGGCCGCATGTTCATCACGCTCAAGCCCCGGGACCAACGCGATGCGACTGCCGACGAGGTCATTGCCCGGCTGCGCAAAAAGCTGGCGGGCGTCGTCGGCATCAATCTGTTCCTGCAAGCTGCCCAGGACATCCGTGTCGGCGGGCGTATGAGCCGGGCGCAGTTCCAGTATTCGCTGCAATCTGGCGACCTGAATGAACTCAACCGCTGGTCCAACTTGCTAGTGGATAAACTCCGCCTCAACCGCGACCTGCGCGACGTCAGCAGTGACCAGCAGACCCGCGGCCTGCAAACCACGGTGGTTGTTGACCGCGACGCCGCGTCCCGCATGGGAGTGTCGCCCATTGCCATTGATAACACCCTCTACGACGCCTTCGGCCAGCGGCAGGTCTCTACCATGTACCGGCAATACAACCAGTTCCATGTCGTCCTGGAAGTCGAGCCCCAGTACTTGCTCGACCCCTCATCCCTGAACCAGATTTACGTCCGCGCCACCAACGGGGTTCTCGTCCCTCTGGCTGCGCTCGCCAAGTTCAAGACCTCCAACACCTTCCTGTCGGTCAATCATCAGGGCCAATTCCCTGCCGCGACGATTTCCTTCAACCTGGCACCGGGCGTGTCGCTGGGGCAGGCGACCGAGGCGGTGGAAAAAGCGGTCGAGGATTTAAGAATGCCCTCCAGCGTTCTGGGCAGCTTCCAGGGCACCGCCCAGATCGCCCGTGCCTCGTGGGCCAACCTACCGCTGCTGGCAATGGCGGCGGTCCTCGCGGTCTATGTCGTACTCGGCATGCTCTACGAAAGCCTGATTCACCCGATCACCATCATCTCCACCCTCCCCTCTGCCGGCGTCGGCGCCCTGCTCGCGCTCATGTTCTCCGGCTTCGATCTGTCCCTGGTCTCGTTTATCGGCATTATTCTCCTGATGGGCATCGTGAAGAAGAACGCCATCATGATGATTGACTTTGCTCTGGATGCCGAGCGCCACGATGGCCTCAGCCCGCGCGACGCCATCTACCAGGCCTGTATCATCCGCTTCCGGCCCATCATGATGACCACCATGGCCGCCTTATTCGGCGCCGTGCCTCTGGCTCTCGGGATGGGCACCGGCTCCGAGCTGCGCCAACCGCTGGGCATCGCGGTCGTCGGCGGACTCTTGCTTTCACAAACCCTGACCCTTTATACAACCCCGGTGATTTATCTGACCTTCGAGAGCCTGAGCCAGCGCGTCAAGTCGTGGCGTCGGCAGCGAAGGCTCCAACTCGCGCCAGCATGACCGATGATATGAAATCCGAAATCCGAAATCCGAAATCCGAAGGAAGGCCGAAACCCGAAACCCGAAACCCGAACCGTTACGAACAGCGAAGGCGGGAAGACGGGAAGAAGAGAATGAAAGCAGAAATTGGGAAAGCAGAAAGCAGAAATCCAAAGGCCCGCGCTTTCCATTCCGCTTCTTCTTATTTCTGCTTTCTGCTTTCCACATTTCTGCTTTCTTCTTCGCGTCTTCGCGTCTTCGCTGTTAGTTTAATTGAGCTGCGACCTCTGAAATGCCTATTCGGTTTTCGGGCTTCGGATTTCCTTCGGCCTTCGGTTTTCGGGCTTCGGATTTCCAGCGCGGCGTCTGGCGCGTCCCTTGTACCAATAGCGGTCATCGCCGCGCTGGTCGGCTGCTCCGTCGGCCCGAACTACCACCGCCCCCCGGTCCTCGGCACCAACGCCCTGCCCGCGGCCTTCAGTGGCGCTGGTGCGACGAATACGGGGGTTTGGAAACCCGCTCAACCCTCGGCCCATCTGCCGCGGGGCTCCTGGTGGGAGATCTTCGGCGACCCCGACTTGAACCGCTTTGAAGCCTTGGCAACCACGAACAACCAACAGCTTGCGGCGGCGTATGCGAATTTCCAGCAAGCCCGAGCTCTCGTGAATATCGCTCAGGCGGGTTATTGGCCTCAGCTCTCGACCGCCCCGAGCTATTTACGCGAGCGAACCAGCGCCAACCAAAGCCGGCTTTCCGGCGGGAGCTCGACGTTTAACTCGTTCATCATGCCGCTCGACGCGAGCTGGGAGCTGGATCTCTGGGGCCGCGTGCGGCGGCAGGTCGAGAGCACCGGCGCACGGATGACTGCCTCAGCCGATGATCTCGAATCCTCCAAGCTGGCGATCCAGGCAGAGGTTGCCAGTGACTACTTCAACCTGCGCTCGCTCGATGCGCAAGACAAGGTGCTGCAGGAAACCGTCGTCGCCTACCGTCGTTCCCTTGAACTCACCCAGAATCGCCGCAAGGGTGGTATCGCCACCGACCTCGATGTCTCCCAGGCCGAAACCCAGCTCGCGTCCGCCGAAGCCCAGATTCCCGCGGTGCAACTGCAGCGGGCCAAATTCCTTCACGCCCTCGCCGTCCTGTGCGGCCAGCCAGCCCCCACCTTCGATATCAGCGTTACCAAGAGCACCCTGGCCGTCCTGGCCGCAATCATTGGATTGCCTCTGCCAGCTACGTTCGACGTCAACGTCCCCGAGGGCGCCGTGGCCGCCGGGGAGAGGGCCATCGGTGTCGGCTCCCGCATTCCGGTTGCCGTCCCGAGCGAATTGCTGGAACACCGGCCCGACATTGCCGCTGCCGAGCGCCTCATGGCCGCCGCCAACGCGGATGTCGGCGTGGCCTGCGCCGCGTTCTATCCGAGCGTTACCATCAATGGTCTGGCGGGCTTCCAGTCCGTTAGCGCCAGCACGCTTTTCAACTGGGAAAGTCGCTTCTGGTCAGTCGGACCTACCTTGTCCCTGCCGCTCTTCACCGGCGGCCGGAATCGCGCCCAGCTTGCTGCCGCTCGCGCTTCTTACGATGTCACCGTCGCCAACTACCGCCAGACGGTCCTGAGCGCGTTCCAGGACGTGGAAGACCAGCTCGCCGCCCAGCGTCTGCTGGCCCAGCAGTTTGAAAAGGAGAGCGCTGCGCTCAAATCCTCCCGCCGCACGCTGGACATCTCCATGACCAAATACAAAGGCGGGGTGATCACTTACCTTGAAGTCGCCATTGCCCAGAGTTCCTCGCTGGCTCATGAGCAAACAGTGATACAGTTGAGCGCGCAACGCCTGTCCGCCGCTGTTTCCCTGATCAAGGCGCTGGGCGCCGGGTGGGCTGCCGACGCCGATCAGGTGGCTGCCCAAAAGGAATAGCGAGGCATCTCGTAACTGCTCAGGTGTGGGTCAGACCTCCGGTCTGACGGTTCACGGAGTCTCTGACTCCGTGCCCCTCGGGTCGCCCCAACTAAAAGAAATAGCGAGGCATCGCTAATGAGATAGGCGCTCCCGCAAGCGGGATAACTGCCATAAAGGCAAGTCCTGACGCCCCGGACGAAGATCTCAAACCCGGTACTCGGACTCGAGCGTATGCCTCGCCGAGTCCTATTTACTTCCCCCCTGCGCCGGATTCAAGCGGAAGTTATTCACCGCTATTCACAATGAGCGGTCGGATTGCAGTGACCCTGTAATCTTGCCGTGTTTGCCGGGCCGCCGCCACCGATCCCAAAGAAAGGCTAAAGGCTAAAGGCTAAAGGCTAAAGGCTGAAAAGCTGCGTAGCGCAGACATTCTTGTCTTCCGTATCGCGGGCTTTCCAGCCCGCTGGTCGTGAACTGGGAGAGGGATGTCAGCATGGGGCGGGTTTCAGCATTCAGCCTTTAGCCTTGGTGGCGGCGATCCTAAACGGCGAGCCTAAACAGTTGCCGCTGCCCCCGACCTGCGGCAAACTAATAGCGCATGTCTGTTGCCAGGATGTCCAGATGGTCCCTGCGGGTGGAGCAGGCCGAGGTTTCGCGCCTGGCCTGGGCCTTTGCCATCTCGCTGGCCATCCACCTCCTGCTCTACGGCTGCTACTACACCGGCAACAAGTACCACCTCTGGCAACACCTGCATTTGCCCACCTGGCTGCATCCGCCCAAGCTCCTGACCCAATTGATTGTTCCCAGGAAGCCAGCCCCGCCGCCGCCGCAACGGCAGGAGATTCCCTTGGTATTCGTCAACGTCAGTCCCGCCCAGGCCACCGCCGAGGCCCCCAAGGACGCCAAGTTCTACTCGGATAAGAACTCACGCGCCGCCAACCCCGACGCGGACAAGATCACCGAGACCCCCAAGATTGACGGCAAGCATCCCGAGATCGTAAAGACCGAAGACGTCGAGCGCCCGAAGTTCACTCCCTTGCAGCCTTCGCCTCCCCCGCAGCCGCCGAAGGAAACAAAACCTCCTCCCCCTAAGCCGCCGAAAGAGACGAAACCGCCGCCGCCTCAGCCGCCCAAGGAAAAACAGCCGCCGCCCGTCGAGGCACCTAAACAAACGCAGAAGGAGCCTAAACCCAAACCAGCCGATACCCCCGGCGACCTGACGCTCGCCAAACCATCCCCAACGCCCCGCAAGACCGAGGGCGACGCCAAAGAAGCCAAGCCTGAGCGCCCGCGCACCCTTAAGGAAGCACTGGCACGCCAGCAGCAGAACCAGTTGCCCGGCGAGAAGATGAAGCAGGACGGTGGCGTCAGCCGCCGCCACGAAATGGCCTCGCTCGACACCAAGGCCACCCCCTTCGGCGCTTACGATTCTGCCCTGGTGGAGGCCATTTCCCAGCGCTGGTTCACCCTCCTCGACCAGCGGGATTACGCCTCGGACAGCCGCGGCAAGGTGGTATTGCAGTTCAATCTGCACTACGATGGGCGCGTGACCGAGATGGACATGGCCGAGAATACTGCCGGCGAAGTGCTGGGGCTGGTCTGCCAGAAGGCGGTGCTTGACCCTGCACCGTTCGCCGCCTGGCCGAGCGACATGCGCCGCACCCTGGGCGATGTCCGGCACATCCGATTCACCTTTTACTACTATTAATTAACTATCCGTGCCAATTCGTGAAATCCGTGTCTAACTGCCTATGGAACCTGTTGTCTATGTCTTTGTTTCAGCATTCAGCCTTTAGCCTTTAGCCTTTCTATGGAACCTGTTGTTTACGTCCTGCTCTTTGTGACCTCCGTGGTCGGCCTGACCTTCATTGTCGAGCGCGGCATTGCCCTGCGCTGGCGGCGGGTCGTGCCGACGGAAATTGAAGCCGCGGTCGAGTCGTGCCAAACACCCGAAGATGTGCCGATGCTCCGCCGCGTGTGCCAGCAGCACAATTCCCCAGCCAGCCGGTTGCTGTTGATCGCCGCCGAACATCTTGCCTGGCCCAAAGCCGAAGTCCTCGATGCCATGCAAACCCGCGCCCGCCACGAAATCGCCCGCCTGGAGCGCGGCCTCGTGGTGCTGGAGATCATCATCGGTATTGCCCCGCTGCTCGGTCTGGTGGGCACGATTCTGGGCATGATGACCGCCTTCGGCAACGTCGGCCAGGCCGGCCAGATCGACCCAACTGAGCTGGCCAAAGGCATCTCGCTCATCCTCCGTGCGACGCTCATGGGACTGCTCATTGCCATCCCCTCGCTCATCTTCTGGAGTTACTACACCAAGAAGGTCGAATCGGTGGCCCTGGAGATGGAATCCCTCTGCGACGAATTCCTCCGCCGCCAATACCGGCAGCAAACCCAAAGTCGGAAGTCTAAGACCTAAAGCCACGCATCACGTTTCACGCATCACCCGCCATGCAGTTCTACATTCGCAAACGGCGCCAGGCCCCTGCGGTGATCATTGTTGCGCTGATTGACATCCTCATCGTCCTGCTGATCTTCCTGATGGTGACCACCACCTTCAAGCAGCAGCCCGCCCTCAAGCTCGCCCTGCCCGAATCGTCCCAGGCCAAGAAGACCGGAGCCAGCGACATCGTGCCCCTGATCATCAGCATTGACCCCAAAGGCAACCTCCGCTTCGGCGCCGACTCCAAGCCCGTGACCATCGAACGCTTCAAAGAGGAACTCCTGGCTGCCATCGCCAAGAAGCCTGACCTCCAGATCGCCATCAGCGCCGACACGGCCGCGCCCGTCGGGCAGGTAATCAAGGTTATGGATGTCTCCAAGGAAGCCGGCCTCAAGACCGGCGTGAACCTCTTCACCAAGGAACCCGGCAAACCTTGAAAGGATGAAGCAGCCGACAGGTGTGGACCGGGGCCTGCCTCGCGCTCGAGGAGGTGTAACCGATCCCCGCCGGCGCATCATCGGCTCGCGGACTTTTCTTCCGGCGAGCCGTTAGCCTGGCGCTTGTGTTCCTCCGCCAACTCCCGCAAACCCAGGCCGGCGTAGGCCTCGGCTAAAGCTTTGTGCGCGGCGCCCTTGGCAGCGAGGTTCGGCAGCGCAAACTCCAGGTCGGTCACCGCTTCCCGCCACCGGCCTGACCGGGCGAGGATCTCCCCGCGTGTTTCCCGGAAGTTCGGGTTGTTGGGGAACTTCACCAGCACCGATTCGATGATCGCCAGCGCGCGAGGCAGATCCGGCAGGTCCCCCAGGCTGAGGATCATCGCCATGTTATTGGCCACCGAAGGCAGTTGGGGAGTATTCTCATAGGCCAGCGTGAAGTGCTGCCGGGCCTCCTCCGGCTGGCCGCGCTGCCAGGCGTCAATGCCCAGGGCGAAGTGCAAGACGCCCGTGGCCTTTCCCTCCGTCAACATCCGGGTGAGGGCGGCGCGGGCGCCGACGGCTTCCGGCCCTTGCTGGTGGGTGAGGCTGATCAGTTGCCGGAGCAACAACTCGTTCTGCGGAGCGCACTCCAGGCCCCGCTGGATAAGGGAGAATCGCGAGGCCAGGTCGCCCGGCCTGGTCTTGGCCAGCGAGTCCGCCCACAAGGCACAAATCTGGCCCAGGGGATAAAGGTAGATCTTGTTGTCGTAGTCTCTCCAGCCTGCCTCCACGATCGCAAAGGCCGCCGGGTAATCCTCCAGCATGGCCGTCGCATCGGCCCACGCCAGCCGGTGCGCCGGCTTATCCAGCTTCGCGGCTTCCACCTTCTCCCGGTGGAACTTCGCCGCCCGCTGCGCCCAATTATGGGCGCCGGCCGTATCGCCCTGTGCCCGGGCAACCACCGCCAGCAACAAGGCCGTTTCGGGCCGGGCCGGCACCACCTCAGTCAAGTGTTTCTCCGCCAGTTCCCATTGTCCCATCCGGACATAGATCCGCCCCAGCAGGTCATTGGCTTCGACCGATTGCGGGTCCAGCGCAAGGACGTGCTTCAGGTGCCGTTCGGCAGTCCCAATTTCCTGCGGGGTCACATTGGTCTTTACCAGGAGCGTCTGGGCCAGATAAAGATGCGCCGGGAGGTAGCCGGGCTTGTCGATGGGGGCGATGCTGCTGAGCAAAGACCCGGCTTCCTTACCCCGGCCCAAGCCGTTCAGGGCGAGCGCCAGGTCGAAGGAATGTTGTTTCTGGCCCGCCGCCACACCGAGCACCAGCAGTCGCTGGGAGGCAACCCGCGCGGTTTCGAAGTCCTTCACCGCCAGCGCGTTCTCGGCGATGCCCGCGTAGCGAGTTTCGGTCCGGTCCGGCCTCCAAAGGGCCAGGCAGATGCCAAAGACCAGCCAGGCCAGGTAGCCGAGAATGGCCGGGATGCCCCAAATCAGCCGCTGGTAGTTCCGGGTGAGGAACCATTGTCGGATGATAAGACGGGGATTTTGGGGGCGGGACCCGTTCATTTGGCCCCCTGCATTTGCGTGGAGAGCTGCCGCCAGAGCAGCCGCCGGGCTTCCTCGTAAAACTGGCGCACCTGCTCCTGCTCGTCTGGTTTCAGGGGGTTGAAGCCGGTGGACAGCGCCTGCACCTGGTAGGTCACCGGATCGTCGTCCGATGCCGGTTTGAAGCGCTCCAGAAAACCATGCTTCAGGCCCGGGTTCAGCGGCGGCCCGGCCTGCCACCGTCCGCGCTCACTCACCGAGCTGAACCAGAGGGCGCCGTGCTGGCCCAGCCGATTCTGCATCCGCACCTCGGCGTAAGGTGGGCTGGCATTCAGTCCGCCCCGGAACTCCTGCGCGAGCACATCCCATCCGCGCAGCGTGTAACATACCCTTACGTCGTGATAGCCCCGAAAAGGATAACTCAGCGCCACTGCCGCCAGGGTGTCACCCTGATGGTAATGCCAGGTCTGCGAAAACACCCCCATGGTCTCGATCTTCTGCAGCGGGGGCACTTCCGTGTCCAGCCGCTGCCATTGGCCGATTTGTTCCGGCATCGAGAACCTGGCCCCGGCCCGCAACGCGGTGCTCGGCACGGCCGCCTGAGTTCTGGCATGATAATACCTCAGCCCGCCCACCCCCAGGCCCGTCAGCCCGAGCAGAGCGAAGGCATAGCTCGACGCGCGCACCCAGGACCGCGGAATGCGCGCCATCGGCAGCCCCGTCGCTACCGTCGGGGCCGCCGCCGCCGGCAAAACCGGAGTGCGCGGTTTGAGTGGTATTCGGCTGGGGCTGGTGAGGAAGGCCAGCAACTGGTCCATGCTCACGATCATCGTGAGGTAGCTCATGAGCAGTACCAGCCCCGTCAGCTCATGCGCCAGCCCGGAAAGAATATCAATGTTGTAGCGGAACCTGAGCCACGCCCCGAGGGTGATACGGACCAGATTCCCCAGCAGCACGAAGGCCAGGGAACTCCCCAGACAAACCAGGATGGAAATGGCGGAACGCCGCCGCCACAACCCGTAGAACAGGCACCCGGCCAGGGTGATCAGGACTGAGTTGATGCCGCTGCACGCTTCATCCACCAGCAGCTTCTTTCCAGGCAGCTCGATCACATTGCCGGCCAGCGCATGTGTGACCCCCAGCATATCCAGCAGCCGGCTGCTGTAGCCCACCGCCAGCACGCGCAAGTGCTGGATCAGCCGGCTGTCAGCCGACAGCGGCGGCGGAATAATGGTCAGCACCACCAGCAGCGCCGGCAGCATCGCGCGCAGCAGCGGGCCGCCGCCCGCCTGCCAGGCCATCGCCGCCAGACCGATGAACGCGGCGATCGCCCCCAGCCACGGCGACCACAACAAGGTCGCGGCTGCCAGGCAGCAGAACGTCCCGGCCACCAGCAGCACCGTCCACCGCGGCTGCCCGGGTGAGAAGGGCCGTGCCAGCTCTTTCAGCCGGTTCCAGGCCAGGAAGCCCGCGCCGGCCAGTGCCAGGGGGAAAAACTGATAGTGTGGCCGCCCCCAAAGGTTGATGAGGAAGACCGTGAGCAGCGGCGCGAATCCCAGCGCAACCCAAACCCCCGGGCTGCTATTCTTCCTTCTGCATTCTTCCTTCTGCATTCGCCCTGAGCTTGTCACCAGACCAATGACCTTCTTTGGCGCGCGCTCGTTCTGGTTGCTCTGACATACTTATTTCTCGGCCCGCTCCATCTTACGAGCGGTAACGCGATCATTCTATCCGCCACAGCAGCCGATTCAATGCCGGAACGAGCAGGAGTTTCAGTTGTGGTCCATGCCGCACTCAATGCGCTAGTACAAGCGGAATACAAGCGGAATACAAGCGAAACATGAGCGGAACAATAGAGACCATCCCGCAAGCTCCTGGCTGGCATCACGCAAGCATGCCCATACGTCCCGGTAATCCCAAAGGGTAACCGCTCATGTCGGAGCGTGGGGCAAACCTCCGGTCTGCCGGTTAGCCGGGCCTCTGGCCCGGAGTTTCGACGCCAACAGGGACACCTGCGGATGCGCACGATATGCGAGAGTCGGACTTGGCATCTCCCTCTCCCCTTGCTGGGGAGATGGCCGAGATGCACTGCCGTTGAATTAAGGAATGACAGGGAGTGCGACGTGCCTTCTCCCTCTCCCCGTCGGACGGGGAGAGGGCTGGGGTGAGGGGAATCGGCGGGGTTGACACGGCCCTCCTCACCCCGCCGCGTCTCGCACAGGAACTCCCTTAATTCAACGGCAGTGCACCCCGGCCCTGCCCCTGAACCTCGGAAACATCCAACATCCAACATCCAACGCCCAACATTCAATAATGGCGCAAACACGGGTCCTTGGATGTTCGATGACCCCAGGCTGGGTCTTTATATCTATCAGGAGCCCTCGCTCCATGAGATCTCTGCCGCTCATGGTTTTCGGTGCTCCACCGTCCAGCCGTTTGCTCTCCCCGGTTGGCAGGAAACCTGCGGTTCCACGAAGAGTGAGTCGGTGAGGGCGAAACCGGCCTCCAACCCGGAGGCGGCACCATCCTCGATGGCTGTAACGTCGGTAAGTCGGGGAACAGGAATACAGCGCGTCGTTGGGAAGGCGTCCCGTGCGGGGCGGCGGTGGATTTCCCCTCCCGCAGACTGACTCACCTTGAGACACGAGTGCAATATACTGAACACATTTGCAGGTTAATTGCGAGACTCTGGAAGAACCCAGCATGCCGCAGGTCGGTTGCAGCAGCCCTCGCGATGGGAGTGGGAGTGGGAGCTGGCCGTGGCTTCATCGGTTCGGTTTACGTGGTGGATGGCACAAGCATGACCCCCACTTACGCGGTAGGAACCCACCTTTACGGAGCGCCGATCTCGACGCGGCTGGAACGAGGGGATGTCGTCATCCTCGACGACGGTCAAGCGGATTACGCGGTCAAGCGGATCGTAGGATTGCCAGGTGAAACCGTCCAGCTTTGGCGTGGCCAGGTCTTCATCAACCGGGAGATGCTGGTAGAGCCTTACCTCCCCAAGCACGTTTACACTTATCCAGCGGAGCCATTGCGTCGGGGGGCAACTTTCGTGTTAGGTGAAGATCAATATATCGTCTTGGGCGACAACCGGCCTTCGAGCGCCGACAGCCGCACCTATGGGCCCGTGAGCCGAAAGCAGATCAAACGGCGCGTGCCGCAATCTGAGGATTTCGTGGGCGCTTACTTCGCCCCCTACACCCTGCCGGACTACGGAAATAGTATGATCCGTCCGCTATCGGCCTCAGTCCGCCGGCGCCCCGAGTCCTCTGTAAGTGAGAAGCGTAGCGAACCGGGGGCCTCGCGAGGGGCACCGAGCGCCGCTTTGAAATCCGAAGGCCGAAATCCGAAGGCCGAAGCCCGAACCGCGCTCGGCCTTGGGTTTCGGTATTCGGATTTCGGAACGCGGCCTTCTTTCGGCCCTCGGGTTTCGGCCTTCGGATTTCAACTCGGCCTTCGACCTTCGGGCTTCGGATTTGACCCGCGATTATGCCTCGGGGTCACTCACCGCGCCGCGCAGTTTCACTGGCTTGAAGCTTTCTCCGGCGGAACATTAGTCGTGGAGGGTGATGTGCTGGGTTCTGGCGGTTGCCCCAGTTTGGCGCGCAATAACGCCCGCACCTCAGGCGGCTCACCAGTCTTGGAATCCAGCATGCGCCGGCGTACTTCCTGATCAATCTCCTCGAAGGGGCGCAAGCCAACTGCGGCCATCCGTACCTCGGGGATGCCGCTTTGGTAAGCTATCCAGACCTGCCGCGCCAGCAGTTTGAACCCGGCGGCCGCCGCATCCTCGGCCAGCACCATGCTCCGATAAGAATTGACGAGCAGGCCTTCAAGGACACCCTCGGTGCGATCGCGCCCGCCGCTCGCGCTAATGTCGTCCTGCACTCGCGCCACCGCATACTTGTCGAGTGTCAGATTGGCGGGGATGGAATTGGTGTTGTTGTCGATCAGCATCTTGTCGGGGTAATTGGTCGCCAGGTATTTAAACCACTGAGCCGCGTCGGGCAGGCGATTGTACACGTATAGAAAGTAAACGGCGTCGCGCAGGAAATTCCGATGCGCCTTCAGAATGTGGTCGTGGTTCTTCGCGTCCTCCCGGGCCGCCTGTTCGTAGGCATTATTCACCTTGGGGATGATGTCCAGGTTGGGCCCGAACTCGAACGACTTCGCAAACGGGTTCGTCACCAACCGGCCACGCTGGAAGCTCATCTGCATGGATTGATAGATGACCCGGCGCAGTGTAATCAGATCATCCTCCTTGACCTTCGTGGGGTTCTCGGCCGCCTTCTTCAATCCCATCGCCGCCCAGTAGATCGAGTGGGCTTCTGGCAGGCGCCACTCCAACGGTCCGTAGCGCTCGTCCACTTCCTTCATGAACTGCGGGTCCATCTTGTACGTCTCGCGCAGCAGCCGGGCGCGCTCCTTCTGGTCTGCCGTCTGCGGATGAATCAGCTCCTCCAGATTGGGCGTCTTCTTGTCAAAGACCTTCGACATGTCATTGGCCCACTGCTGCTTGTAATAGACGCTGGCGTCATCGAGGTTCTGGCCGATCTTGTGCTGAAAGAACCAGGCCAGCTCGCGGTAAATCAGCGTCTCGTTCTTGTTGTATTCCAACCCCTGGTCGCGCAACAGCTCGATGCCGGCCTTGACCCATCTCCAGCGGTCGGGAAACTGGCCGGGAGCCGACTCCTTGAACTTGACGGAAATGTTATAGGCCATGTTCCAGGCCTGCACGAGCCAGACATGGACGAAATGCGGCTCCAGCTTCGTGATCCAATCTGCCAGTTGGGCCATCTCAAAGAACTTGTCCTCCTCTTGCAGGTCACTGGCGCGCATCCAGAGCGCGTTGGAAATCAGCCCCCGAAAGCCGCCCAGCGCGACCGTGGTAAAGGCTAGCACGGGCGGCGCGTTTTCGAGCGGTTCCGCCCGCGTCAGGCCGAGCAGATCGCGGTCGCGATTGAGTGACTGCTGCAACCAACCGACGCCAGCCAGCAGCACGCCGATAAGCAAGAGCAAGAGCAGGCTTCTGAGTTTGGCGCTCATTGGGATTGGGCCGTCGCCAGCTCGCGGCGGCTGAAAACGATGATACCAAACAGCCCGATGCATCCGCCGAGGAGCAGCACGATCTGCCCAAATGCCCGGGCCAGGTCTTCCCAGCTAACGCTCCGGCCGGTGCTGAGCGCATCGATGGGCGAGAAGTTCTTGGCCAGGTTGATCATCTCAAGCACTCCGCGAAAGATCGGGATAGCGACGACATCGACCGCCGAGTGTCCCGACCGTCCGGTCTCCGAATTATAGCCCATCAGCGTCCCCTCGGTCACCGCGTTGGAAATGGTCCCGCTGGAGAGCGCCAGGGTCAGGACGCCCAGCGACAGAAAGGCTGCTACCGGGAAGGAGAGAAAGCTGGCCGAGGCCAGCCCGAGCGTAGCCAGCAGGGCCATCCAACAGAAGATAATGCCCACCCCGCGCATGAAATTAAGGCCAAAGCCACCCTGCGGATACAGCACCTCGAGGCCGTCCTCCAGCGGGAACAGCAGCGCCGTATTGTTCGCATTGGCGAAGGTCACGGTCAGCACACCCTTATCGTCGAAATAGGCCGGAGCCTGGAACTCATGGAAGGTGTCCGGCGCCAGGCTCATGACCTCGCTATGCCACAACGGCGTCTTGCGCGGCACCCCGACCCGCCACCGCCCATCAAATGTGCCGGACGTGCTCCGGTCCGCGGCGTTGAATTTGATGCGCAGATAGACCGGCTGCCCGTTGGTCACCCCTCTCATGGAGCCCAAGTCAATCTCCCACTCATGCACGTATCCCGGCGGGACAATCTGGTACTCGGCTTTGATCTGTTCCAGGATCTGCCTCCGAACCTCGGCAATATCGGCCTTGAGGCCCGGGTTCTTTTGCAGGCGTTCCCGGAGCAACCGGTCCGTCTCCGCCTGGATTTCCTTGTCGAGGGCCGCCGGCTTGGCCGAACCGCGCGCCACGAGCACCTCGTCGCGCAGAATCTTCTGCTGGTCGGCTGGCAGCCGCGTGGCACGCCATTGCAGCAAGCCATACACACTGCCGCCGGACAACGCCAGCAAGACGGCATTCAGCGACATGATCCCCAGCCATTTGCCCAGCCAGATTTGCCAGCGGGCGACCGGCTTGATGGCAACCACCTGCAAGGTGCAATCCTCGATGTCTCGCGCCAAAGTGCCGCACGCCAGCCAAAGCGTGGAAAGCCCGAGCAGGGCGGTGATGGCGCTCAGCGTGTAGGTCAGCACGATCTGGATGAAGCCGCGCGCCGTGCCGTCATCCTTGATCAGGAGCGGCAGGCCGACCACCGCCCCAAGCAACAGGACCGCCACGACCAGGAAGAGCCGGAACCGAAGGGCGGCTTTCCAGGTCAACCAGGCGATGGCAAGCAAAGGTTGCATGAATCAACTGCGCTTAGGGCGCGTTGAGATGTCCGCCATTCTGCTTCTTCAACAGCGAAGCCAGCTTCTCGTCCGCCTTGCGCAGTTCCGCTTGGCTCACGGGACTTGCCGCCGCGGTCGCTGCGACTGCCGCCGGGGCGACCGGCTCCGCGGGTTTCGTCAGGGCCTCCAGCTTCAACTGGCTCAGAGTATCCACGGGCGCGGGCGCGGAGGCAGGTGTTGGGGCGGCCGCTTGCGGCGCGGCCAGCCGGTCCAGAATCCGCTCGGACGCCGGCTTGGCCTCCGCCTCACCGCGCAAGTAGGCGGCAACACGGGCGCCGGACATGGCGCCGGAGGTTTCCGCCGCGGCTTTCCGGGCGTTCTGCACCACGTCCAGGAAGTAGCGCTCCAGGTTCTGCGTCGGCGTGTCTATACAGACTTTGTCATCGGTCACGTCCTTGCGAATGAGGGCCAGCACGCGCTCCATGGTTTCGCGGGGCAGAGCCGGCGTGGTGATCCGAATCGAGTCGGGGGTCGCCAGCAGTTGCTTCAATGTACCCATTGCCTGGACTTTGCCGCCATAGTAGATGACCACGCGGTCACACACGTCTTCTACGTCCGAAAGCAGATGACTGCTCAAGATGACGGTCTTGCCGCGCCGCGCCAGCGCCACAATCAGATCCTTTACCTCGCGGCAGCCGATAGGATCGAGGCCGGCAGTTGGCTCATCGAGGATCACTAGGTCGGGATCGTTGATCAGCGCCTGCGCCAGGCCGATGCGGCGCTGCATGCCCTTCGAGAACTCGCCCACCGCCCGCATCCGGGTCTGGCTCAGCCCGACCATTTCCAGCAACTGCTCCGTCCGGTCCTCGCGATCCTTGCTCGACAGACGGAAGAGGTTGCCGAAGAAATCCAGCGTCTCACGCGAATTGAGGTAGCGGTAGAGATAGGACTCTTCCGGCAAGTAGCCGATGCGGGACTTGGTCGCCACGTGCCGGGGCGAGTGGCCGAAGACCTCAATGTGCCCTTTGGTCGGGTACAACAACCCCAGGAGCAGTTTGACCGTGGTGGACTTGCCGGAACCGTTCGGCCCGAGCAGCCCGAACACCTCGCCGCGTCGCACCTCGAAGTCCACGTTATCCACCGCGCGCGCCTTGGGCCGGCCCCAAAAGTCCTTGAAGACCTTGGTCAACCCGCGCACGGATACAACCGCTTCCCCGTCGGAGCGCGGGGTGGTGTCAGTGATGCTCATGCTCATTCAATGTATTTCGGCTCGCGAAAGTGACACGTTTCCGGAACAGCCACTGGGGTCTTCGGACCTCGGATTTCGGACTTCGGATTTCTCCAGTCACGCGCTCGCTTATTGAAAACGTCGAAGATCGTGCTCACGCCAACTTGGGCGCCAACTCTGCCTTCTCCGCGGGCGGAGTCGGCCGTTCCGGGCTGGGTACCACTGGCTCCGGCTGGTAATGTTCGAGTTCCTCGCCCTTGCGCACGAGGCGGGCGCTGTTGAAGACCACGATCAATGAACCGCCGGTGTGCATGGCCGCGGCCAGCACCGGAGGCACGTAGCTCAACGCCGACAATGTCATGCCCCCAATAATGAAGGCCATGCCGAACAGGAAGTTCTGGTTGATCACCGTGCGGGTGCTGCGCGACAGCTTCACGAGGAATGGCAGCCGCCGGAGGTCGTTATTCATCAGCGCGATCGTGGCGCTGTGAATCGCCACCTCGCTGCCCGCTGCGCCCATGGCGATGCCAATGTCGCCCGCCGCCAGCGCGGGGGCGTCGTTCACACCGTCGCCCACCACCGCTACCACGTAGCCCTTGGCCTTGACGGCGCGCACAAAATCAACCTTGTTCTGGGGCAGGCACTCACCCCTGGCCTCCTCGCAGCCGATCTCCCGCGCCACGCGAGTCGCCACCGGCTGGCGGTCGCCGGAGACCATGGCGATGCGCCGCACCCCGCAGGCCTTCAGCTCCACCAGGGATTCGCGCGCCTCCGCGCGGGTCTGGTCCTGCAGGCCAACCCAGCCGATGCACCGGCCGTCGCGCGCCACGAAGATCAGGCTCCAACCTTCCGTCTCGTTCAGGTCCACCGACTTCAGAAAATCCCCCTCTACGCCGTTGTCGCGCAGCCACGCGGCCCGACCGACCAACACCTTGGCGCCGCCCACCTCGGCCTTCACGCCGCGTCCCGCGGTCTCCGTAAAGTCCTTCGGTTCCGCCAGCGGCACCTTGGCTTCGGCGGCCAGTTGCGACAGCGCCTTGGCGGTAGGATGATTGCTGTATTTCTCGGCGGAGGCCGCGATCCGCAGCAGCTCAGCGGGCGTGACGCCGTCGAGCGGCGCGAGCCGACTGACGGCCAGCTCCCCGGTCGTGAGCGTGCCGGTCTTGTCAAAGATGAAGGCGTTGATCTTGGCCGCCAGCTCGATGTCGGCGACGTTCTTGATCAGGATGCCCAGGCGCGCGGCGGCGGACAGCGCGGCCACCATTGCCGTCGGTGTGGCCAGAATGAAAGCACAGGGGCAACTAAAGATGACCACCGAAATGACGTTGTCCAGCCTGCGGGTGAAAGCCCAGACCAGCGCCGCAATCACGAGCACCAGCGGGGTGTAGAAGCCCATATACTGGTCCACGATCTTCATGATCGGCAGCTTGGTCTTTTCCGCCGCCAGAATCAGCTCGCGCACGCGGCCCAGCGTGGTATCCGTGCCCGCGCGGGTCACCTTGATCTCCAGCACGCCCGTCAGGTTTTGGGTGCCGGCGAACACTTCGTCGCCTGGCTTCTTATCCACCGGCAGCGATTCGCCGGTGATCGTGGCCTGGTTGAACGAGCCTTGGCCGGTGACAATGAGACCGTCCGCCGCCACGTTGTCGCCGGGGCGGATGCGGATCACATCGCCAATCGCCAAATCCTTGGCGGCGACTTCCTCTTCGCCCTGCGGCGTGATGCGGCGGGCCTTCGTGGGCGTGAGCTTGATCAGGTCCTCGATGGATGCTCGTGCGCCTTCAGCGGTGCGCGTCTCGATAATCTCACCCATCAGCATGAAGAAGGCGACCACGCCGGCCGTCTTGTAGTCGCCGGTGGCAAACGACGCGAGCACGGCGATGGCGACCAGCTCGTTAATGCTTAGAACCCCGGTGCGGATATCCTTCATGGCCGTCCAGACAATGGGATAGCCGAGGATGACAGCGCCAATCAAACCGCTCGCGCTGGCCACCGTGTGGCCCTGCTCGAACAGCCAGTCCACGAGGAACGCGTTGAGCACAAACACAATGCCCACCAGCGTCTGACGGAGGCGCACGGGCGCGTGCTCGTGGTCGTGCCCGCACGTGGCGCACGATCCGCCGTGCTCGTGCTCATGCCGGCTCAAAAGGGAAGTGACTTGCATGATCTTAAATGTTCAATTCTCGAATCTCAGCGTCCGTCACGGCTTCTTTTCTTCCGTCACCGGCTTCGGGACTTCACGGTTTAACAATAGCCGCATCTCCTTCGGCTTGCCATCGGCGCTATCGGCCACGAAGATTTTATCCTGCACATTGGTCAGGACGCGGCCCAGGGTCTCTGTGAGACGCTGCTGGGCAAATAGCGCCGGGTGATCCTTGTATTGAGGCAGGATCTCCTGGAAACGCTCCGCCTGCGCACCCACGTCGCTCACACGCCGAGCGCGGTCGGATTGCGCCAGGTTGATGATCGACTCCGCATCGGCGCTGGCCTTGTTGGTAACCTGGTTCTCGGAGCTGCGCGCCTCGTTGAGCACCTTGCTGCGCATCACTTCGGCCTTGAGCACGTTGGCAAATGCGTCCTTCAACTGTCGCGGCGGGACGCTGTCAACGGTGCACGTCTCAACGACAATGCCCAGGTCCTGCATCTCGGCCGACTGAGTCGCATGGCGCCGCACCGCAGACCGGAACCCCGCGATGTCGCGCGTGAGGATGTCGTCCACCTTGAAGCGAGAGGCGGCGTAAAGCAGCGCGTTGTCCAGGGCGTTCTGCACCGCGTTGGAAGCGTTTACAAAGCTGAACACGTATCGGATCGGATCCTTGATGCGATAGGTCAGGATGGCGCGCGTGTGAATGATGTTCGCATCGGCCGTCAGCGCGTAGCCGTCCACGATTGGGTTCAGCGGCCCGCCCGCAGGCGGCTCGATCCCGGACAACTCCTGCTCGGGCGTCACCGGATACCAGCCCACCGTGGACCTGACTTGCTGCAGGCCAGAGATGGAAACCTTGATGCTCTCGTCAATGGGGTACGGGAGTGACCAGTGCAGCCCAGGCATGAGCAGGGCCTTTTCGCCCTCGCCCACCGGCCGGCCAAACCGCAATAAGATTGCCCGCTCCTGGGGTCCCACGGTAAAGAAACCGGAAGCGAGGAACAGCAGCACCAGCAACACCATCAAGACTTTGACGATGGCAAAGCTGCTGCGCAGCGCTTCGGCCAACGCCTGCGAGCTGGCATCCATCGGCGTCTCTGGCGGCAGGGCCGGCGCGGGCAGATCGTCGGGCGAATGTAGGTGGTCGTTCATCGCCGGATCACTTCTTCAGCAGGTTGGTCGAGACGCCACGGAACAAGTCAAACGGAGGCGTTTGCTGATCGAAAATAAGCACCGAGCGCTCCTTCAGGGAGCTTTCCAGCGCATTCAGGCGGAAGATAAAGCTGGCCAGTTCGGGGTTTTGCTGGAAGACGGCCAATGATTTGGCGGCTTCCGCCTCGCCAATGCCTTTAATGCGAGTCGCCTGCGATTCGGCGTTGGCCAGCAGTTCCGCCGCCTTGCGCTCGGCATCCGAGCGAATGCGCTGGGCTTCGGCTTCGCCTTCATACTGGAAGCGGTCCGCCAGCACCTTCCGCTCGGAGGTCATGCGGTCAAACACCGACTGGCTGACGGTTTCCGGGAGCTGCAAGCGCTTGATGCCGAGGAATTCGACCTCTAATCCGAGGTTGTTGGTGCGGATTTGGGACCGGATGCCTTCCAGGATGGCCTTCTCGATCGCGAGAAACGCGGCCCCATTATCGCTCGTGGAAACGAAGTCGGACAGCGGATGCTTGCCCACGACGTCGGTCTTGGCGTTGCCCACCCATTGGTCGAGCAGCGTTTCCGCCGCCGAAATCGGATTGGCGCTGCCGGCGAAACGGGGGAAGAAGTTGGTTGGGTTCGAGACCTTCCAGCCGACATAGACCGAGGTCAGCAAGCCGAAGTTGTCGCTCGTAAGACCTTCGGTGAGCCGGTCCTCGAAGTTCTGCACCCGCCGGTCGAAGGTCCACACCTTCTGTATCGGCCAGGGCCACTTGAAATACAGGCTCGGTTCGGTGATCTGGCGCGTCGGCTTTCCGAACGTGGTGACCACGGCCACCTCGGTGGTGCGGACCTGAATTGAGAACAGGAGAAAGCCGAAGATCAGGATCAGCAGCAGGGCAATGATAAGGGTCAATGGATTGCGTTTCATAGCAACTATTTGGATTTGGGCGCTGGCACAGTCAGGTTCAGCAGGCTGTCCGCAACGGAATCTTTCAGGTCGAACTGGAGGACGTCGTGGGTGTTAGTGGTGAGTAGAATATACTTGCGCGCGTTGGCGGTGGCCCGGACAAAGGTTTGGAGGTAGGACCGCTCCACATAGACCGACGGGGCCGTTATAAACGCGGGAATCTGGTTGGTAAACAGGGCCGCCTGGGCCAGCGCACCGACTTCGCGGGCCAAGCGCTCGGCGCTGGCCCGGTTGGTGAGTGTGACCGCCTGCGCCACGGCCAGCGCGTTAGTGCGGATGTCATCCGCGTGCGCCGCCAGGATCTTGGCTTGCTTCGTCTCGATGGCCGCGATGACTTTCTCGTATTCCGGCGCGACTTTCACCGGCGGGTGCAAATCGCCCAGGCCCACGGACACGATTTGGGCTCCCAAACCACGCTCATTCGCCTTGGCTTGGATGCGGTCCCGCAGCGTCTGGGCTGCCTCTTGCCGGCCATAGGACATGATCTCCGCCATGTCCACGCCCACGAGATAGCGCACTACTTCGCGCGTGCCCAGATCCTCCAGGAGCCCTGGGGCATCCTCGTTGTTGTAGGCCCAGTCCACGAGGTTGGTGATCTGGAATTGCACCGGGACGCTCACCGTCAGCAAGCTTACGGGCGGGGTGCGCCGGCCCGCGACTTCGTTGGTGATCTCCTGCGAATACTGCAAGCGGTTCGCCACCAGGAAATTGGTCTCATTGAGATGGCCCTGGCTCCAGAGCACGAACCGCTCGCGCTCCTGGCCCTCCTCCTCGGCAAATCCGACGTGGAAGGTCTGAATCTGCTCGGTGCGGAAGCGATAGACCTTATCGATGGGCCACGGCCATTTCAGGTGCGCGCCCGGCCCGAGCGGCGAGCGGGTCTCCACGGGTTTGCCCAAGCGCTCCAGCAAGCCTTGCTCGCCCGCGTCAATGAACACGAAGCAGGTTGACAGCACCAGCGCTCCCACTTGCAGGAGCACCAGCCAGCCGAGCGCCTTTTCGAAGAACCGATAGAACCACGTCTCGGAGACCTTGAACCCAAACTGGTAGTCCAAGGCTTGCGCGGCGGTGGTAATCAGCCCCTCCGGCTGCCCGAGCAGGCCAACCAACCGGCTCTCATATAGGGGCCGTTCGATCTTGCCTTTGACTCGCGGCCGATAAATCTCCAGCACCAGTTGGACCAGGGTTTCCACCGCCACCAGCCCCAACAGGCCGCACAGGACGTGCGCGACGTAGAAGTCCGCCTTTGGGAAGCCAGCCCAGACGCCGACCATCCCGAGCGAAACGATCAGGCATAGAAAGGCATTGAAGAGCAGGTAGCTGGCGCCGGGCCGGAGCAAACGGTGGCGCTCCAGCCGGGCGATGGTAGCGGAAAACCGGCCGAGCAGGAACAGCACCAGTGCGAAGAGGCCGAACAACGCCAGCCCGGCAATGGGCTGCTTAACTTCCACCGCCGTCGTGCTCTGCGACAGCCAGCGCCAGAGCAGATACCCCCCGCCAGCCTGCAGCAGCAAGACGAGCACCGTGAACCCGGGCACGAAGAACCGTTCGAACTGCTCGCGCGAGCGTTGCGCCGGGAAGACTTCCGCATCGCGAGCCTCAAAAAGGGCCGAGCCGCCGTGGCTCTTCGCCAGCTCATCAAGTTCGAGCTTTTCCAGCCGCTCCCGGTCCTCGAGGCGCATCTGGAACCAGCTCACGACCGCCACCAGCACGCCGATGCCGAGAAACAAGATGCTGACCTGGCCCGCCATCGAGTTGGCGTAGCGCGCCACCCCCAGGCTTGCCACGCCCACAGCCAGCAAGGCCAGCAGGTTGATCAGCCCATTCTTCTGTACGCTTCGTTCCATGCGAAATTAACTCAGTTCCCGTTCTTGAAACAACAAAATGGCCGCAGCCAGCGCTGCGCCCACATACGCTGCCATATAAGCAAACGCCTTGGCCACATAACCCCACTGGAAGGTAGTCCGTCCTTCCGACAGGGCGTCCGCCAGCCAGAAAAGCTGCCAATTCGGCGTCACGGTGTAAAGTACTGACGCCCACCACGCCCCCCCCATGCCGGCCTGGCGCAGGCGCGCCTGATCCGCCGCGCTGATCGTCTCCCGCTCTGCCGGCTCCAGTTTGCCGTTCTTGTCTGTGTCGTATTTGCCAACGATGCCCTTCAGCAATGTCCGCTGGCTCTCCGACCAGCGGGAACTGTTGACTTCTTCCGTCAAATCATGGCGCCAGACTGGCTCGGCCCGCCGGCCAAACAGGTAATCGGACATCGTGCCCACCAGGAACAGCGCCGTGCAAATCGTCAGGGTGGGAACCATATCGAGCCGCGTCGAACAGGCCAGCGCCAGCCCCGCCAGGATCCAGAGCGCAAACAAAATTAGCAGCGCTGCCGGTATCAGCCGCCAATCAACGCCCGCAGCCCATTCCCGCGGCTTGCCGTGCTGGTCGAAAAAGCTGATCACCACGAACGCCAACGTCACCATCAGCAGCAGGCTGAACACCGCGTCCGATACGAACGGCCGCCGCAGGAAGAAATTGCTGAACCCGCCCAGCAGGTAGGCCACGACCAGTGACAGTAAGAAAATCCCCAGCGCGAACAGGTCGGTTGAGCCGTAAGCGTCGAACGCCATGCGACTGGCCAGCAGCGCCGCGATTAGGTTGACGTAGGTCAGTAGCGCCAGCGCGACGATCAGGCCGGCATATTTCGCCAGCAGGAACTGGGCGCGGCCGACCGGTTTGGACAGCACCGCCAGGGCGGTCCCGGTGCGGATTTCGCGCGCCAGCGAGGCTGAGGCGCTCAACACTGCCCCGAACAGGCCTGCCAGCAGCATTACCGCCAGCGTGCTGTTCTTGACAAGCTTAGGCTCGTCCCCGAACGCGAAGTAATACGGGGTTGCCAGGAATATCTCGAACACCGCGGAACTGGTCATCAGCAGCAGGAACACCGGCTGCCGGACCAGCTCCATGAATGCATTCGTGGCAATGGTGATGAATTGTCGCATCTACTCGGTTTGACCTGTCATTCTAAGAACCGGCCGGAATAAAGCAATTCGTTAATCAATCTGCGGTTCAATCTGCCGCACTTCCCCTCCGGTGGGAACTGTGCGTTTGCGCGCACATCGCCGGCTTCGAGGTGGCTACCACCGCCACAGAATACCTCGTGAGGCCATCCCCGTCGAGGCAGTTCCTGCGCACCCCCCCCCCGTCCCTCGCCCCACCGGCCCCGCCCCTATTACTGACGGGCAGTTCAGAGCGCACGTTCCAGTATCCAAGCCAGTTCGTCGGGGGTCAGGGTGATGGGATTCGCTTTCATGCTGCTGGCCTGGGCAGCTTTCCCGACCAATTCAGCGGTGTGCTCGCGCTTCAGCCCATACTGGCCCAGACCGGGGATTTTAAGGTTCGTAACCAGCTTGAGCACCCACTCGATGCCGGCTTCCGCGGTCGCAGTCACGCTGCCGATCGCCAGGCGCGCCACCTCGTCGTAGCGCCGCAGCGGCTCGGCGGCGGGCTGGCGTTGGCGAAGAGCTCGGACATTCGCTTCCATCACGTGCGGCAGCAGAGCCGCGCACACGGCCCCATGCGGCGCGTGGAACTGGCCGCCGATCGGGGCAGCGAACCCATGCACCGCTCCCAGCCCCGCATTGGCCAGCGCCAGCCCGCCAAACAGGCTGGCCACCGACATATCCAATCGCGCCGCCGGATCGCGCCCCTGCTCAAAGGCCGTCTGCAACGAGCGCGCCGCGCGGCGGATCCCCTCGACGCACAGCGCGTCGGTCATCGGGTTAGGGCGTGAGCAAACGTAGGGCTCGATGACTTGCGTCAGCGCATCCAGCCCGGTGCTGGCCGTGATGGCCGGCGGCAAGTCATAGGTCAGTTCCGGGTCCACGAGCGCTACTTTCGCCAGCAGGAACTGGCTGCGCAGGCTCACTTTGAACTTATGCTCCGGAGAGGCGAGGACGGCGTTGCGGGTCACTTCTGCGCCGGTGCCCGCGGTGGTAGGGATTGCGATGAACGGCGCGCCGGGCTGGGTCAGCGCCTTGCCGCAGCCAACGACCTCCAGGTAATCGAGCAGTTCGCCCGGGTTGGTGAGCATGGCCGCGATGGCCTTGCCGGCATCCAGCGCGCTGCCCCCGCCGATGGATACGACCACGCCGCAATTCTCCTGCTTCGCCTGGGCCACGCCCCGCCGCACCGTCTCAATCTCCGGCTCGCCGCGGACTCCGAAAAGGCTGCAGTGCAGGCCGCTCTCACGCAAGCGCTCAGCCAACGGTCCCACCGCGGCCGGCTCCAGGTTCGTGACCACCACCGCACGATCGCCAAACTCGCGCGCTATTTTGCCCGCCTCGCCAAACGTGCCCGGACCGAAAACGATGCGGGTGGCTGTGCCAAATTCAAATCGCATAAAAGGGTCCTCGCCACTAGCCGCGTTTCACCAGGCCGAATCCTCCGGAAAGAGGTTTGCGTATTTCACGCTCGTGCGCGGCTCTGCCATCATGGGCGCGACCGCATCGCGCCAAGTCTGGTAATGCCGTGTCTCCTTATGCACGGCCGGCGCCTGCGGGGTGCGATAAGCCTCCACGAGTACGAAGCGCGCGGCGTCATCCTGCTGCTGGACGCAGTCAAAGCCGGCGATACCCGGCTCCTTGATACTTTCCCGCGCATTCGCGACGGTGGCCTGCTTGAAGGCCTCCACGCACTCCGGTTTCACATGAACATGGACGTGAACGACTAGCATAATTTCAATTCGTTGCAGCGTTAAAGGATTGGCGCGTTAAACGTCCGAGCGTCACACCGGCCAACGCGCTCCGGCGCGAGAATGGCGCAAGCTACCGAGCGTTTCAACTCCTAACGCCGAGCCCGACAGCCGGTTACCGGGCCGCCTGTGACCGGTCAAAATCCGAAGGCCGAAATCCGAGATCCGAAGGTAAAAGCGTTGCCGCCATTATGTCCCTCCGCTGCAATAGGTGTTTTCGGATTTCGGGCTTCGGCCTTCGACCTTCGGCCCTCAGCGCCCCGCTTCCACGCTCTTGCCGGCCTTCGCCTTATAAACGCCTGCCTTGATAAACGGCTCCAAGTACGCCCCATACCCCACCTTCTCCATCTCCTCCACCGGGATGAACCGCAGGGAGGCGGAGTTGATGCAGTAACGCAGGCCGGTGGGGCCGGGTCCGTCATTGAAGACGTGTCCCAGATGCGAATCCGCCACGCCGGACCTCACCTCCGTGCGCTCCACGCCGAGGGAACGATCCGAGTGCTCGACGACGTCCTTATTCTCCAGCGGCTTCGAGAAACTCGGCCAGCCACAGCCCGAATCAAACTTGTCCAGCGAACTGAACAGCGGTTGGCCCGAGACGATATCGACATAGAGCCCCGGCTTATGGTTGTCGTAGAACTCATTGCGGAAGGGCGGCTCGGTGGCGGCGTTTTGCGTCACGGCATACTGCATCGGGCTAAGCTTCTGCTTCAGCTCGGCAGCCGGCGGTTTGGTGAATTTCTGCATAGCGGTATTGGTAATAGGCGGCGAAGTGACAGGCGGCTTAGGGGTGGTCGTCTGCGAAACGGCTTGGTCGCAGCCGGTCAGGACGGCCGCCGTCAAGGCTGCCGCCGCAGCCAGGCAAGCTATCGGTTTCACCGCGTTCATGCAGGATGATAGCACATGCGAAGCCGTAACTAAAACCCGAACTGGCCAAAGCCCGTCCGCTGCGCCACAATAAGGGCATGACCGAGCCAGACCCCCTACAACCCGCCATACGCGTCGTGATGATGCCCCGCGACACCAACCCGATGGGCACGATCTTCGGCGGTATCATCCTGAGTCATATTGACGTAGCGGGTGCGGTGGAGGCGCGCAAGCATTCGGAAAAGATGCTCGCGAGTGTCGCGATGCACGAAGTCCAGTTCATCGCACCGGTATTCGTGGGTGATCTGGTGAGCTTCTACACCGAGACTATAAAGATTGGCAGGACGTCTATAACGGTTCGGGTGACAGTAGATGCCTGGCGCAGGCAGGCGCCGCATGAGACCGTGCGAGTGACCCAGGCCGAGGTGGTCTATGTCGCCCTGGATGCGCCCGGACACTCGGCGCCGCTGTAGGCCCGGCCTTCCCTACGTAGTCAGGAACACCTTTCGGCCTTACCGCGAGCCGGCTGCAACGCTCGACCGGTTACCATCTGCGGCCGGGAAATCCGAAGCCCGAGACCCGAAACCCGAAAGAAATCCGAAGGCCGAAGGCCGACACGGATTTCACGAATTAACCACGGATGCCGAATCAGTGAAAATCAGTGCAATCCGTGTCTGGTTTAGCGTCATTTCGCGTGTTTAGCGGGCAGCCCGAGGTCAGAACTCCTGACATAGGCACGAAATCCCGTTGCGTAGTTTTCCGCAGTTTTGACCCCGAGAATGCGTTTCACGTGCGGGGATTCTGCCAGTGCGACGCTTTGCACACGCAAAGACTTGTGACACACTCCCGCCGAACAACTTCTCAGTATTTCGAGGAAACCATTGGTATGTCAGGAGGTCTGGAGGTCGGGGCAGGACATCCGAAAACCGAAAACCGAGATCCGAAGGAAGGCCGAAACCCGAAATCCGAGGGCCGAATTGCTGTCGGCAGCCGGTTTCTTCGGATTTCGGCTCTCGGATTTCGGCCTTCCTTCGGCCTTCGGGTTTCGGGTTTCGGATTTGTCTCGCCGGTTGCTGCCGTTAGCCCGCCCCCACCTTGCCTTCTCAAGCCGACCAACCCTTGCGATACGGCCTTGTCACCCACTGATTGATCTCGGTGAGGTTCGTGACCTTCATGTTTGGCCCGTCCCACTCCACTTTCTTTCCCGCGCCCGCGTGCTGCGCCAGGTTGCCGAGTAGAGTAAATTCGGTTAACTGGGCACCGTAGTCGAAGCTGGCGGCGGTCTCGATCTTGCCTTCCCGGCAGGCGTTGAGGAAGTCGGCCATGATGTTCTTCGGGCGTGGCAGGGTGCGGGGCGGTTGGGTGACCTGCTCCATCTTCTCCAGCGGCAGGATGTGAAACTTGCCGCCATAGGTGCCGGTGTAGAAGATGCCTTTCTCGCCGACGTAAAGTGTCCCGCTGTCCGGCCGGTCCATCTCTTCATCGGGATACTGCTTCTGCAATTCTGCCAGCAGAGCGGGGAAGTTGCGGTCCGCGCCCTTGGCGGCCTTCAGACTTCCGCTGGCATTGCCGGCCGCATCCTTCTTGAGCCCCTCATACCAATAAGCCTTCAGCGGCGGCATGTTGCCGCGGGCGGGGATGTCCCAGCGCAGCCGGCAGCCAGTGGGATAACGCTCGTCGCTGCCGCCGCGCTGTTCCTCGACCTCAATGGAGGTCGGGTGTTCAATCTTGAGCGCCCAAAACACTCCGTCCAGGACGTGACAGCCCATGTTGCCAAGCGAGCCGTTGCCGAAGTCGTACCAGCCATGCCACTCGTGCGGATGCAGGTCGGTATGGTATTCGCGGTAGGTCGCGGGCCCGATCCAGGAATCCCAATTCAGGCCGGGAGGTGGTGGCTCGGTGATCGGGCGCGGCCCGACACCGCCGTTGGCCCGATCGGTCCAGCTATGGGTCTCCGTGATGTTGCCTACCACGCCGGCTGCGACGAATTCACAGAGTCGCCGGTAGCCGTCCTCGCAATGGCCCTGGTTGCCCATCTGAGTGGGCACCTTGGCTTCGCGGGCCATGGCGCGCAGTTTGCGGGCCTCGGCGATGTCATGGGTGAGCGGCTTCTCGCAATAAACCCCTTTGCCCGATTCCATGGCGAGTATAGCGGGGAGCGCGTGCTGGTGGTTGGGCGTGGCAATGAAGACGCAGTCAATCTGCTTGCCGATCTTGTCGAACATCACGCGGTAGTCCGTGAAGGTGTGGAGCTTGGTCGGGTCCTGGCCCTTGCCCGCCAGCCACTTCTTCACCTTGGCCAGGTTCTTTTCATCGGCGTCCACAATTGCGACCAGGTTGTCCTTGCTCTGGTTCACCGCCCAGTCGAGATGGGTCATGCCACGTCCGCCGCAGCCGATCTGGACGCAGTTGAGTTTCTCCCCCGGACGCGCCGCGGCGAGGATATTCGGGACCGTCAGAAGGCGAACCGTGGACAAAGCGCCAGCAGTGAGCGCGGAGCGTTTGAGAAACGAGCGACGATTCAGAGCAGACTTCATAAAAAGCAACGGCAATTCAAGGCGCAGCGCCTGCGCCTAATGCCGAGTTTCGCATAACCAGGTGAAACCTCAAGCGCGGTGTTACTGGCTGTTCTACAGATAGGGCGTCAGCAATCGTGCGATGCCGTCGCGCAGGCGAGCCGGAAGCTGGCGGGCATCCATCTCCTGGAGCGTCACCAGGTGGGCAGCCTTCCGCTTGGCTTCGATCAGGTCCTGCAACCGGCGGGCGAGGTCCAGGTCATAGCATTCCAGGTTGAATTCGAAGTTGAGCCGCAGGCTGCGCGGGTCCCAGTTGGCTGAGCCGAGCAACACCCAGCAGTCATCGACCACCATCAGTTTGGAGTGATCGAATGGGGGCGGGGTAAGCCATATCCGGCACCCGTGGCTCAGCACCTGCCACCACATGGCCTGGGAAGCCCAGGCGACGAACGGCAGATTGTTCTTGGCGGGCAAAATAATATCCACCTGCACGCCTCGCATCGCCGCCAGGTTCAGTGCGGAGACCAGTGCCGGGTCGGGCAGAAAATAGGGGGTGACAATCTGAACCGAGTGACGGGCGATGGCGATCGCCCCCAGCAGGGTCCAGCGTAGTTTCTCGAAATCCTCATCCGGTCCATCCGGCACGCCGCGCGCCAGCACTTGCCCGGCAGCTTCCGGTTTGGGGAACCACGTATCGCCACGCAGAGACTCACCGGTCGTAAACAGCCAGTCATCCGCAAAGACTTCCTGCAACTGCGTGACGACCGGACCTCGCACGCGAAAATGTATATCCTGCACCGGGCTCCGTGGGTGGCGCTGCAAGCAGTGCCCCACCCGGACATTCATGCCGCCGGTGAAGCCCACGCGTCCGTCCGCAACCAGGATCTTCCGGTGCGTGCGCATGTTCATCGTTATCAAATGCCACAGGGCAAAGGAGGGGAGGAAGCGCGCATGCCTGACTCCCTCGCGGCGCAGAGAGCGGAGAATGGTGGGCCAGGAATACCGCGTGCCCGTCGCGTCAATCAACACGCGCACCTCCACGCCCCGGCGCGCGGCATCGCCCAGCGCCCGCGCGAACGCGAGCCCGATTTCGTCCCGGTCGAAGATATAGGTGCAGAAAGAGACGGTCTGGCGGGCCTGCTGAAGCGCTTCCAGCATCGCGGGGAACGCCTCGTCTCCACCCACGAGCGGCTCGATCCGGTTGCCTGGCAGCAAGGGCCGCTTCACCACCCCACCCACCACACGCACCAGCGTGTTGAGATGCCCGGTGTGGCCGGGCAGATGGCGGTGCAATTCCTCCGGCGAACACTCCGGCTGCTGCTCGTGGGCGCGGTATCGCTCCAGGTGTTGCCGCAGCAGGACGGCCTGGCGCCGAAGCCGGTTGATTCCAAAGATAAAGTACAGCGCCGCCCCGACCAGGGGAACCAGCCAGATGAAGCCCACCCACCCGATGGCTGAGCGTGAATCCCGCTTATAGAGGACGGCGTGACCCGAGGCAGCTATGCAGAGCAGCAGGGCCACCCCGGCAAATACGATATGCCAGGGTCCGACCTCCAGGTTCCAGAGGCTTGCGGCGATTATGGCCATCGATAGTTCCCTTCCCGTTGCACCCTGTTACCGGGGGTGGTCAGATCTTCAGCCCCTTAAGATTCGGCTCCAGCTTCTTACCTTCCTTCAGTAACGCCGCTAACGTCAATTCCTGTCCGCGATACGCGGCTTCGCGGCCCAAAACGGCCGTTAGGTTCGACCTCACCGAGGGAACGACGGTCGGGTTGGAGCAGTCGCCTTTAAGGATGGCGTCGTGGAACTCGTTGATATTGACCACCGTCCCGCTCTCGTAGAGGTTGGCAACCTTGGCATCCACGCGTGTTTCGGGGCCACGCAGTGTCACGCCGGTGTAATAGTCCGCGTCAATAACTCCGTTCGCCCCGAACACCCGTGCCCGGATCTCGTCCTTGATCTGCGGAATGCTCTGGATGCAGGAGAATGAAAGCACCAGGTCGTCCGGGAACCAGTAGGTAACCGCGAAGTGATCGTAGATGCTGTTGGGCGGACGAACCTTGTGGCCGCCGGTGCCGCGGGCGCGCAGCGGGTCGGCGTTGATCATCCAGGTCACGAGGTCCAGCGAATGGATGCTCTGCTCGACAATGAAGTCGCCGGAGATGGGCAGGACGTAATACCAACTGCGCAGTTGTTGCTCGGGCGTCGCCGGCGGCACGCCGCGGCCCCCGCCTGACCACGGATACCACGCCTCGGCCATGACGAACGGCCCGATGGCTCCCTTGTGTACCTGCCCGACAGCGTCCCGGAAGTTCGCATCGGCGCGCGTCTGGAAATCAACCAGGAATACTTGCTTCTTCGCCGTGGCACGCTGGCCGGCCTGGGCGATGGTTTGGCAGCCGGGCGCATCCACGGCAATCGGCTTGGCCACATAGACATGCTTGCCCGCGTCCACGGCATCCGAAGCATGTTCGGGATGGAAGTAGGGCGGCGTCTCGATGACCACGGCGTCGAGCTTGCTGTCGAGCAGCCGTTTGTAACCGGACAGACCCGTGTAGCGGCGCGACGAGTCTATCTTGTACTTGTCACCGACCGCATCCGCCTTGTCCTGGAAGTAATCCGAGCAGGCCACCAGCCGGTACTTGCCGGAATCAGCAAACAGCTTGGCGATCCAACTGCCGCGTCCGCCGCAGCCAATCAGTCCGATATCCAGGACTGAATTAGCTTCTGCGCCGAAGACCAGGGATGGCTTCAGAACGGTGATGGCGGTCGCGGTGGCGGCGCTCGCGAGAAACGCCCGACGAGGAATTTGAAGGCTGTTTGTTGTCATGCGGTGATTGTGGATGGACTGGCTGCCAAATCAAGTCCCGCCCCAACACAAGGTGCAGATTTGCTTGATCGGGGAATGCAGGCAGGACAAGCTGGCGAGCTTGAAATATGAGTTGAAATCTCAGGGTGCGGAATGAGGATCTTGTATTGCTATAGTCGAAATTGCTCGCAGCCTGCGAAGGAATTCCGCGGCTTCCCGTTTTTCCAGTGATGTTTTTTGAGGCTTGACGGAGGACGGTAACCGCGACATCTGAAAGGGGTGATCGTAGATTGGAATTCGGGCTGTGCGCATCGAACGGTGGCGGTGGCCGATTTGCTTTGGTGATGGCCATGGGCCATCAAGTGACACCATGAAAACCACGCAATTACGAAGTCTCTGGAAAAGCCTGACGCTGGCGGCGCTGGTCACTGCGGCGGGGCTGGGACAGGCGAGCGCCGGGTCACTGGAACCTTTCTGGCCGGAGTTTCACGGCACAAACCGCGACAACCGTTCGCGCGAAACCGGTTTGCTCAAGGCATGGCCCAGGGAAGGGCCGAAGCTGATCTGGAAATACGCCGACTGCGGCCAGGGCTACGCCGGCGTGGCGATGGCGGAGGGACTGATTTTCACGACCGGCGATTTTGGCGACGAAGAGCGGGTGCTGGCACTGGATTTGGCGGGCCAATTGAAATGGAGCGCCGCAAACGGAAAGGCTTGGAAAGGCGCACAGGCGGGTTCGCGGACCACGCCGACTTACAGCGACGGCGCAGTGTATCAACTCAACGCTCACGGCCGTCTGGCGGCTTTCGCGGCGGCCACGGGCCAGCCGCTTTGGGTGGTGGACCTGCGCGAGCAGTTCGAGGCGCCGCTGGGCGGATGGGGCTTCGCTGAGAACGTGATCGTCGAAGGCGACATGTTGCTGTGCGTGCCCGGCGGAACGAAGGGCCGCGTGGTC
The DNA here is from genome assembly GCA_903912925.1 of uncultured Verrucomicrobia subdivision 3 bacterium. GTDB lineage: Bacteria > Verrucomicrobiota > Verrucomicrobiia > Limisphaerales > UBA8199 > PALSA-1440. The sequence continues at coordinate 5,081 of CAIWJG010000040.1, read as the reverse complement.
GCGCTCGATAAACGCACGGGCAAAACGATTTGGGCCAACACGAAGATCACCGACCGCGCCGCATACTCATCGCCAATCATTGTCACGCACCAAGGCCGGCGGGAGTTCATTGCGCTGGCCCACGAAACCGTGCTGAGCGTGGATACGCGCACCGGCAAATTGCTCTGGAGCCACCCGCATCCCAGCACCTGCGATCAGAATGTCACCTCGCCGATCTTCCACGACGGCACCGTCTATGTGACCAGCGGACACAAGGCAGGTGGGCGCAAGATGACGATCAATCCCGACGGGCTGAGCGTAAAAGAGAACTGGTTTGGCACCGACCTCGACAATTGCCACGGCGGCGTGCTGCTGCTGGATGGCTACCTTTACGGCAGCGGCTGCCGTCTCTACAAACGCGGTTTGATGTGCGTCGAGTTCGCGACGGGCAAAACGATGTACAACGCGCTCGAAGTCGGGAAGGTTTCCGTCACCTACGCCGAGGGGCGGCTCTACTGCCTGGGCAACGATTGTTCGGTGTCGCTGGTGGACGTGACACCGCAGCGGGGCAAGATCATCAGCAAATTCATGCCGCCGTGGGAGGAAAAGCCACCCTGCCTCTCGCATCCGGTCGTATGTGGCGGGCGGCTCTACCTCCGGCACCTTAACGAACTGCTTGCTTACGACATCCGCGACGGGCGGTGAATGGCGCCTGCCATTTCCAGCGCGTAGATTAGTCCCCCCAGATACGCCGGGCTGAGAGGGACAAGGGGTGTTTTTTGAGGCTTGACGGAGGACGGTAACCGCGACACTCTGCGGATCATGCCGCGCGTCATGCGAGTGGAGTATCCGGGTGTAAAGCGGCGAGGGTTGACGAACCCTGCGCACAACTCGAATTCCAAGCTACGGTTTTTAGCGGAGCAAAGCCGATAACACCCATCGGGTCATGAATACAAACCAACATCCATGCGGTTTCGACTGCCTGACGGCACGGAGGCAGACATTCAAGCTCAACTTCACACTGGTTCAGTTCGTTCTCCTGGCGGGGTTTTCGGAAGCCCGCGTCGAGGCGGCTGGCCAGACCAATGCGGCCGCCGCTGCCAACATTGCGCCGCAGACCATCGCATTCCGGCGGGTAAAAGAGCCAAAAGAAGGGGCCTTTTCCTTCCTGGCGCCACCGGACTGGAAGACCGAGATCAATCTCTTTCGCATTGATCCGATGCGGGCTGGGGGATGGGGCAATTCCTATGTGGCCAAATGCGATCTGACGGTGAAAAAGGATGACGCCGGCACGGTGATGCTGCGGGCTGTGCCGACTTACAACTACGTGGACTTCTCGGCCAACCCGCGTCTGGGCACGCTGGGAGCCATGTTTCGCCCCGGCAGCTACTACCAGGGAATGCAGGTCAAGCCGATGCCGACGGTCCAGGGTTTTCTGGACGAAATGCTCCGGTTCGTTCACCCGCGCGCGCAGGAGGCCAAGGTGACGGAACGGATGGCGCTGCCCGAATTGGCCGCCGTTTTCGCCAAGTTGAATCAATCCGCCAACGCCGAATTGGCGGCTGTGGGCGGGCAGATCACCTTTACCGCGGGGGTCGTGGTCGTGGAATACACCGAAGGGGGTGTGCGGTACAAGGAAGCCGCGTGGGCGGTGCTATCGGACAATCGAGCGCTGGCGGGCCTTTGGGCGAACGACCAGTCAATGCTCATGCGTGCTCCGCTGGCGGAGGCCAAGGTCTGGCAGCCCATCCTGGAAACGGTCATGCGCTCAATCCGGCTCGACGTGAGTTGGCTGAGCAAGGAACTGCGCGCGTCGGAACAGCGGGCGCAGATGTCTTTGGAACAGCAGCACCAGCAGCAGCAGAGGGACCAGAAGGTGCTGGAGACCCAGCGGGAACTCCAGCGGATGGACCATGAGATCTGGAGCAGCCGCGCCAAGAGCAACGAGCGGATACAGCATGACAACTATTTGACCCTCACCTCCCAGCAGGACTACGTCAACCCACACACTCACGAAGTGGAGACCGATACATCCGACTATCGGTACCGCTGGGCAACCGCGGGTGGCGAGAAGATCTTTTCCAATGACGCCAATTACGACCCGCGCAAGGACGACCGCATCTGGACGAAGGACTGGGAACTCACACCCGCTAAGAAATGAGTGGCTCGGTCTTCACCCATACAGCGTCAACCGCGACATGAAGTTGTATTCGACCCTGCCTGGCCTGACATGAATCACCCGCGCAGCGTCAATTGCAAGCGGGCGCGCCCAAAAGTAAATTCCTGCTATCAGTAGTTATTTCACGCCCCACGCTTCGCCTTCTTCCCGAGTCCCTTCACCACTCCGCGCATCCACTCGACACTCTTGCGCGTGTTCTCGTCCGTGCCGCTGCACTCGATGGAAACGACGCCTTCCCAGCCGCCCTGGTGCAGGAACGCCATGCAGTCGCGGATGTTATCGGCATTGACGCCGCCGCCAACCGCAACCTCCGAGCTGCCGATCCCGGTTTCCTCTCCGCGCACCGCGGCCGCGAGCGCCGGGCTGACGTCCTTGATATGACAGTGCACCACGTACTTGCGGAGCGCCTTGAGATAATCCAGCGGGTTATGGCCCGCGATGAAGGAGTTCCCGGTGTCAAAGTTGCACCGCAGGTATTCGGAATCGAAATGCTTGAAGAGGTTCTGCATGAACTCGATGTCGTTGGTGTAGGGGCCGTGCGGTTCCACGTTGATGACGACCTTGTAGTCCTCGGCCCATGAGAGACACTGGCGATAGTTGTCGCAGGTGATGCGGAAGACCTCCTTGCGCGTCAGGCCGGGGATCTCGAAGGCGCCGTCCACCGTATCCACCATTGGGCAGCCCAATTCGGCGGCGAAGCGGATGGACTGCGTGACGTACTGCACGCCATACGCCGAGCCGTTCGGGCCCATCATCGGGTAAGCGCCGTCAATCTGCGAAACCGTGAGCCCTAGCTTGTCCAGGAACTTGAGGATCGCGCGGGGATTGGACTGGAGCGAGACGCCCGGGTCGTAGCCCAGGGCGGCGATAAAGTTCTGGCCATGCAGGGCGGCGAACTCGATGTGTTTCAGGCCAGTGGCGGCGATCTTCTCGCAGGCGGCTTCGAACCCAACGCTCAGGGGCCTCCAATTGTCGGTGTGTAATCCCAAGTTAATCATGCCGTCTTTTTATGCCCAGCGCTCGCAAAGGTCAAGCCGCATGGCGACAACCGCATGGCGGACAACCGCTTCTGACATTTTAATAAGCTTGTGTTTTGGTTCGGACCGGCTAGAGTGGCGAGCATGGCCATCCCGTTCTTTCGCCGCTTGTTCAACCGCTCTGTCTCTGAGGAGCCCGCTGTAGAAACCACCGAAATCAAAGCCGGCCAAGGCGATGCGGAGGCGCAATTCAGCCTGGGGGTGAAATTTGCCCAGGAGGGAGCGACGCAGGACTATCCCCAGGCAGCCCAGTGGTATCTGAAGGCAGCAGACCAAAGCCATACCCTGGCGCAGTTCAACCTCGCGATCATGTATGCGTCGGGCCAAGGCGTGGTCCGCGACGATGTCAAGTCAATGTCCTGGATGCAAAAGGCGGCGGACCTGGGCGATCCCGGTGCCCAATATTACCTGGGCATAAAGCTCCATCGCGCCAGCCTGGTGGGGCTGCCTGAAACTGCCCCCGAGTCCAGGATTGAGGCGTACAAGTGGCTCCGGCTTTCGTCAGCACAAGGCTACCGGGACTCCGAGGCCGCGTGGGCGTTTGTGGCGCTGAACATGACGCGCGAGGATGTCGCGGACGGTCGCCGCCGGATTGCGGCGTTCGTTCCTGTCCAGGCGCAGCAAGCCCGAGTCGCGTAATTCCCTTTAAGGCCTTAGCGACAGCTAATTCCCCGGATCGAGCTTGGGTGCCGAGGCTCCCAAGCCCTCGACCGAATCAAGCTCCTATTTGCCGCTTGATCTCCGTCAGCAGCCCATTGAAGAAGGTGGCTGATTTGGGCGTGACGGTTACCGTGGAATCGAAGTTCACCAGCGTCGGCAGAGCGCTCTGCGTCGGAACGTCGAAATAAGGAAGCACGGCCCTGATCCCGCCCGCGGGCCCCGTGCGAGAGTAGGCGTCGGCGACGTGAATTTGTTTGATCACGGTGACTCCATAGCCAAGTTTAGCCAGCAACTCCTCGTAGGAATTCGTGCCCTGCACTACGTCGCAGAGTGTCGCGCGCTCGCGGGACAGGCTGTCGAAGATCGCTTTCAGCCCTTTGAATGGTTCCTGGCACAAGATGCGCTCGAACCGCTGCTGCCTCGTTTCACCAACTGTATTTACTGAAGAATCTGCCATATTGTTTCGGTTCCGAGTGGAACGACGAATCCCGAGCGCGGATTAGGAACTGCGGAACTCAGATCGAAAATGGGGTTCTGCACCGCAGAACCCCACCGCGATAATCAATCCACCCGGACGAATTAGTAACGGGAGCGCTGGCCGCCACGATAACCGCCGCCGCCGCCACCGCCGCCGCCGCCCGAACGTTCCTCGCGCGGGCGGGCTTCGTTCACGGTCAGGGCGCGACCTTTCCAATCCTTGCCATTCAAGCCCAGGATGGCCGCCTTGGCGCCTTCCTCGGTGTTCATCGTAGCGAAGGCAAAGCCGCGGGCGCGACCGGTTTCTTTATCCATGATAACGTTGATTTCGTTCACTGGACCGTGCTGAGCCAGCATGTCCCGCAGATCGTTCTCAGTGACGTCAAAGGAAAGATTCCCGACGTATAGTTTTGTACCCATATGATGTTTGTTTCTTAGACTGACTGCTCCTTCAGAGACTGTTCCCGATCATCGGGTTTCAAATCATCATTGAAAGCAAATTCAACTGAGGATCTACCGGCCTTGAAATCGACTAGTTGCCTAAAAGCACAGCTAGTTTACGCAAAGCCCCAGCAAATGCAAGAACTATTTCAGTCCCGCGCCGCCAGCGTGCGCATCGCAGAGTTTTCTGTGGCTGTAACGGTGGTTGATCATGTGGGGGTTCGCTTCCCGCAAAGCTGGGGTCTGATGGAGGCGATTTCCGAGGCATGCGGCATTTCGGTTTGAGGGCTAAAGTAATCTCACTTAGT
>CAIWJG010000039.1 GCA_903912925.1 uncultured Verrucomicrobia subdivision 3 bacterium | reverse complement strand
GATGACACGGATGGGAACAGGGTTCGTCATAAAGTTAATGAGGTTGTCATGTTTCCAGGTGGCCCGCTTGACTTCTTCTACGCTCCACACAACCAAGTAGCAAGCACCGTCATGAACATTACAATCTCATGCACTGACCCCTTTATGGGCAAGTCTGCCCCGTAGGGGCGACATGGTGCGGGCGGCAAACCGTGAGGCAATAGACATGTCGCCCCTACGGGGCTGGATCATCCGAAACGCGCCCGTTCTATAAACATGCCGCCCCTAACGGGGCTGGGGGCGCCGTTGGGTGGTCGGTTCATAATTCGCCCTCCCGAATCGTGTTTGATTTGGGGGAGGTGCGTCGAGTTTGAATCCGGTGGTCTGACAAGAGCCCCTTGCCTGCCGCCCGTTGGGGTTGGCCGCTACCGGACGCCTTTCGCCAGGGCAGCTCGTGCTTGGCCGCAGGCGCCAAAACCATCATCGCCCGCGACGCCGATCTGACCGTGCTGCAGAAGCCGTTCGGCATTCGGATTCTCACCCCGCGCGCCTGGCTCGCCACCTTGTCGCGGGCCGACCGCCGCAAGCTGCAGTAGGATTCGCTGGGGCTGCAGCGGGGCTACGCCGTCTATGCTCGGGGCAGACAGGCGCACCCAATGCCAGACTGAGCCCACTTCCAGCTCGGGGCACCCATTCCCCCTCACCCTACCCTCTCCCCGGAGGAGAGGGAGAAGTATCCGCCGCGCTACGACCCATTGTGGCGCTGGGACATTCCCAGCGGCGGGCCAGGCACCCTCTCCTTTGGGGAGAGGGTAGGGTGAGGGGGAGTGGGGCTCACGTCGTTTCCACGGGCTCAGGATCTCTGAGGCTGCTAAATGCGTAAGGTGATTAATACCAGAGCGTTGCGCGATCCACGTCAGGCCGCCCCCAGACCAGTACTAGACCGCCACCGGACCGCCACGTGAATGCAGAAGGCAGAATGAAGAATGCAGAACAAGCAGCCCGGTGTTGGTAAGGCGGCAGTCGCGGGCCTCGTGCAAATCCGTGGCAGGTGTGTCCGGAGGCTACTCCCAGGCCCGCACCAGTAAGGCACCTGAGACTGGCCGGAGCCGCAACCTGTTGGGAAGCACTCCGAAGAGTATCCGAAGGGTATCCGAAGGGTATCCGAAGGGTATGCCCCGCCTTTTGGGGCAAAAAAAGGACGAGGTCCGGTACCCCTCCGAACCCCGTCCCCAACCCAACTCCACTTTACCATACGTTCCCCATCCCCGTTCGGTTACATTGTGCGAGGAGATTTATTGCCCAGCCGCTGGGCACGGATGCGGGACTTGCTGGGGGACATTTGCGCCAGCGAGCCCGGCGCGTGCCGGGGCGTATCAGGTCAGTACCACCAGGCTCCAGTTCCTCAAATCCGAAAACCGAAGGCCGAAATCCGAAGGAAATCCGAATTTCGAAGCCCGAAGCACCTCTCACCATGGCCCGGCAGCAGCCCGCTGCGGCAAGGCTGGGTTCGGATTGCGAGTTTCGGTCTTCCTTCGGATTTTGGGCCGCTCAGACCGGTGGTGCTAACCCTGCTTATCCGGATGCTTGACAAAAGGGGTGAGACGCAGAGGCGCCAGCAATTCTCATTATGGCCCTGTCATCCCCCGCCGGGTGAGGGCACCCG
>CAIWJG010000038.1 GCA_903912925.1 uncultured Verrucomicrobia subdivision 3 bacterium | reverse complement strand
CTGAGGGAGAGGGCTGGGGTGAGGGGGAAGGCCACTACCTACTGAATAGGTGCCGCTGAACAGTATGGCCTCAGTTCATGCGCGCGTCGTCAAGGGCGGCCTTGACGGCGTCCCATCCATGCAAGGCTCGCGCGGGCATCGGGTGCGCCGCGTCAAAGGCGTGCAGGGCTTCATCGGGTTCAACCGTGTTGGGCGCTTCGTCGATCCGTCCGTCCGGGAGGGCAACCCCTTTGCGTGCGAGGTGTAGATGTTCGGCGAAGAAGGCGTAAACGGCCTGTCGTTTGGATGGGCCGTAGTCGTGACTTTCAGCGGCAAGATGCACGTTGCGCACGTTGTCCGCGCGACCAAAGAGTTGGTAGATATTGCGGATGTATGGGAATTCGCGCGTGGGAACCGTTTGGGTCCAGTCCGTGCCGCAGGAGACGATGAGCTGTGGTCGGGGAGCGGCCAGGGCGGCGATCTCCGCATTGTTCGAGGCGTAGTCCGGCCCGCGATGAATCGGCAAACCGATCTCGCACTCGCAGCCACCATAAACCCAGGACGATACCATGAGCACCGGGGCGGAGACCGTGACGCGTTCATCCACAGCCGCGCAAAGGAAGGTCTGGGTGCCGCCGCCCGACGCGCCCGTCATCCCCACCCGGGTCGGGTCGGCTTCCGGCAAGCCGAGCAGAAAATCCAGCACGCGCAGGCTGTTCCACAATTGGATGGTCAGCGCCTGGGGGTGGTGATGTTTCACCTGCGTGCTCTCCCCGCGGCCCACCATGTCGTAGAGGAACACCAGTGCTCCCATCCGCGCAAACGTGGCGGCGAGTTGCTGGTGGTCCACGTTGAAGCGGTCATGAGGGAAATGGCCCTGGGGGATTAACACGATGGGTTGCTTGCCGCTCGGGTCGGCGGACGCCGGGCGATAGAGGTTTCCAGCCAGGAACAAGCCGGGCAAGGTCTCCAGCATGACGTTCTCAACGGAGTAACCACTTCGCTCCCGTCGGTCGTGGGTTACGACATTTAACGGCGTTCGCTTTGGAAGCGGCTCCAATTGGGCCGCGCGCAGGATCCCGGTTCTGATGATGGCCGCTCTTCTCTGCCACGTGGGCAAGTCCCGGCAATACACGGCGAGCTTACGGAGATTTGATTCGCCCTTCTCGTTCTTGACCTCCAGATGGTAAAGACCCAGAACGCAAAAGCGGCTTACCAAGAGGCATGCCGGCAGCGCGACCACCAGGACCCAAAGCCTGGTTCTCTCGACCTTCCACATAAGTCGGGCCAGCCCGAGCCACACCAGGGCGCCGACCACGAATCCAGCCGCCGTAAGATAAACAACGGGGCGCGTCGCGTGGAGCCCATAGGCAACCAGGTCCGGATGGCGGGCCACGGAAACCGCCAACCCTGCCGACAAACAGGCGCCGACGAGGAAGACTGCGCCCACGCAGCGCGTGAAGATAGCCGAGGGTTTCATGTCGGCGAATTGAACTAAAGTGAGATGGACCTTGGGGTTTGCCTCGCCGCCGGCTATGACGCTGTGCGGGTAAGGGAGATTTGGCTCTCGCTCTCAGTCATTGCAACCCCATCCTGCCAGAGGGGGCGGAGGGCATCAACTGGGAAGTCTTGCCGGTTTCCTGGCGGCTTCGACTTAACCCCGGTGGCCTTGGCGGGTGGCAGAGGTCGAACAACAAGGCGAACAGGCTGGCAAGGATACTGGCGCTTTCGGTCGTTATTGGGGCGTGGAGCCGGCTGCGGCGCTGCCCTGGGAGCGTAATTGGCGGTGGCGCTCCGCTTTCGGTTCGTGCGTCAGCCGGTCGGCAGCCTCGTAGAACTTGCCCAAGTCACCGCCGTTCTGCTCGAGCAGTCGTTCGAAGCCCGGCACGAAATCATAGTAGGCCGCAACCGAATTGAGCTGGGCATTGTTGACCGCGCGGGCGAACCACGGGTCGTAGTCCTTGGCGCCACCCCATTGTGCCTTGAGCTGGGTGTATTCGCGCTGGAGACGGTCCAGCAGCTCCTGCTTTTGGCGGCGCAACTGTTCGGGCGGGATCACGCGCTTATTCTTTGTCGCCTTGACCTTGCCTCCCTCGGTGCGTTCGTCGCCGTAGAGCGTTATCAACCGGTCGCGTGTGTCCGTAATCAGGCGCGCGAACTGGGTGGTGCGCCGGACTTCGGCCAAGTATTTCTCCAGCGCAGCCTGATCGCCTTTGGCGCGGAACCAGCGGCGGGCGCCTTCCTGGCCGACGGTCGTGGCGAAGGCCTCACTGAAATCGGTGTCGCCACTGGCGAAGACGCGCTGGTGGCCCAGTTCGTGGAAGAGGGTCTCTGCGAGATCGGGCTCGGCGTCGAAGATGAAGGTGTTGAGCACCGGGTCCTTGAACCAGCCCAACGTCGAATACGCTGTCACGCCGCCGAGATAGACATCGTAACCTTTGGTTTGCAGCCAGGCGCCGTATTTCTGGGCACCCTCTTTGGTAAAGTATCCGCGATAATCGAGGCTCCCGACAAAGGGATACCACCACGACTTTGGTTCCAGGGAGAACTCTGGCGCGGCTTCGACGTTCCACACCACGAACGGGCGGTGCACGTCCGCGTATTTCTCGTAGTGCCCATCAACAGGGAGCAGCAGGTCCTTCCTGGCGAAGGCGCGCAAGTCCTGGACGAGCTCCAGTTTCGCCCTTAGGGGCGCGGACGTTTGCGGGTTCGCCAGGAGCTTCTGGATCTTTTGCTGGTGAGCGACAATCTGGTATTGGCCTTTGATCGCCTGGCTGTAAAAGCTGAGCGTCCGGCAGCCGGACATCGCCAGCACTGCCAGCAGGAGGGCGGGCGCCAGTGCCCACTTGCGCAGGCGCCGCGCTGGTTCGGAGCGCAGATTCATCAACAGATGCCCCCTTCCATTAAGGCGAGTCAGGGCGTTTGGCAATCGTTGAATCAGCGAAGCGCCGGCTCGTTCCAGAGCTGAGGGGGCAGAAAATTCCATTGGCAGGCGAATAAAAACAATTATGATGCGCCCGATCGCAGGCAGGCGGTATGGCGATGAAGCGCCATCGCGCGTCGGACAGCAGGACAACTAGACAACAACTATCAGCATGCACATTCAACTTGGTGGGATAGACTACGCGATTTTGCTCATTTACTTCGCTTTCGTCCTCGGCATCGGCTGGGTTCTCAAGCGCTACATGAAGGGCAGCACCGACTTCTTCCTGTCGGGTCGCTCGATTCCCGCCTGGGTGACGGGCCTGGCGTTCCTCTCCGCCAACCTCGGCGCGCAGGAGGTCATCGGCATGGCCGCTAGCGGCGCGAAATATGGCATCATGACCAGTCACTTCTACTGGGTGGGCGCCATACCGGCGATGGTCTTTCTGGCCATTTTCATGATGCCCTTCTACTACGGCTCGCGCGCTCGCTCGGTGCCGGAGTACCTCAAGCTGCGCTTCGACGAGAAGACCCGCGGCCTCAATGCAATCTCGTTCTCCGTGATGACTGTTTTCTCCTCCGGCATTTCGCTCCATGCCCTGGCCAAGCTGATGGAAACTCTGCTGGGCTGGAACTATGACGCGTGCATCGCCGTATCGGCCTCCATCGTGCTGGTCTATATCTTCATGGGCGGGCTGACGTCGGCTATTTACAATGAAGTGCTCCAGTTCTTCATGATCGTGCTGGGCTTCGCGCCGCTGGTCTTCCTGGCGCTCAAGGACATCGGCGGTTGGGCCGCACTCAAGCAGAAGCTGATCCCGGTAGCCACCAGCCAGCACTTCGTCGAGGGCACCTGGACACAATCGTGGACGCACATGGGCAGCTCGCTGGAGAACCCGATGGGCGTCGGTTGGTTCGGCATGACGATGGGGCTCGGGTTCGTGCTCTCGTTCGGCTATTGGTGTACGGACTTCCTGGTGGTGCAGCGCGCGATGGCGGCTAATTCTATGTCCGCCGCACGCCGCACGCCGCTCATCGCCGCAATCCCCAAGATGCTGTTCCCGGCGCTGGTCATCCTGCCGGGCATGATTGCCATTGCGCTCCACTACTCCAGCGGTAACCAGTTCCTGCCCATCGGCAAGGACGGCACGCCTGATTACAACATGACCATCCCCGCCTTGCTGGTCAAGTATTTCCCGACCGGCCTGCTGGGCATCGGATTCACCGCCCTGATGGCGTCCTTCATGTCCGGCATGGCGGGCAACGTCACCGCCTTCAATACCGTCTGGACCTACGACATCTACCAGAGCTATATCGCGCCTAAGAAGTCCGACAATCACTACCTTTGGATGGGCCGCTGGGCGACGGTGTTCGGTATTCTGGTCAGCATCGGCTGCGCCTACCTGGCGTCGAAGTTCAACAACATCATGGACATGCTGCAACTTGTCTTCGGCTTCGTGAACGCGCCGCTGTTCGCGACCTTCCTGCTGGGCATGTTCTGGCGGCGCACGACCGGTCATGGCGCCTTCTTCGGCCTGCTCGGCGGCACGCTCGGAGCGGCCATATTCCACGGGCTGGCACTTTCTCGGGGGGCGGAAGTCGGAATCAAAGGCGGGTGGATTGCCAAGGAATTCATATTCCACAGCGAGATGGGTCAGAACTTCTGGATGGCCATCGTGGCATGGACGACCTGTTTCGTGCTCACCATCGTGATCTCTCTGGCAACGAAGCGCACCAAAACGGACCAGGAACTCAAGGGCTTGGTCTATTCGCTGACGCCCAAACCGGAAACGGCGCACGAACCGTGGTATATGCAGCCAGTGACCGTCGGCATCCTGGTGCTGCTGGCGACCCTTATTCTGAACATCATTTTCTGGTAACAAACGGCCGGTCGGCAATCACATATCATCTATCATCATAATGAACTTCGACCTTCGACTTCCCCTCGGCATCATGTTCGGCCTGTTCGGCGCCATACTGGTGATCTTCGGCGCAGTCTCCAACAAGGAAATTTACGAAAAGCACTCGCTGGGCATCAATATCAACCTGATCTGGGGGGCTGTCCTGCTGGTGTTCGGCGCGGCTATGCTGTTCCTGACGTGGCGCGCCAGCAAAAAGGCTGCCCCGGCCAAAGACCAGAAGAAAAAGGATGCCCGCTAAACACGCGAAATGACGCTAAACCAAACCCGAAAATGAAGCATCCCCAATGCCTTTAGCGTCTTTTGGCGTGTTTAGCGGGCAACCTCTTGATCACTAGCGACCACAATGACATCGAGCACTCAGAAAGCAGCATTTGGTAAACTGCCGGACGGAACGGCAGTAGATCTCTATACGTTGACCAACGCTAACGGGCTGGTCGCGAAGGTCACGAACCTTGGCACCATCATCACCGAGCTGCATGTGCCGGACCGCAGGGGCGCGCTGGGCGACGTCGTGCTGGGCTTCGACAACCTTGCGCAATACGTCAAGGGGCATCCTTGCTTTGGCTGCACCGTCGGGAGGGTGGCCAATCGAATTGCAAAAGGCCGATTCACGCTGGACGGGAAGACCTACTCGCTGGCGATCAATAACGGGCCGAACCACCTGCATGGGGGGCTCAAAGGCTTTGACAAGAAAGTTTGGAAGGGCGAAGCGCAGCCGGGCGCTGCGGTGAAGTTTACCTGCACCAGTCCGGAGGGCGAGGAAGGCTATCCGGGCACGGTCGCGGCGTCCGTTACGATGTCACTGACGGATGCCAACGAACTGCGCCTGGACTATCGCGCCACCACGGACAGGGCCACGCCGATCAACCTGACCAATCACTCTTACTTCAACCTCGCAGGGCAGGGGGACGTGCTTCGCCACGAGTTAATGATTGCGGCGGACAATTACACACCGTTCGATAGCACGCAGATTCCCACCGGGGAGATCAAACCGGTCAAAGGCACGCCGCTGGATTTCACCGAGTCGAGGGCCATCGGCTCGCGCTTATCGCAACTGCACACCGTTCCGCCCGGCTACGACCATAATTTTGTATTGAATGGCGGCGGCAAACATCTTGCCCTGGCAGCCCGCGCCTATGAGCCGGAAAGCGGCCGTGTAGTGGAGGTGCTTACCACCGAAACCGGCGTGCAGCTCTACACGGCGAATGGACTGGATGGTTCCCTGATCGGGAAGCGCGGAATTGCCTATCCGCGGCACGGCGGCTTTTGCCTGGAGACGGAGCACTTCCCGGACTCGGTCAATCAGCCCGGGTTCCCGTCGATCATTTTGCGCCCGGACCAGATTTACCGTCAGACGACTGTCTTCAAGTTCTCAGCCCGATAGACCCGTGACGCAAAGATCCGAAATCCGAGGCCAGAAATCCGAGGGAAGGCCGAATGCCGAAACCCGAAAGCAACCGTCCACCCGTGATTCTGGGGCCGGGCACGACGCCGAGCGCGGAGGTTGGCTGGGCTGGGCTCCCGAGAAAGCTGCTTTGCCGAGGCTTGGCTTGACTAGTGTGGGCTTCGGATTTCGGGCTTGTTTCGGCTTTCGGCTTTCGGCTTTCGGATTTCCTCCCAGGCTGCCATGACACTCGACGAACTTGGCCACCAGACGGCGCAGCAGTTCGCCCGGACCTACGGACGGCCACCGCACTGGATGGCCGCTGCGCCCGGGCGCGTGAACGTCATCGGCGAGCACACGGATTACAATGATGGCTTCGTGCTGCCGATGGCCATCGAGCGCTACACGGTGATCGCCGCCGCGCCCGCAGCCGATGGTAAAGGGCGGATTCAGCTTCACTCCACCGCAAGTAATGGAGCAGTGAGCCTGGATCTGAGTGAACCGGTTAAGCCCGGGCCGAAGGGGGCGTGGTCTAATTACCCGGTTGGGGTTATCGCGGGATTCCTGGACCGCGGAGCGAAGCTGGGTGGTTTTGACGCCCAGGTTCACTCGACGGTCCCGCTGGGCGGCGGCTTATCCAGCAGCGCGGCTCTGGAAGTGGCTACCGCGACTCTGCTGGAAGAAATCACCGGTCAGCAGCTCGACCCGGTGGATAAGGCGTTGCTGTGCCAGAAGGCCGAGCACGATTACGCCGGAATGCCTTGCGGCATTATGGACCAATTCATATCCGTGATGGGCAAACGGGACCATCTGCTCCTGGTGGATTGCCGTTCGCGCCGACCGGAGCTGGTGCCGATGAGCGATCCCGCGATGGCGTTGCTAGTCGTCAACACGAATGTAAAGCACGAGCTTACCGGCGGGGAATATGCCAAGCGCCGGGCACAATGCGAGCGAGCCACCAAAGCGCTCGGCGTGGCCTCCCTGCGCGATGCCGACGCGGACATGCTGGAACGGACGCGCCGCAGGATGGATGAGGTCGTTTACCGGCGCGCGCGGCACGTCGTCAGCGAGAATGAGCGGACACTCCTTGCCGCCGAGGGCGTGCGGGCTTCCAATTGGCCCACGGTGGGCCAGCTCATGTATGCCAGCCACGCCTCGCTGCGAGATGATTACGAGGTGAGCTGCCCGGAACTGGACGCGGTAGTGGAGATCGCCCTGGATATTGGCCGCGAGGGCGGGGTCGCCGGTTGTCGTATGACTGGCGGTGGTTTCGGCGGCTGTGCCGTGGCGCTGGTGCGCACGGACGCCGTTGCTGCCGTGTCCGAGCGCGTGGCCGCCGAATACGAGCGCCGCACGAAGATCAAGCCCGCGCTTTTCGTTTCCCGACCCGCTGCGGGGGCGACGGTGCTGAAGGGCTGAGCCGGGGGAGATCAAATCCGAAACCCGAGGCTCGAAATCCGAAGGAAGGCCGAAATCCGAAGACCGAAGCCGGCCAACCCGCGCTGATTCTGGAACCAGTGGGAACCCGAGCCGAATGGACTACGGGTGTCCGCTTAATAAAGAACCGAATTGCAAAGCAGCGGATGATCTGCTTCGGATTTCGGACTTCCTCCGCCTTCAGTCCACCACCCGCTTACCTGCTTTCTTCGCGAGGTATTGGGTCTTGATCCACTTGTAGGTGGCGCGCAGGCCCGTATCGAGCGGGGTATCGGGCTCCCAGTGGAGCATCTCTTTGATAAAGGTGTTGTCGCTGTTGCGGCCGGCCACGCCGCGGGGCGCGGTCAGGTCGTATTCGCGCTTGAGCTTGATCCCTGCGATCCTCTCCACTTTCGACACCAACTCATTGATGGAGACCAGTTCGCTGGTGCCAAGGTTAATGGCCGTAGCAATGAGGGCATCGGTATGCATAATCATGTCAATGCCCTTCACGCAGTCATCAATATACATGAAGCTGCGAGTCTGGAGGCCGTCGCCCCAAATGCTGATGGTCTGCTTGCCGGCGTCAATGGCGGCGATGACCTTCCGGCAGATGGCGGCCGGCGCCTTTTCGCGCCCGCCGTCCCAGGTGCCCCAGGGGCCATAGACGTTGTGGAACCGGGCAATGGCTGTCTTCATGCCCCGCTCGGCCCAGTATTCCTCGCAGAACATCTCCGAGATCAGCTTTTCCCAGCCGTAGCCGCGCTCGGCCATGGCCGGGTAGGCGTCGGACTCCTTGAGCGCGCGGACTTTCGGGTCCTTCTGGAGCAGCGTGTTGTAGGCGCAGGCTGACGAGGAGAAGAAGTAGCGGCGCGCGCCGGCTCGGTTAGCGGCCTCGATCATGTGGGTGTTGATCAGCACGCTGCGGAGGCATTCCACGCGAAAGCGCTCGATAAAGCCCATGCCTCCCATGTCCGCTGCCAGGTTATAGACCTCGACCGCTCCTTCGCAGAGGCGGACGCAGTTGGCTTCGACGCTGAGGTCCAGATTCAGGCATTCCACACCCGGCACGCGCTGGTACCATTCCGGCAGCGGCTTCTTGTCCGCCGCGCGGATGCGCGTAAAGCCCTTGTTGCGAAAGTAGCGGGCCAGCGCCCCGCCGATGAAGCCCCCGCCGCCCCCGATAACGATCAAATCGTCCTTGTTAAGCTTCGGGTCTTTCTCAACCAATCGTTTTTGTTCCATAATCATGTTCTTCTCGTTCTTGCGGCCACCCGAGGTGCACAAAGCAGCCGGCGATAAAGCGGCCCTACAGGGTGTCCGGCTTCAAATCATGGCGGCCCAATGCCGTCATGGCGAGCCCAAAAGATCCCTACCCCCCTATTCGGGAGACTTGCTCCTGGCGGCTGACCCAGGCTATTCGGCCTTCGGATTTCGGCCTTCCTTCGGTCTTCGGTATTCGAGTTTCGGATTTCCCAGCAGACTTGTCCCGGCCCGCTGGCCTTGGCCAGAACGCTCGACCACCCGTCAATTTCCCAGCGCGGCGTCGAACATCGCCACGATGTTGGCGGGGGGAACGTCGGCCAGGATGTTGTGGACCTGTTGGAAGACGAAGCCGCCACCGGGCTGCCAGAGTTTCACCTGTTGGCGCACGTGCTCGGTGACCTGTGCCGGGGTGCCTTTGATCAAGATGTCGCGGGTGTCGCATCCGCCGCCCCAGAAGGTGAGCCGGCTGCCGAAGTCGCGCTTAAGGCCCGCGGCGTCCATGCCGCGACAGGTGATCTGCACCGGATTGATGGCATCCAGCCCGGCGTCAATCAAACCGGGCAGAAGCTCGCGGACGCCGCCACAGCAGTGCAACATGATCTTGAGGTGCGGAGCGCGCTGCTTGACCAGTTGCCACATGGCGCGCTCGCGGGGCTGGAAATACTCCCGATACATCGCGGGCGAGACCTGCGGGCCCGACTGCATTCCCAGGTCGTCGCCGAACAGGATCACATCAATTGAATCCCCTGCGGCGCTTAAGAAACTGTCAAGGTTGCGCAGGTGCATCTCCAATAGCTTATCCAGGAAGCGGTGGGCACGCTCCGGTTCGCCGGCCAGCACCATGAAGAAGTTGTCGTTGCGGTAAAGGAATTGGCCGAACTCAAGCAGGTTGCCGCCGAAAAGGCCAATGATCGCGCGGTCCGTCTGCTGCCGCAGCCGGCGCGCGCCATCCCGGAGCAACTGAGTGCCGTCCGGGCCGGCAACAATCGGCCCCGGCGGCGAGGCGATGGCGGTCCACATGCTCTCCGGAATCGCCGCCTCGATGTGGTCGAGATCGTCCTGTTCGAGGAACGGCCAATGCGTTTGCTCGAAATACCAGACACTCTCCGGCATGCGGGCGATGACGCGGCCGCTCACATGCGAACGGATTACCCACTCGCCATTGTCGCGCTCCGGCAAGGCCCACGCCGGCATCAGGCAGGGCGTGCCATCAGGCAGCGTCCACTCCGCCCAATACTTGTCTTCGTGCGCGAAGGCCCGGCCCAGTTCGATCGTATCTACCTGGAACCGTTGGAGCACGTCTTCGTCCACGATGGCCAGTTGCTGGACCGGGTCATAGACACGGATGGGTTTCTTCGGCAGGCCGAGATGATCGCGCAGCCGCGCGTAAGCCATGCCGGCGATGCCCGACGAGCGGTGGCCGGACAAATCAATTGGCACACGGTCAGGTTCCTGGTGATTCAAGGCGGCGAGGACTCGTTCGCGTGAGGTCATAGGTATCAATAGTGGCGTTATCGTTGTTCAGCGGATGGCAAAAGCGTGCACGCGAGTTCGCGGGAGGTCAAAGGTAAAGAATCGGATGTTGCTTTCGGTCCTGTATCTCTGGCGGCTGCACGCGGTTGCCGAAGCTTTCGAAAATGGGCTTAATAGAGCGAAAGTCGTGCCAAGTTCTTACTTGTTTTATCGGCCGGGCGGATTAGAGTCTAGTCATGTCTCAAGGCCTACATTTGTCACAGCGTTTGACGCAGTCGATGGTCCTGGCCCCGCAACTGCAGCAGTCGCTGGCCCTCTTGCAGGCGCCAACGCTGGAGCTCAAAGCGTTGGTGGAGCAGGAGTTGCAACAGAATCCAGTGCTGGAAGAAGAGTCCGTGGCGGAAACAGAGTTGCAGGAGAAAGAAGGCCAGGATGCGGACCAGCCCGCCGAAGCGGCGGATCCCACCGAGCTGCCCGCGGATGCGGACTTTGACCCCGCCGCCGAAAAGGACGCGAGTGAACCGGTGGATGACTTTCAGGCGGAGTTTGAGCGCTTGGTGCAGCTCGACCAGGAATGGCGGGATCATTTTGCCCAAACCAATCTCCCGATGCGGGCCTCCGCCGAGGACGAGGAGAAGCGTCAATTCATGTTCGACTCACTGGTGGCGGGGACGTCGCTGCAGGAAATGCTGCTGGAGCAGGTTCGTCAATCCGGTCTGCTAGAGGATCAGTGGCCGATTGCGGAAATGCTGGTCGGCAACATTGATAAGTATGGTTATCTGAAAGATCCTTTCATATTTTCAGCGGGAGATCTCAGCGATCTCCCAGCGCTGGCCAGCAGGTTGAAGCAGCGAGCGAGGCAGGTTGATGCCTGGCTCGTGGGGGAGTTGTCTGAGAAGACCCGGGAAGTTCTGCGGGCCTATGAACGTAGCAGCCATGATCAAGCGACGCTGCCAGGAGCTCTCTTGCCCGACCTTAACATCCTACTGAGCGGTCGCTCGATCCATGACTCCAAGGTGAGCGGTCAATCGGTCTATGACCCTCGCCGTTTTGCCGGGATCACGTTGCGCTCGGAAACCCAGCAACTCCTTTCGCAATATGAAAAGGCCCAAAAGAAGGAGGCGGAAAAGGCCGAAAGGAAGGCCGCTAAAGTCGTTGGTTTGACCTCGGAAACACAGGAACTCCTCTCGCAGAAGCCCGAGGGGGACGAGCTGCTATTCCTCAATCGGTTGTTGCTGGAGGATGCTTACCCGTTGGAATTGTCGAGGAACTGCCCCGAAGCAATTGTGGAGAGACTGGCAGCGTCCGTGGGGTTGCCGCCGGATCAGATTGCCGAGGTGCTGAAAGTGATTCAAACCTTCGACCCGCCGGGCATCGGGGCGCGGGGTTTGCGGGAATGCCTGCTGCTCCAGTTCGAACGGTTGGGCCAGCAGAATACGCTGGAATACCGCATTGTTAGCGAGTTTATGGACGCGCTCGGCAAGCGGCGAATCCCGGAAATCGCCCGGGGCACGGGCACATCGGTGGACGAGGTGCAGGAAGCGCTGGAGCGCATCGCCCGGCTGGAGCCGCGCCCCGGCCGCGCCTATTTGCCGGATAACGATCAGTATATCCTGCCGGAGGTGTTCGTCCGCAAGTCGGGCGACGACTTTGTGGTCACGACCGATAACGAACACATCCCGCATCTGCGCATCAGCAACACGTACAAGGACCTGATGGCCCACGGCGAAAACTCCGCCGAGGTGCGTAACTATATCCGCGAAAAGATTCGCGCTGGGAAGTTCCTGATCAAGAGTCTGCATCAACGGCAGCAGACGATCCTGAACATTGCCAATGAAATCGTGAATCGCCAGCGCGAGTTCCTGGCCAAAGGCATCGCCTTCCTCAAACCGCTGACGATGGTGCAGGTGGCGCAAGTCGTCGGGGTGCATGAAACCACCGTCAGCCGGGCGGTCTCGGGCAAGTATATGGCCACGCCCCAGGGCATCTTCGAGATGAAGTACTTTTTTACCGCGGGCATCCAGACTGCCAGCGGTGATGGCATGTCCAACACCAGTGTAAAGGACATGATTGATGACATCTTCAAGGCGGAAGCTCCCGCCAAACCGCTCTCGGATCAGGAAGTCGTGCGGATGCTCAAAGAAAAGGGCATTGTGATCGCGCGCCGCACGGTAGCGAAGTATCGGACCGAGCTGAACATCCTGCCCTCCAATTTGCGTAAGGTTTACTGAGCGGAACTGGAATTAATGCCTGCCGCCGGAAGTCTGGTTGTTTTTCGAGGTGTTTTGGACTTGCCAAACCGGCGTGTCGTGGAGAAGTTAGGTCCATCGCGATCCGGCACCAGACCGGGAACACCAAGTGTCTGGGCAGTTTCGGAACGCTTTTTGCGCGCTTAGCTCAGTGGAAGAGCACTTCCTTCACACGGAAGGGGTCGCAGGTTCAAGCCCTGCAGCGCGCACCATTCAAGGTTGGGGCCGCTCACGATCGAACTATTGGTAATCTGGGGCGCATTCACGAGTTGTTTGTAGCTGAGGGGTAAACGAGGGGGCAGCGGCGGTTCTTTTTGTTCCCACAACAAGTCTCATTTTGAACTCCCGCCGACATTCGCAAGGTATTCGTTGAATTCAATCAGATTTCCGGCATAGTCTTGGTATCTCTCGGCCAGGCCGAACCGTGCCTGGAGCGATAGCCACATATTGACAGACACAATGAAAAGACAAAGCAAGCGCTGGTTAGGCCTGGGCTTGATCGTAATGATCGGCACCACCCTCGTCGCAGGGCCGGTCACGATGAGCGTGCAGGTGAAGAGCGGGCAGGTGTTAGCCACCCCATCCTTTCTTGGGAAAGTAGTCACCCGGGTCAACTACGGGGATCGCCTACAGGTCCTCGAGCAGCAGGGGGACTGGTCCAAAGTCACCCTCGCGGACGGACAGGGCGGGTGGATGCACAACTCCGCCCTCAGCAAGAAGAAGATTGCGATGAAGGCGGGAAGCCAGGACGCCCAGACTGGTGCTTCAGGTGATGAGCTGGCTCTGGCCGGCAAGGGCTTCAGCTCTGACGTCGAAGCCGATTTCAAGACCAAGAACCGGGACGTGGATTTCACCTGGGTGGACAAGATGGAGAAGATCAAGGTGCCGCCCGAATCAATGCAGCAGTTCCTTAAGGACGGCGGCATCCAGCCGGTGGAAGGAGGCAAACGATGAGCCTCCGAATTGATGCCCGGGCGCAGCTTTTGAGTGTGGCAGCCGCAGCGTTGGCCCTGGCCTTCGTCAGCGGCTGTTCAACGATGTCTCAGGTGGGAGGGGTGGTGGGGCAAGCAACCGGTGTCATGAACGCTGACCAGGCCGAGGCGCTCAATAAGAGCGCGCTGGCGATTGAAAAGACGTTCCAGGATATTACGCCGGAGCAGGAATACTACATCGGACGAGCGGTGGCGGCCACCGTTCTGGTCACCTACAAGCCGTTCGACCGCGAGCAAGCCAACGCCTACCTGAACCTGATCGGACAAACCGCAGTCCAATTCTCCGCCAAGCCAGAAACTTTCGGGGGCTACCACTTCCTGCTGCTGGAGACAGACGAGGTGAACGCCTTCGCTGCGCCGGGCGGATTGATCCTGGTCTCGCGGGGCATGGTGCGGTGCTGCAAGACCGAGGACGAGCTGGCGGCCGTGCTCGCGCACGAGATCAGCCATGTGGATCACCAGCATGGGCTGAAGGCGATCCGCAAGGGGCGTCTCACCTCGGCGCTGACCACGTTGGGGGCGGCAGCGGGCAGTTCGCTGGCCGGAGGGCAACTCGCCGAGGTCACGAAGGCTTTCGAGGGGAGCATTTCCGACATCACTTCTACCATGATGAATAGCGGCTACTCCCGGACCACGGAGTTTGAGGCCGACAAGGGGGCTGTGGTGATTATGAAGAAGATGGGCTACAACCCCGCTGCGCTCGTTACCATGCTGGAGCGCATGCAAGTCCAGCTCAAGGCGGACAACAAGGGTTTCGGCAAGACCCATCCCGCGCCGGAAGTGCGTATCGCCGAACTGAAGAAGACCATTGGCACCGAGACTCAGCCGGAAGCCTCGCCCGTCCGCCAGGAGCGGTTCCAGAAGAGCCTGGGAGGGGTCTAAGCCGCATCCATGCAGCCGGACGCCCTGTTCCCCCTCACCCCGGCCCTCTCCCTCAGGGAGAGGGAGCCAATCGGCGCCCGTTTGGGAACACTCACTCCACAGTGGGCATTTTCCAGCGCTGCGAATGTTCTCCCTCTCCCCAGGGGAGAGGGCCGGGGTGAGGGGGAATGGCGTTGCCCACTGAATAGTTGCGGCTAAGGGGGCTGGGAATCTCGCTTCCGCTAGTCTAATCGTTCGCACGCGAGGAAAGAACTCGATGAAGGAACTCAACGCGCGAGGCCGAATGTGGAAGCGAATGGTTCACGGCGGTGGCCTTGGGCTCCTTTCCGCCGGGGTCGTCCTCGGGCTTTGGCGCGCGGGGATGCTCCAGAGGTTTGAGTTCCCCACCTGGGACTGGCGCGTGGGGATTTTCTCACCGCACACACCGCCTTCGCCTCAGGTCAAGATCATCCTGGTGGATCAGGCGAGCTTAGACTGGGGCAAGAAGGAAAACGGCTGGGTCTGGCCCTGGCCGCGCACGGTCTATTCGGCGGTGCTGGATTTCTGCAAGCGGAGCGGGGCAAAGGCGGTTGCGTTCGACATGCTCTACACCGAACCCTCCTCTTACGGGGCCGGGGACGACCAAGCCCTGAACGATGCCATCCGGCGAACCCCCGGCTTCGTCGGCGCTCTATTCCTCAGTTCGCAGTCTGGTGAGGCGACCAACTGGCCCAGTGGCGATCTGCCTATCGCCAGCTCCATCCTGGGGCTCAACGAGTGGCTGGGGCGCGACCCCTCCGAGCAGGTGGTCATGCCCCGAGCCACCTTGCCCATTCCCGAGGTGGCGACCAACGCCACGCTGCTCGCCAATGTCAGTGAGCAACCCGACCCGGACGGCGTGTTCCGGCGCACGTCGCAATTTCGTGTCTTCGATGGGAAAGCTGTGCCCTCCCTGGGCCTGGCGGCCTATCTGGCGGCGGAAAAGGCCGCGGGCCACACACCACCGCTTGAGTTGAAGGCCGGCTGGTTGAAGATCGGAGAACGCGAGGTGCCCATCGATGGCCGTGGTCGCACCGTGCTGCGTTTCTGCGGAAAGAACGGGGCCCACGATTCCTACAGCGCGGCAGCCGTAATCCAGTCCGAACTTCGCCTGCAGGCCGGCGAGAAGCCTGTGCTGGACCCGGCGGTTTTCACCAACGCCTACGTATTCTTTGGCCTGAGTGCCCCCGGGTTGCACGATGCTCACCCGACACCGGTGAACCGCGCCTGTCCGGGCGTCGAGATTCACGCAACTTCCCTGGATAACCTGCTGCGCTTTTTCTCCATGCAGGAAGTGCCGACGGCGGGCGTTGTCCTGGCGACCTTGTTTCTGGGCCTGTTGAGTGGCGCCCTGGTATCGCTGAGCCGCAAGGTTAGTCAGAGCGTCCTGGCCTGTGCCGTATTGCTGCCCGTTCCGGTCCTGGGGGCGCTCGTGGCGTATCACCTGGGCTGGTGGTGGCCGATGGTGGCCACCGAAAGCGCTGTCGCCGCCGCGCTGGTTGGGGGCGTCGTCCTCAATTACGCCACCGAGGGCCGCCAGAAGGCCTTCCTGAAGCGGGCGTTCAAGCACTACCTGGGGGCCGAGGTCATTGACCAGATCATCGCTGAGCCGGGCCGCCTGCAGCTCGGCGGTGAAAAGAGGGAGCTGACGATTCTCTTCTCCGATATCGAGAAGTTCTCATCTTTCTCCGAGAAGCTTGACCCCGAGGCGCTGACCCAGTTGTTAAACGAATACCTGACCGACATGACGGACATCATCCTGGAGCAAGGGGGCTACCTCGACAAATACATCGGCGACGCCATCGTGGCCTTCTGGAACGCGCCCGTGGACCAGCCCGACCATGCCGTCCGCGCGGTTCGCGCGCTTTTGCGCTGTAACCGCAGGTTGGCGGAACGGCGCGAGCACTACCAGCGGAAGAGCGGCGTCGTCATCAAGGCTCGCATCGGCATGAACACCGGCAACGTGACGGTGGGCAACATGGGCTCGCGTGACCGTTTCAACTATACCGTACTGGGCGACGCGGCCAATCTGGCCTCGCGGCTTGAGGGAGCCAACAAGGTATTCGGCACCTACAACATGATTTCCGAGACGACCTGGTTGCAGACGCAGGGCCAGTTCCGTGGACGGGAACTGGGGCGGCTTCGGGTCGTCGGCCGGCAGCAGCCGGTGCGTGTTTATGAGATTCTCGGGTTGGCGAGCGAGCCGGCTCCGGCATTGCTGGCAGATTTCGAGGCCGGCCTGAAGCTATGCCTGGAGGGGCAATGGCCGGCGGCGTTGGATCGTTTCGAGCGGCACCCGGAAGACCCGCCAAGCGTGGTCTATGCCGCACAGTGCAGGAAACACCTGAGCGCAGCGTCCCAGACCTGGGATGGCATCTGGAGTTTGACCGAGAAGTAGCTGGGGATTTTGCCGTTCCAAGACCCGGGAGAACTGATTCGGCTGGTTCGGGGCGACTTCCGCCCCCCCTTCCACCTGACCTCTGACGTCGGGCTGTCGGCATGAAGCATGATTAGCCGTTCGGATCTCAAATCAAGAGCTTGTTTACCTCTGGAATAATTTCCACTCTCCTGCCCGCTTATGCCAACAACTACAAATGAATAAGGTGCCCAACATGCTTCGTGCATACATGCTGCGTTCATGCTTGCTGTGGTTGTGGATTGCCCCCGCTGCATACGCGCAACCGACCCGCATTATATGGATGGATGACCTAAACATAAGGTCCTTTTCTGAGGGAATCGCCTCCGTTTCAGTAAACGCAAATGCCGGCGGTGAGCCAATGATGATGGGAGGAGCGCGGTTCAACCGGGGAGTTGGCCTGCAGTCTCTCAGTGTGCTTTCCTTCCTTCTCGACGGCGGCGCAAACACATTCAGGGCATCCGTGGGCGCCGATGACAAGGCAAATGCAAATGCTCGATTCACGTTTTATGTCATTGGGGATAGAAAGGTGTTATTTGAGGCGCGAGAAATGCGTCAAGGCGATGCCCCGCAAAAGGTAAGTGTCGATCTGACCGGCATCAAACGGTTAGGCCTGCTTGTAAAGGTTACCGGCGCATTGGTTTTTAACGCCTACTTCGACTTGGCCGAGGCGCAGTTTGTAATGATCGGAGATCGGGCGCCTCAACCGATGCCCAATGCCGATGAAAAGCACCTTTTAACCCCTGCAACTCCCCAAACCCCGAGAATCAATTCTCCAAGCGTCTTTGGCGCAAGACCCGGTAATCCCTTTTTGTTGGCAGTTGCCGCAACTGGGCAACGCCCGATGTACCTTGCTGCAGAGGGTTTGCCCGAAGGCTTGAGCATTGATTCGGCAACCGGGATCATCAGCGGGAAAGTGGGGAAGCAGGACAATTACACGGTAACCCTTAAGGCCAGGAATGCGTTTGGTGAGACGGCGAAGAAACTGCGAGTAGCTATTGGCGACACCATCGCGCTTACGCCGCCCATGGGTTGGAATGGCTGGAACTCGTGGGCCAAGGAAATCGATCGAGAAAAGGTAATGAATTCCGCTCAGGCCATGGTTCGCATGGGGCTCCGGGATCATGGCTGGACTTACGTCAATATCGATGATGCCTGGCAGGGGCAAAGAGGCGGCCAGTGGAATGCCATCCAGCCCAATGCAAAATTCCCTGATTTCAAGCAAATGGTGGACCAGATCCATGCTCTGGGGTTAAAGATGGGGGTCTATTCAACCCCATGGATTTCGAGTTACGCCGGCTATGTTGGGGGCTCATCAGACTTTGAAAACGGGGCTTATCCCGAATCCATTAGAAATAACAAGCGAGCGTTCCGCCGTATCGGGAAATACCGATTTGAAGTGGATGATGCGCAGCAAATGGCCGATTGGGGCATCGACTACTTAAAATACGATTGGCGGCTGCAAGTCTCGTCCGCGGAGCGGATGTCGGATGCCCTGCGCAAATCCGGTAGGGACATCGTTTATAGCCTTTCGAATGCGGCATCATTTGCTGATGCCAAAGATTGGGCCAGGGTTTCCAACCTGTGGCGCACCGGGTCGGATATTCGGGATAGCTGGCTAAGTTTGTACCATTCCGTTTTTACGATCGATAAATGGGGTCCCTACGGCGGGCCGGGACATTGGAATGACCCTGATATGTTGATATTGGGACACGTCACCACCGGTTCTGGCTTGCATCCCACCCGGTTGACGCCCGATGAACAGTATGCCCATGTCAGCTTGTTTTGTCTGTTGTCATCGCCATTGCTAATTGGGTGCCCCATCGACCAGATGGATGCGTTCACTTTGAATTTGCTCACCAACGATGAGGTGATTGAGATTGATCAAGATCCCCAGGGGAGGTCAGCAAGATTGTTGGCAGATGAAAACGGTGTGCAAGTATGGCTCAAACCCCTGGAAGACGGTTCGTATGCTGTCGGCCTGTTCAACCCAGACAATTATAGTAAAACACCCCAAACTTTCTTCCGCTGGGGCGATGAAGGATCCAAGAATTATAGGCTGGAGTTTGAAAAGCTGAGTTTGACCGGCAAATGGAGGTTGCGTGATGTGTGGAAGCAACGGGACTTGGGCGTTTTTGATCATGCTTTCGATACTGATATTCGTCATCACGGGGTTGTCCTGCTCCGAATGTTTTCGAATCCCACCACACAACGGGCGCCCGGCGACTCGACGCTCGGCCCAGACCGCTGACCCGCGCAGGAACTTCGTGCGCCCCCGGATTACGCTCCCGCCCTGGTGCTGGAAACCCCAGAAGCCCCACCGTCGGCCGCCCCTATCCCCACGACGCTGGCACACCTCACCCGCCCCGGCATTGCCCCGGACCCTCGCCGTAGCACCTCTTATCGCCGATAAGAGGTGCTACGGCGAGGCTACGGTGTGTCCACGGGGACAGCCTGGACGCCACTGCTGGTTCTGCACTCGGATTTCTTTCAAACCGCCGCCGGGGATCCGGTGTATCTGGAGTGCGCGGACAACTACTACGACATGCGCGAGCGCTTCGCCGCCTGGCGGCCGCGGCTGCGCCGGGATTTGGGTCTGCCCGCTGAGGCGGTGCTGACCTGCGGCCTCGACTGGGGCATTTTCAGCCAGGAGGTCTTTGTCCGGGCGGTGGCGGCGCCGGACTATCACCTCATCACGTGGGAAAAGAACTACCGCTCCGGTCAGTGGGACCCGCCGAAGCGGGCAGGTCAATCGGTGCTGGAATGGACGCGCAAAGATGCCCAGGAGAATTGCGGTTACTGTTTCGAATACCTGGATGAGGACTGGGCCAAGAACCCCCAGAGGCGCCAACTCATCGTGCGGGCGAACAATTCCCGGGGGCGCAGCGTGGAGGTGGGCGTTCGGCACTTACCCTGAGGGAAGAAACTGGTGGGTTGGCCGGGACTTGAACCCGGGACCAACGGCTTAAAAGGACACCGATCAAAACGCCACATTAGGCGCATAACCATTGCATATAGTGCGAGTGCAAAAATCGGTTGCCAACGAGGTTGACACGGTAAAGGCACTGTGCGACAATGGGGAACAATGAATACTGCAACTGCCGATAACGTGATACCACTCGCACAGCCGGTGCCTGAAAAGAAGCAGTCCGCCAGCTACCGCGAGCCGTTCAAACTCCAAACCTTCACCAACCGGGGCGGCAGTGAAAGCTGGCGCGTTACCGGCATGAAACGCGACGGCACCCGGGTCCGCGAGAACTATCAAGACCTGAAGTTTGCCGAATGCCGCAAGGTGGAGCTAACAACCGAATGGCTGGCCCGACACACTGACACGGCGATCCGCGCAACCAAACTGACAGACACGCAACTGCGAGTGGCCGAGGCTGCCTACCTGCGCCTGGACGCAGACCATGAGCTTATGCTGGCGGTTGAACATTGGCTAAAGCATGGCCGCCAGAATGCGGTTGCCGATTCACCCCGGCTAGACGAAGCGGTTGAATCGTTCAAGCAATGGCTGGACGCTACGCCAACGCTTCGCGAGCGGACCAAATCCAATCTGCGGTTGCGGGTAAATGTGTTCGCCAACAGCATCGGCAACTTGCGCGTTGCGGACATCACCCCAGACACCATAGAGGACTTTCTCGAAAAGCGGAGCGTGTCCCCCGCTTCACGCGATAACGACCGCCGCGCCGTTTCCCGGTTTTTCCGCTGGGCCATTGAACGCCCCCGGCGATGGACAACCACCAACCCATGCCGGGACGTGCGCGTTGAAAAGAGCGGAGACAGCATCGCCCCGGCTGTGCTCTCTGTTGCCGAATGTGAAAAGCTTCTGCGAGCCGCAGAGAGTCACCGCCAAGGCCGGTTGGCGCCCTACGTTGCTCTGTGCCTGTTTGGCGGGTTGCGACCGTTCGAGGCTGCCCGCCTGACATGGGAACAAGTTAACTTGAAGGACCGGGAAATCCGGCTTGAATCGAGTCAGACTAAAACCAAGCGAGCGCGGGTGATTGCGATTGATGACACGCTGACCAAATGGCTCGAAGCCTATCAGGGCACGCCGCTTTACCCGTCGAATTGGAGGAGGGACTTCGACGCGATCAAAGCCGCTGCTGGTTTCGGAAACCTTGAGCGCCTGAGCGATAAGCAACAGGAGAAAGCGAAAGCCTTGAAGCCTTGGCCGGATGACGTTCTCCGGCACAGCGCAATCAGCCACTACTTCCGGTACACCGGGAGCTATGGCCGGACG